>DAINRP010000034.1:12236-16980 GCA_036741755.1 Gemmatimonadales bacterium
GCGTGGGTGCGGGCCGCCTGGGCGTACGGTCCGGAGGGCTCCACCTGCACCACTCGCTCCCACGAGCGAACGGCGTCGCCGTAGCGCCGGATGCGCGCGAGGGCAACGCCCCGATGAAAGAGCGCCGCCTCGTGATCGGGATCGAACTTGAGCACCCGATCCAGCGCCTCGATGGCGCGCTCGACGCGCCCCTCGTCCAGGAGTGCGCGCGCCAGCAGGAGGAGCGCCTCGAGGTCCCATGGCTCGGCCAGCAGGACGTCCACCATGAACGCGACCGCGACGGCTGGCGACTCGGTCCGTCGCAGCAGATCGCCCAGCGCCAGCGAGGCCTCCATGTAGGTTGGCAGCAGCTCGAGCGCGTCCTGGTAGGCCAGCCGTGCGCCCGTCCAGTTCTCGCGGCGCTCCTCGAGCCGGCCGAGATCCAGCCAGACCTGAGGGACCATGGGGTCGAGCTGCAGCGCCGCGTGGCAGGCGTCGACCGCGCCGTCGACGTCGCCGAGCTGCGCGGCCACGCTGGCCTCGAGCTGGAGCAGATCGGACCGGCCGGGTTCGAGGACGCGCGCCTGACGCAGCGCCTCGAGCGCGGCACCGGCATGGCCCGAGACCAGCCGGACCCGCGCCGCCACGACAAACGACTCGACGTCCTCCGGCGCGAGTTGCAGCAATTCCTCCGCGCGCTCGACCGCTTCGAGCCCGCGGTCCATGGCGAGCAGGGCGCGCACCTCCCCGAGCAGCGCGCGGGGCTGCGAAGGGTCCAGGGTCAGTGCCTGACGGAAGCGATCCAGCGCTTCCCCGTGCAGGCCGCGACGCGCATAGACCTCGCCGAGGAGCGTCGTCGCCCGCGCCGGCTGGGTGCCACGGGCCAGCGCGCGCTCCACCTGGACGGTGGCATGCTCCAGGAAGCCTTTGGCGATGTAATCGGACGCCAGCGCCAGGGGGTCCTCCGCCGCAACCGGCGCGGAAGTGCGCTCGGCGGGATCAAGCTCCTCGAAGATGCGGTCCAGCAGACGCTCATCGAAATGGAACTCGCCGCCCACCTGGTCCGCCGTCACGTCGGCGGAGATCTCCGGGACGATGGCGATCTCCGGGTGTTCGTACTGGAGATCGATGGTCAGCGCGTACTTCTGCGCGACGTAGAACGGCTCCAGTTCGAGCGCCCGTTTCGTCGCCCGGAGCGCCCCGTCGAAGTCCCCGAGGTGGCTGAGCGTGAAACTGAGGTTGTAGTGCGCCGAGGCGTTGGCGGGATCGGCCTCCACGGCCCGGCTGAAGGCATGCTTCGCGTCTTCGAAGCGCTTCAGTTCGACCAGCACCAGGCCGACCCCGTTCCAGGCGACCGAGTGCTGCGGGTGATCTGCCAGCACCTGCCGGTACGCTTCCAGGGCGAGCTGCAGCCGCCGCCGATGGAAGAGGGCGAGGGCCAGGTTCAGGCGCGGCGCCACCAGCTCGGGGAGCAGGCGCAGCGCCCACTGGAAGGCCTCGAGCGCACTGTCCCCGTCGGGCAACTGGGTACGGAGCACGCCGAGATTGTTCCAGCCGAGCGCATACTCCGGATCGATCGTGATGGACTGTTCGTAGGCCACCGTGGCTTCCTCCCGCCGCCCCGACTGATGCAGGCAGATCCCGCGCTCGTTCCAGAGCTTGGGGGAGGCCGGATCCTCGGCGAGGAGCAAGTCGTACAGCTCAAGTGCGGCCGCGATGTCCCGACGCAGCAGGTGCACCTCCGCCATCGCCTGCCTGACGAGACGGGCATCTTCGCCGGCGTCGAGCGCCAGCCGGTACTCCCGGAGGGCCTCGACGTAGTAGCCCTTCTGCCGGAAGGCGAGCCCGAGATTGTAGTGCGCCAGGGCCGCGCCCTCCGCCACCGCGGGGCGCGGCACCGAGGTCCGCGGCGCCGGGGCGCCCGGTCCCTCGCCCCCGGGGCCGTACCGGCTGAGCGACAGGTTGTTCTGGGCCCGGGCAAGCGTGGGGTTGAGCGTCGTGGCGCGCGCCGTGGCGCTGCGCGCTTTTTCGTGGTCGCCCAGATCCCCATAGACGAATGCCAGCAGATAGTAGGCGTCGGCGTTGTCTGGGTTCTTCTGGACCGCCGCCTCCAGCGCCTGCCGCGCCTGCTCCGAGAGGCCGCGATTGTAGAGCGCCTCGCCGTAGTAGAAGAGGGTGATGGAGGAGTTCGGATCGAGGGACTTGGCGCGTTCGAAGGCGGCCGTCGCCGCTTCGAGATTGCCGCGACCCCGCTCGGCGAGCCCGAGCTGGAGCAGGGCCGCGATGTCATCCGGCTTGCGGGTGAGAATCACCCGGAATTCGGAGGCCGCCTCGTCCCATTGCGCGAGTGCCGCGCAGGTCCGGCCGAGTTCCCAGCGGGCGGGGACATCGGAGGGCTCGCGACGGAGCCGTTCCCGCAATTCCGCGAGGCGGCGATCGTAGTAGCCGGTGGCGTGATACGCGATCTCGAGGTTCTCCGTCGCGACCTGCATGCGCGGATCGAGCTCGAGCGCCCGGATGAACTCCTCGATGGCCTCGGGGACGAGGCCCTTCTGGTAATACAGGACGCCAAGGTTGTTGTGCGCTCCCGCATCGGCCGGATCGATGCGGCGGGCGAACGAGCGCAGGACCGTGAGATCGCGTTCCGATGGCGCCGTCCCGGTCACGCTTCCCTCACGTCAGCCGGATGGCGTCGAAGATGGCCCGGAGGCTCGCGAGGTCAGGAAGCAGCAGAAAGTGGCCACGCAGCTTGAGCCCCGGGTCCTCGAACAGGAACTGCGTTTCGACGCAGAAGACGTAGTCCCGGTCATACCCGAAATTCATGTAGATCGAGGTCAGCACCGCGCCCATCAGGTCGATCGCGAGACTGGGCACGGAGGGCACCAGCATCATCCCCATGAAATCCGACAGCGCGTTCATGTAGGCGCTGGAGAGGATGTTGCCGACCTCCTTGAGACCCGACTGCTCCATTTCGTCGAAGCCCGTGGTCGTGCCGGGTGGGCGGCGGAGCAGGATATCGCAGAGGGTCCGGGCACAGTCCTCGGGAAAGAGCACGAGGGTGCGGCCCGTCAGGTCACCCATCATGTGCATCAGGACCGCCGCAACGACATCGTCCGGCTTGCCGAGGATCTCGGGGACCTCCTCGAGGCGGACGATGTTGACCTCGGGCACCGAGATCATGATGCGCCGGTTGGTCAGCTGGGACAGTGCCGTGGCTGCATGCCCCGCCCCGATGTTCGCCACCTCGCGCAGCGCGTCGCGCTGCAGCGCGTGGAGTTCCCTCACGTCGTCCATGCGGGCCTCCTCAGACCAGCGCCGCAGGGTCCACGATCAGCGCCGGGGCTCCATCCCCGAGGATCGTGGCCCCGCTGAAGAGCGGGAGCGTGCCCTTCGGTGCCTCGAAGGGTTCCACCACAATTTCCTGCTGACCGATCAGCGCGTCGACTACGATCGCCGCTCGCCGGCCACCCACATCCAGAATCACGGCGGGCGACCGGCCCGGCGGCCTCGGACCGGTGACCCCGAAGCGCTCGCGCAAACGCACCGTCGGTACCAGCGTCTCCCGCAGCGCGTAGGCTTCGCGCCCCTCGAGCGTCGCGACCCGGTTCGGATGGTACTCCACCGTCTCCGCGATGCCGGCGAGAGGGAAGGCATACCGTTCTTCACCCACGCGGGCCAGCAGCGCCCGTACGATCGCGAGCGTCATCGGCAACCGCAGAGTGAAGGTGCTGCCCTGCCCGTACGTCGTCGCGAGATCCACCGACCCCCCCAGCGCCCGGAGCCGCGAGAAGACCGCATCCATTCCCATGCCGCGGCCGGAGACGTCTGTCACCTGCGTCGCGGTGGAGAAGCCTGGACGCGCCAGCACCTTGAGGAGCTGATCGTCGTTCAGTTCGGTCGTCTGCTCCGGGACCAGTCCGGCGCGCCTCGCATCGGCGAGGACCCTTCCTCGGTCGATGCCGGCCCCGTCGTCAATCACCCGAATCAGCACAGTGGTACGGTCACTGGTGGCGGTGATCCGGATCAGCCCCTCTTCCGGCTTCCCGTGCACCAGCCGCTGTTCGGCCGGCTCGATCCCATGATCCACGGCGTTCCGCAGCAGGTGGATGAGCGGCTCCCCGATCTCATCGAGGATGGTTCGATCGAGCTGGGTGTCCTCTCCCTCCACTTCGAAACGGACGCGCTTGCCGAGTTGCCGGGCCAGATCGCGCACCACCCGCGGGAAGCGGTCGAACACCTGCCACACAGGCGTCAGCCGGGCCTGCACCACCTCGCCGTACAGATCGGAGGCGATCCGGCTGATGCGCGACCCGACGGCCTTGAGCTCCGGCGAGTCGGCCGGGTCCGCAAGTTCGGCCAGGCGCCCTTTGGCGACCACCAGCTCTCCAACGAGGTTCATGATCGCGTCGAGGCGCTTGAGGTCGATCCGGATCTGCCGGCTTCGTTCCGCCGCCTCGCCGGGCGCGGCCGCGTCACCGGTCCCAAACTCCACGGTCGCGACTTCGCCGGCGGCCTCCACCGCTGCACGCAGCGCCAAGTCATCGGCTGCGCCGCTGAAGTGGAAACTGAATCGGCCGTCGAACAGCTCCTGCTCGAATGCGCCAGGGGGCCGGATCTCGCTGACGCTCCCCAGCACCTCCGCCTTTCGCAGCGCCACGAGCGCCCTGGCCCCCTTCATCGCCGCTCCGGAGCGGATGGTCACCCGAACTTCGCGACCCGGCAGGAAGGCGGGGGGCGCGACCTCCGGGATCGGCCTTGCCCTGCT
>DAINRP010000035.1:0-16797 GCA_036741755.1 Gemmatimonadales bacterium
GTGGATGGTGACCCGCACGGAGGGCGAGGATTGGATCGTCCTGCAGACCGAGGACCTCGCGCCCGAACGGGTCCGCTCGATCACGATGCTTTCGGCGATCGGCGCGCAGGAGTACGAGCTGCTCGGCGACTACCATCTGAATCACCTGATTCACGGCCTGCAGCTCGGCGGGCTCTGGCTGCTGCGCGAAGGGATTCCGCACTTCGGCTGGCTGGACGACGCGATGCTCAGCGTCGCGTATGCGCGGAACTTCTACGACACCGACCAGCGTCCGCTCCGCGGGATCCTGCAGCGATACGCCGGCCCGATGCTGATCCTGCAGGGTGCGCAGGACCCGCTGGTGAGCGCCGCGCTTGCGCGCGAGCATGCCCGCATCGTCCCGCAGGCCGAACTCGACATGAACGACGGCGACCACTTCCAGGCGTTCATGTATCCCGAGCGGATCGCCGAGCCGGTTACGACGTTCGTGGAGCGGGCGGAACGGGGAGAGGCGGTGATGCGCTCGACCGCCGCGCCGGAGCGGCTCGCGGCCGCCGCCGAGCCGTTCGACCCGCGCAGTATTCCGAGGATCACCGGCCTGGCGCTCGTCATCGTCTGCCTGCTGCTTGCGGTCGCGACCCTGATCAGCGAGGACCTCACCTGCATCACCGCCGGGCTGATGATCGCCCGGGGCACCATCGGCTTCTGGACCGGCACGCTCGCCTGCTTCGTCGGGATATTTGTCGGCGACATCCTGGTCTTCCTGGCCGGCCGCTCGCTGGGCCGCGCCGCCCTGCGCCGGGCGCCGCTCCGCTGGTTCATCACGCCGGAGGCGGTGCAGTGGAGTTCGACCTGGATCGAGCGGCGGGGCGCGGTGCTGGTCTTCGCCACCCGGGTGCTGCCGGGCACCCGGCTGCCGACCTACTTCGCCGCCGGGATGCTGCGCACCAGTCTCGCGCGGTTCACGGCGTACTTCTTCGTCGCCGTCGCCATCTGGACCCCGATCCTGGTCGGCGTCGCCGCCGTCTTCGGTGAGGCGACGCAGCGGGTGCTCGCGGTGTTCCGCGAACGGGCGGCGCTCTATCTGTTCGTCAGCGCGCTCGTCCTCTTCGTGCTGCTCAAGTTCCTGATCCCGCTCACCACGTGGCGCGGCCGACGGCTGCAGCTCTCCCGCTGGCGCCGGTTCACCCGGTGGGAGTTCTGGCCGAGGTGGGCGTTCTATCCGCCGATCGCGCTGTACGTCCTCTGGCTTGCGCTCAAGCATCGGAGCCTGCTGCTCTTCACGGCGGTCAATCCGGGGATTCCGGGCGGCGGCTTCGTCGGCGAGTCGAAGTCGCAGATTCTCGAGGGGCTCTCCGGAAGCGCGGCGTTCGTCGCGGCGTGGCGGATGGTTCCTGCCAAGCTCCCGGTCGCGGAACGGATCGCCCAGGCGACGGCGTTCCAGGCAACGCTTGCAACGCCCTGGCCGCTGGTGCTCAAACCCGATGTGGGGGAGCGCGGCTCCGGAGTGGCGATCGTGCGGAGCGCGGGGGAGGTCGAAGCCTACCTGGCGCACGCGCAGGGCGACGTGATCGTGCAGGAGTACGCGCCGGGGTTCGAGTTCGGGGTCTTCTACCTCCGCGAACCGGGACAGCCGATGGGCCGGATCTTTTCGGTCACCGAGAAGCGCTTCCCGGCCGTCACCGGGGACGGGGAGCAGTCCCTGGAGGAGCTGATTCTCGCCGACGACCGGGCGGTCTGCATGGCGCCGTTCTACCTGCGGCGGCACGCCGGGCGGCTGGCGGAGATTCCGCCGGCGGGGGAGCAGATCCCGCTGGTCGAGCTGGGAACTCATTGCCGGGGGGCGGCGTTCTTCGATGGCGGGTGGGTCACGACCGACGCGCTCGCCGCGGCGATCGACCGGATCAGCCGGGGATTCACCGGGTTCCATTTCGGCCGCTACGACATCCGGACGCCGAGCGTCGCGGAGTTCCAGGCGGGGCGGAACTTCAAGATCGTCGAACTCAACGGCGCCACCGCCGAAGCGACCAGTATCTACGATCCGGAGAACCGGATCGGCAGCGCATATCGTACTCTCAGGGAGCAGTGGCGGCTGCTGTTCACGATCGCCGCCGCGAATGTCGCCGAGGGAGCCCGTCCCGCCACGGCCCGCGAATTGTGGCGGCTGGTGCGGCATCACGGCGCCGCGATTCGAAGTCACGAGTAGGTGCCGGCGGCGGGTGGCTGCCGGCATGGAGCCCTCAGCCCTCAGGAGCACCGATGCTGGAAACGCACGCCATGTCTCTCCCCAGGACCGCCGGCTACCTCAGCTGGGCCTGTCAGGTCGTCGCCGCGGTCATCCTGCTGCAGACGCTGTACTTCAAGTTCACGGGAGCCCCCGAGTCGATCTACATCTTCAGCACTCTCGGCCTCGAGCCGTGGGGCCGCCTCGGGAGCGGGGTGGTGGAGCTGATCGCCTCGGTACTGCTGCTCATTCCGGCGACCGCAGGGATCGGGGCGGTGATCGCGCTGGGGGTGATCTCCGGTGCGATCGTCTCCCATCTCACGAAGCTCGGCATCGTGGTCCTGAACGATGGCGGGCTGCTGTTCGGGCTCGCGATCACGGTGTTCGTCTGCGCGGCGGTGGTCGCGTGGCTGCGTCGGGATCAGATCCCGGTGGTGCGGGGGTTGTTCTAAGGGCGGGTGCGGTGCAGGCGCGAACTGCCGGTCGCCCCTGCGGCGTGCGATTTGATCCGTGTATGCATGAAACGCGAACGGGCGACCCTGCATGGGCCGCCCGTTGCGTGTCATCGGCATCCGGCCGGGGTCAATCCGGCACCCAGAAGCCCTCGGGGCAGAGCCGCCTCACAAATTCGGTCCCGGACGGGGTGAAGGGGCGGCGCCATCCGAACGAGGTGATGGGCTGGTCCACCTGGTCGCTCGCGACCTGCAACAACCGATGCGCCAGGCCGCGGGACTGCGATGTGGCGTGGGTCCAGATGGTCTCGACGGTCCACGAGGTCATCGGCGCCACGCCGGTGGCCGGCCGGCGCTCCTCGTCCCAGTCGTCCCACGACCACCAGGCCCAGCGGGGCCGGGGCCGGAGTACCGCGAGCCCGACGGCATTTCCGCCCTCGCGGGCGATGTAGACCCGGGTGTCCTCGGTGTCCGCGGCGGTGTAGGCAGGTTGATGGAACGGGGTGTCCCGCATAGCGCGCAGCGCGACCTGCTCGGCCAGAGCCCTGAGCGCCGGCGACGAGGTGCTGGTGATCAGGACGACCTCGGTGCCGTCCCACCGGGCGATGACCTGCTCCCCCGCACCCGCGGGCATGGGAACGGCTTCGAGCTGGGCCTGGGAGTGCGGCACGGATACTCCAGGGTTTCGTGGACGGCGACGGACTAATTCTATACGGATCGGGGACGAACAGGAATCCGGCCGGGCCGCGGATTATCTTGCGGCATGCTGCTCATGGACCGCGAGAACCTGCTCGCCCCGGGATGGTCGCACGTGCTGTCGAGTACCAACGACCTCGCCGAGCTGGACCGGCTCCGCCAGCGCGTCGGCGCGCCGCGCCAGGCCTTTCACATCAGGAACGGCTCCCGCCCCCATCTCGATCTCAAGCTCGAGCCGAGGGAGCGGGCGCTCAACGACCCCGAGGTGCGCGTGTTCGAGAGCACCAAGCTGCTGCTCCGGTTCTGGATCCGTTGTCAGGCGGAGCGCCAGCCGCCCGGCCGCGACCCCACGCCGTGACGGCGCCCCCCGCCCTGCTGCTCCGCGACCTCCGCAAGAGCTACAAGGATGTCCGCGCGGTGGATGGGCTCGACCTCGAGGTGCAGCCGGGGGAGTGCTTCGGCCTCCTCGGGCCGAATGGCGCGGGGAAGACGACCACGCTCGAGATTTGCGAAGGGCTCAAGCCGGCTGATTCGGGAGAGGTCACCCTCCTCGGCCTCCGCTGGGACCGCGACGCGAAGGCGCTCCGCCGCCGGATCGGAGTCTCGCTGCAGGAGACCCAGTTCTCAGAGAAGCTCACGGTGGAGGAGACGATCGCGATGTTCCGGAGCTTCTACTCCCGCGGCGAGACCGTCGCGGCAGTGCTCGGTCAGGTGCAGCTCACCGAGAAGCGCGCCGCCCGGGTGGGCCAGCTCTCCGGGGGACAGAAGCAGCGGCTGGCGATCGCCTGCGCGCTGGTTGGGGAGCCGGAGCTGCTCTTTCTCGACGAACCAACGACGGGCCTCGACCCCCAGTCTCGGCGCCAACTCTGGGAACTCATCGGCGGCTTCAAGGCGAGCGGCCGCACGGTGATCATCACCACCCACTACATGGACGAGGCGGAGCGGCTCTGCGACCGCGTAGCGGTGGTGGATCATGGCCGGATCATCGCGCTCGGCACGCCGAGGGAACTGATCGCCTCACTCGGCGCGGAGCAGGTGGTGGAACTCACTTTGGAAAGCGCAGCCGCTGACCTGCCGGGGAGATGCGCCTCGATCCCCGGAGTGCTCGGCGTGAAACAGCATGATGCCGTCCTGACGCTCCGGGTGGCACGGCTCCACGAGACGCTCCCGCGGGTCCTCGAGGCGCTCCGGCAGAACGGTGCCGCCGTCGCGGAACTGAGAACCCACGCCCCTACCCTCGAGGATGTCTTCGTGGCGCTCACCGGGAGATACCTGCGCGATGAGTGAACGCCGAGGTTTCCGCCCTGCCCTGCGGGCGCTGATACTCGTCCGATTGCGCGAGTTCTTCCGGGAACCGGAGGCGGTCTTCTGGGTCTACATCTTCCCGATCCTGCTCGCGACCGGCCTGGGCATCGCCTTCCGGAACCAGCCACCGGAGCGGATCAGGATCGGCTGGGGTGCATGGGGCCCGCCGGCCGACTCGATCCTCCGCGCGCTCAGCGCGGACGGCGCGCTCGACGTGGTGCGGTTCACCGATTCCACCTCCTCCGCTCTCGCGCTCCGGAACGGGCGGGTGGCGCTGGTCGCCATTCCGGCGGGCGATGGGGTGCACTACCGGTATGACGACACCCGCCCCGAGGCGGCCCCGGCGCGACTCCGGGTGGACAACGCCGTGCAGCGTGCTGCGGGTCGCAGCGACCCGGTCGCCACGTCGAACGAGATCGTACGGGAGAAGGGCTCGCGCTACATCGACTTCCTGCTGCCGGGGCTCCTGGGGATGAACCTGATGGGGAGCGGCATCTGGGGGACCGGCTTCGCGATCGTGGATGCACGAAAGAAGAAGCTGCTCAAGCGGCTGGTCGCGACACCGATGTCACGGGCGGACTACCTCGCCTCGTTCCCGCTCGCCCAGCTGCTGCTGCTCGGCCTCGAGGTCGGGACTATTCTCGCGTTCGGCGTGATCGCCTTCGGCGTCCCGGTGCGGGGATCGCTGGCATCGCTGACCGTGGTCTGCGTCACCGGCTCCCTCGCCTTTGGCGCGATGGGGCTGATGGCCGCCGCGCGGCCGACTACGATCGAAGGGATCTCCGGCCTCGCGAACCTGATGATGCTCCCGATGTGGGTGCTCTCCGGGGTGTTCTTCTCGTCGGCGCGGTTCCCCGAGCTGGTGCAGCCGGTCATCAAGGCGCTGCCGCTCACGGCGGTGGTGGATTCGCTCCGCGCCATCATGCTGGAAGGGGCGACGCTGCCGCAGGTCGCGGGGAAGCTCACGGTGCTGCTGGTCTGGATGGTGGTGGCGTTCGCGGTGGCGCTGAAGAGCTTCCGCTGGCAATAGCGCCGCCGCGTCAGCCGAAACGCCGGGGCGAAAAGGGCGAAAGATCGAAGCTCGACTGACCGGTGGTGGCGAGGTCCGCCAGCACCTCGCCGATCGCGCTCGCGAACTTGAAGCCGTGGCCGGAGCAGGGACTGGCGAGGATGACCCGCGGTTCGTCGGGGTGGGCGCCGAGGACGAAGTGATGGTCGGGGGTGTTGGTGTAGAGGCAGGTCGCCGCGTCGACCGGTTCGCCGTCGGCCTCTGGGAAGCAACGGCGCAGAATCTCCCGCATCTCGGCGATCTCGGCCGGGCTTACAGAACGATCGGCGACGTTGGCATTCACGGTTGGCCCCTCGTGGTGGCGTGCGACCTTGAAGCCGGCGCCGTGGTCCGGGAAGCCGTAGATCATCCGTCCCGCCTCCCACTCCCAGATGAACACCGGCAGTTTTCCCGCGCCGAAGTGCGGCACGCCCTCCTTTGGACGGAACCAGTACATCACCTGACGGGTGACGGTGAGCGGCAGCGGCGTACCGCCCATCAGTCCTCCCATCCACGCCCCCGCGGCGAGGATCAGCCGGTTGCACTCGACGGTGCCGCCGGTGGTATGCAGCCGGATCCCGTCTCCCGTGCGTTCCCAGCGATCCACCAGGGTGTCGAACCGGAGCGTCGCGCCGGCACCTGCGGCCAGTGTCAGGCAGCTCTCGACGCAGGCCTCCGGGTCGAGGAAGCCGGCGCGCTGCTCCAGCACCGCGACGGCGTCGGCGTCGGGACGGAACGCCGGGAAGCGGCGCCGCACCGCGGCCGCATCGAGGAGTTCCCAGGGAATCCCGTGCAGCTCCGCACTCCGCCGGGCGCCATCGACCAGCTCGCCGCCGGCGGGGCCGAGCATGAGGCCGCCGGTCTGGGTGAGCAGGGTGCGGCCGCTGTCGCGCTCGAGGTCGTGCCACAGTTCGTAGGCACGCCTGACCAGGGGGACGTAGGCGGGGGATTCGTAGTAGGCCTCGCGGATGATGCGCGAGCGCCCATGGGTGGAGCCGTGGATGTGCGGAGGGTGGAACCGGTCGAATCCGATGACTCGGCGGCCGCGGCGGGCGAGGGTCAGCGCGGCGGCACTTCCCGCGGCCCCGAGGCCGACGATAGCGACCTCGGCGCGGCCGGTCATCTCACATGCCGAGGTGGCGGTGCCGGTCGAGCAGGAAGCGCTGCTCTTCCATGATCACGCGGAGCGGCACCCCTTCTTCGAGCTTGACGGCCACCTCCCCCTGCACCACACGCAGGACGACACCTCGCACCGTGATCGTCTCGCCGCGGCGAAACCGGACAGCGCCCAGCAGCTCGAAGCCCGGGGCAGGCTCCTCCGCCTTGCCGAGGCGGAAGCGGATGCCGCGCTCGGAGACGTCCACGACATCAAAGGTGTGCCCCTGCACCAGGAGCTTCGGGCGCAGCGCCGTGGGATACGCTACCCGGTAATGCTCGCGTTCGTGTGCCCAGGCCATGATCCGCGCCTACCAGAGCAGGCCCGTTCGCCGCGGGCTCGCTGGCCCCATCGGCACGCTGGACGCGATCGGTTCATGGCCGCGCTCGAGGTGCAGCGCCGCCTCATCGCCGGCGACACGCAGGATCCGGCCCTCGACCTCAACCAGGCGATCGGCGGGAAACCGGATGGTCGCCCGCAGCACATCACCGATGGTGACCGCCGGCCCTTCGTGGTTCGGCGCCCGGAAGCGAATGCCCTCGGCGGAGAGATCCACGACTTCGTAGCTGCCGGCGGAGGTCTCGAGCTTGGGGGCGGTGCGCCCAGCGAAGGAGATGCGGGGCTCGTGTCGACGCGTGGGTTCGGTCATGCGGACGTGGTGCTCCGTATGGTGAGCTGCGTTGCGTTGCCGGTCGTGATCGTCTGCCGGTCGGCCGGGGCCAGGTCGAGCAGGTCCAGCCGGGCGGCAGCCGTCTCCGGAAGCCGGAGCGGCTGCCCGCTGCCGAAAAGGAATCGCGAAGCCCCCATCGTGGCAAGCAGCAGTTCCAGGTGGTCCTCCGGCGGGCCCCAGGCCCAGGAGATGTCCCACCAGGCCCGGGCGGCTTCCGCCGGGGTCGAACCGTAGTGGACCTCCTCGATGAAGCTCCGCTCCGCATGGGTGATCACGAAGCGGGCCTCGGTGTCGTGACGCAGCCAGGCGCGTACCGCCCAGGGCGCCAGCTCCGGCGCGACATCGAGCGGGTGACGGCCCCTGCCGTCCTCCAGCCGCACCGCGCTGAGCAGCGGCAGCCCCACCTCGCTCGCCGCCGTGACCAGCCGCAGCATCTCCGATCCGGCCGGCGCGATCCCGAGGAATCCGGGGTCGGCGCGCAGCGCCACCGCACCCCGATCGACCGCCTCACGAAGATCCTCCTCCCAGTGAGGCAGCCCTGGATGGATGGCGGCGACCGCCCTGAGCCGGGGAAACTTCGCCGCGACCTCATAGAGCCAGCCGTTCCCCTCCGCCGGGTCCTTCCAGAAGAGGCTCGGTAGATGCGACGCCCAGCCGGTCGTGATGCCGACCCGATCCATCGCCGCGAGTACTGCTTCGGGCGAGGTCCCGGGGATCAGGCGCCAGGGATAGGAGCCGAGGAAGACGCTGACGTCGATCATGAGAAGGCGCCCGGCGGGAAGATGCGCACCGCGTTGCCGGAGGTGACCAGCGCGAGATCGGCGGGGGTGAGGAGCCGCTCGAGATAGCGCAGCTTCGCCCAGCCGGTGCAGAGGGTCACGTCGGCGCCCCAGAGCAGGCGTTCGGCGCCCACCGCGCGGAGGGCGCTCTCGAGCATGCCGCCGTCCACGCCGCTGCCGGAGAGATCGAGATAGACATTCTGAAAGGTGCGCGCCGCCCGGAGGCTGTGGAGCCAGTCACCGCCCCCGCCGATATGTGCGAGGATGAAATCGACCCGCGGGTGCCGGGCCGCCAGGCGGCAGAGTTCGACCGCATCAGACGCCTCCTGGCCGGGCCACTCGCGGCGGCGGTGCTGCCAGATGTGGTGCAGCACCGGGAAACCGAGTTCCTCCGCCGCGGCGCAGACCGGATCGAGCAGCGGATCATCGGCGCGGCGACTCGCCGCCAGCTTCACCCCGATCATGCCTGACTCGGCGCCCCGGTCGATCTCGGAGAGCGCGTGGCCGGTGACGTTCGGGTTTACCGCGACGTAGCCGCGGATGCGGTCCGGATGCTCGAGGGTGAGCTGCCGCAACTGATCGTTGGCATAGCTGAGATCGGCGGCGGAGGGGAAATAGGTCGGCGAGGTGAGGCCCCAGCTGCCGAGGATCGAGGCGACGTGCCAGGTGATGCCGATGGTCTCGCCCGCGGCGAGCCGGCTCGCGTTCCGCTCCCGCCAGTCGCTGCGCGGCGTGCGGTCGTGGTAGAAGTGGGCATGCACGTCGACGAGCATGGCGGAATCTGGGTGCGCCAGGCGGCAGCGTCCAGTATCCGCGGTGCGCGGACCGGCTACGGCGACCCGGACCTGTTGGCCTGCACCCGGGCGCCGTCCTCGATCTGGTCGTTCGGATAGCGGATGATCTCATCGCCGGTGGCGGGCCCGTCGAGGACCTCCACCTCGAGCGCGCCTCGATGGCCGAGTTTCACCGGCTGGGTGCGAGCACGCCCATCCCGCACCGCGAAGACCGCCCAGTCCTCGCCCCGGCGCAGCAGCGTGCTCAACGGAATCTTCCGGGTCCGCGGCGTCCCCCACAGGACGACCCGAACCTCCACGCGAAAGCGGTCACCGAGCGCGCCGGGCGGGTCGAGCAGATCGGCGACAACGAGGACCCGCTGCTCCTCCACCCCGAGTGCTGAGACCTTGGTGAACGCGGAGGGCTCGACCATGCGCACTCGTCCGAGAAGCGGTGGGGCGCCGGGGGTCGCCTCGACCAGGACCGTGTCGCCAGCGCGCACTCGTACCGCATCGGTGGTCAGCAGATCGGCCTGGACCTCCAGGCGGCTCGGATCACCGAGCTCGAGCACCGGCGTGCCTGCCAGGACGACCCGCTCGCTTTCTTCGAGCAGCCGGAGAATCCGGCCCGCCGCGGGCGCCCGAATCGGCGTCCCGGTCCCCGCCGAGGCATCACCGCCATTGGCGGCGAGGAGCGCAGCCCTGGCCCGCTCGACATCATGGGCCGCCGTTGCAGCCCGCGCCGTCGCCGCATTCCACTCCCGCTGCCGGGTGCGCGCGAGCAGCTCCGATGCCTCACGCTCGGCGGGCGAGACATGCCCCGCGACCGCCAGGCTTTCGGCGCGCGCCCGGTCGCGCTCCGCCTGGTCGAGGGCGCCACGGGCCAACTCGACCGCCGCCTCGGCTGAACGACGCGCGTCGTCCGCCGCCTCGAGAGTCGCGGTCGCCTCGCGCCGGGCGCGGGAATCGAGTGGTGCGGGCACGAGCATGGCGATGAGGTCACCCCGCGTCACGCTGTCGCCGGCGCGGAGCCGCACTCGGCTCAGGCGGCCGGTCACCGGCGCGGCGACGACAAAGCGGTCACGCACCCGGGTCTCCCCTTCCTCATCGATGGTCTCGCGCAGCGGGCCCTCCGTAACCCTCACCGTGTCCACCGGAAGCGGGGACGGCCGAAGCCGCCACACAACCAGCACGGCGATCGCCGTCACGATGAGCCCTATGCGCCAGCGAATTGACAGGCGTCGCATACGTCACTCCCGGGTCTTGAGCACGGCCACCAGGTCGAGGCGGCGGATTCGGCGCGCGATCACCAGCGCCGTGACCGCCGCCGCGGCCAGCACAACCCCCACGCCGAAGACCTCCGTGAATCCGCTGATCACGAGCGGAATCCGGAAGATGTCGGAGGTGAAGCGAACCACGACGAGCCAGGCAAGCAGATGGCCGAGGGCCAGTCCGGCCGGCAGCGCCAGGAGGGTCAGCAGCGCCTGCTCGCCGAGCAGCATGGCCGTCACCTCGCCTCGGGTGAAGCCGAGGACGCGGAGGCTGGCGAGTTCTCGGCCGCGTTCGGCGAGGGCGACCCGGGCCGCGTTATAGACGACTCCGGCGGCGATCACCACCGCGAAGACGACGATGCTCACGATGGAGATCCGGAAGCTCTCGGCGATGGTCCGCTCGAAGCCCTCGCGGATAGCGCTGAGCCACGTCACACCGCTCACCCCTGGCAGGCCCTTGAGCCGCTCGTTGAGCGCGGAGCGGAGCAGCGGATCGGCGGCGATGAGGGCGCCGGTGGCCCGCGGTGGCTCGCGGAGCTGGCGGTGAAGCGCATCCAGTTCCATGTAGGCGAGGAGGCCAAGCAATTCGTCCACCACGCCCGCTACCGGCAGATCGGTTACCCGCCGCCGGCCATCGAGCACTTCCACCCGAACAGTGTCCCCCGCGCCGACCCCCAGTTGCCTCGCGAGCGCGGTGGCGAGCAGCAGCCCGCCGGCGGGCGGGGCCACCGCCGCACGCCGGGCATCCATGATGAGCCGGAGGGTGGACCCCGCTTCGAGGCCTTCGATCACCGTTCGCTCCGACGCGGTGCCGTGGCGCAGGCGCACCGGCACGTCGTGCACGAGCTCGACCCACTCGACACCCGGCAGTCGAGTCAGCTCGTACCGGACTCCCATGCCGAGCGGCCGGTCGAACGCGACGGACACATCCTGCCGCCACACTTCGAAGAACTCGAGCCGTTTCATGAAGTCGATCGCGTCGAACATGAAGCGGCCCACCACCGTGAGCGCGACAGCGAGGGCCAGTCCGGTCACCGACAGCAACGCGCGGGAGGGCCGACGGCGGATGTTGCGCAGCACGGTACGGGCGGCGAGTGGAATCGCCGGCGACGCGATGAGCCGATCGAGACCGCCCCCGCGGAAGGAGGCCGGTGCCTCCGGCCGCATCGCCTCGGCGGGAGGGAGCCGGAGCGCGCGGCGGACCGCGCCCATTGCGCCCACGAGCGCCGCGCCACCGCTCACCACAACGGCGAGGCCGATGACCGCCAGGTCCTGATGGTATCCCACATCGGGGAACTGGTAGAACCGCGCGTAGACCCCCGCGAAGTACGCAGCCATCCAGATGCCCAGGGCGCCACCGACCAGGGTTCCAGCGCCGACCGGCACCAGAGCGAACCCGAGATAATGCAGCGCGATCGCACCGTTACCGTAGCCGAAGGCCTTGAGGACGGCGATCTGCTCCCGCTCGGTGGCCACCAGTCGGGATAGGACCAGGTGCAGCAGGAAGGCGGTGACCCCGAGAAAGATCCCGGGGAGCAGGATGCTCGTGACCTGGGTCTCTTCGATCTCGGAGGTCACGAACTGGTCTGAGACCTGGTCCCTTCGCTCGTAGGCGCCGAGGCCTCCGTAGCGCGCCAGTTCGGCGTCGATCCTGGCGATCACGTCGAGGACCACTGCGCCGGGCGCGAGGGTGAACGTGACGTCATTGAACGCCCCCGTCATGTCGAGCGCGGCCGCGAGGCCGGTCGCCTGCATCCAGATCACCCCGAAGCGGCGGTTGTCCGGAAAGAACGACCCCCCGCCAGCGGGAATTTCGTAGATGAACTCGGGGGAGATCGCTGTGCCGACGATCCGGATGGTCTCCCAGCGGCCGCGCAGGATGACGCCCAGGGAATCGCCGCTGCGGAGCCGGTTGGCCCGTGCAAAGGCGTCGCTGACCAGGACTTCATCGCCTCGTCCGGGAGCCGGGTAGCGCCCGCTCCGGAGGACGAGGTCGTTGAGCATGGGCCGGGGGCGATCCGGAATCGAGACCAGCCAGGCGGTGGCCGGCTCCTCGAGCCCGGGCACCTCGAGCACGGCGCGCGCCGTCACCCGCGGTTCCACCGTCTGTACGCCGGGGATCGCGCGGAGCCGTTCCGCCGCCGAGGCGGGCGCCCGGTTCACCTGGGCAAACACGTCGGCGAAGTGTTGCTCGGCGTAATAGGCGGCCTGTCGGTCCCGCAGGTAGCGATGCATGCTCCGGAACGCCACGAAGACCGACAGTCCGCAGGCCATCACCAAGCCGATGGCGGCGAACTGGCTCCGGTAGTGCCAGCTGTCCCGCAGCAGCTTCCGTCGGAGCGCACGCATGCCGGCTACCAGCTCAGTTCACTGGGGGCGGCGCGCCGGGCGTTGCGGACCGTCTCAACGACCTGTCCGCTGCGGAGCCGGATCACCCGGTCCGCCATCGCGCCAATCGCCGCGTTGTGGGTGATGACGGCGATGGTGGTGCCCAGTTCCTCATTGCAGTGCCGGAGCACATCGAGGACCAGCACACCTGTCTCGTAGTCGAGCGCGCCGGTCGGCTCGTCGCACAGCAGCACGTCGGGGCGCTTGGCGATGGCCCGTGCGATCGCGACGCGCTGCTGCTCCCCGCCCGAGAGCTGGGCCGGGAAGTGATCGAGGCGATCGCCGAGCCCCACCATCTTGAGCGCCTCCGCGGGGTCGAGGGGATGCTCCGCGATCTCGGTGACCAGCGCGACGTTCTCACGGGCGGTGAGACTCGGGATCAGGTTGTAGAACTGAAAGACGAAGCCGACGTGATCCCTGCGAAACCGCGTCAGCGCCGCCTCATCGTCTACCGTCAGATCGTGATCGAGGAAGCTGACTCGGCCGGTGGTGGGAACATCGAGCCCGCCGAGAATGTTGAGCAGCGTGGACTTGCCGCTGCCGGAGGGGCCGAGCAGCACCACGAACTCTCCCTGGAACAGGTCGAGATCCACACCCCGAAGCGCATACACCTCGACTTCGCCCATCCGGTAGGTCTTGGACAGGCCCTCAGCGTGGAAAACCGCCGGTGCACCGTCGAGGGTGGGGCTCATGCCCCCAAGGTAGGGGCCGGGATAGTCCCCGGGACTGAACAGGCCGTGAAAACAGCTTCATATGCTGGGGTGGCGGGCCTCCTCGCAGGACTCTTCCAGCAGACCGAGCCCCCGGTCTATGGCGGCCACATCGTGGCCGAGGGAGACGAAGTTGTAGGCGGTCCGCTTGAACAGCAGTCCCCTGCCGGCCGCGGCGCGGGCCACCCGAATGCCGGTGGCCTCATCATGGAATCGAAGGAATGACATTTCGGGAATGCCGGCGACACCGGTGATCAGCTCGGGGAATCGTTCCGTGAGGACCTTCAGCCCATCCATCCACCGGCGGCCCATCTGCGAGAGGTGCTCCGCGAGCCCCGACTCGATCACCACGCGGAGCGTTGCCTCCGCCGCCGCGAGCGCTACCATCTCGGTCGCCAGGGTCGAGGAGATCCAGGTCTTCCGCGCCTGTTCCATCACCTCGCGCCGTCCACCGACCGCCGCCAGCGGGAAGCCGTTCGCCAGCGCCTTGCCGAGCACCACGAGATCGGGATCGATGTGATAGCGTTCCGCCGCGCCGCCGGGCGCCAGGCGGAATCCGCTCTTGATTTCGTCCAGCACCAGCAGCGCGCCCGCGCGGCGGGTCTCCTCCCTCAGCATCGTGAGCCAGGCGCCGGACGGGGCCCGCTCGACCACGGGTTCGATGACGACCGCGGCCAGCCGGTTGGCGAGGAGCCGGATCATGGCGCGCCCCCGCTCGACATCGTTGAAAGGGATTTCCTCACTCAGCGCGAACAATGCCGTCGGCACGCCGGGAGTCCCCGCCGGCTGGCACCAGTCGAGCCAGCCGTGGTAGCCACAACGGAGGATCACCTCGCGGCCGGTGTGGGCCCGTGCGAGGCGCACCGCCGCGGCGACCGCTTCGGCGCCGGTCTTGAGGAAGCGGGTGCGTTCCATCCACGGCATCATCGCAGCGAGTCGTTCCGCCACCTGCTCCTCGAGCTCGGGCGGCAGCGGACCGACAACGCCGGCGTCGATCGCGGCTCGGGCGGCGGCGTTCACCGCTGGGTGCCCGTAGCCTAACGCGACGGCGCCGAGACCCATGATGAAGTCCAGGTACTCCCGTCCCTCGGTGTCCCAGACGGCGGCGCCGGAGGCGCGGGCGAGACGAACCGGCAGCCCGAGAGGCGCACCGGGTCCGAAGAGGGCCTCCGGGCGCTTGCTGGCGGTCGAGGTGAATCCGGGGATCCTCATGCGAGCGTCACCGTTCCCAGCCAGGCGGGATCCTGACGATCGCCGCGCAGGTACGCCCATCCCCCGCCACCGGTCCAGCAGAGCTGACCGAGGCGGCGGGTCCGGTCGGGGCGCATCTGATTCACCACCAGGTCGAAGCGGGGCGCAGGCTCCCCTAACGCGGGGGGCCAGCCCGGGACTCTCACCGCGGCGGTCACGAGATAGCCGCGCTCGGTCTCCTGCCAGGCGCCGAGAGCCGACTCCGCGCTTGCCGCGGTTTCCCCCGCCGCACGGATCTGCACGCTGTCGCTGCCCGGATCGGGCACCAGCAGCCAGCCGAACAGCGGCTGCTCGGCGCGCTGGAGATAGATCTGGAGGCCGTCGGAGTGAATGAGGTCCGACTCGTTGTCGAGATTGAGCGGCGCCGCGTCCGGCGCGCGGAAGGTGAGCTCAGCCTTGGTGACTTCGACCGCGACATACAGCGCCCGCTCGTCCCAGGCGAGCCAGGCCTCGGCCGAGAATTCGTCGGGACCGCCGTATGGCTCTTCGGTGCGGCGGTACTGGTCCTCGTGATCGAGACTGAGCGGGCTCCGCGTGACGAACCCGTCGAGCGTACCATCAAGCGCGGGTGGTTCGGCGACGTGATACGCCGTCACCACGGGTGGAACGTATTTCTGCAGCGCGGTATCGACGGACGGCAGCGCGATGGCTCCCGTGAGTAGCTCCCGCCTGGCGCCGCGGAGCGGCGTCTGCGCTGCACCGTCCGTCACCTCCCACCCTTCGCTGGTCTGACGGTGGATGGTTTCTCCGGCAGCCGTCGTCACCACGATCTCTGCGGGCGCGAACCGGGCTCCAGTGAGCGCCGGCCCGTCGAAGGCGAGGACGGAGGCGAACCGGACGTAGCGTCCACGGTGGCGGCGGAGGAGAAAGCGACATCCTCCCCCCTGGCCCGGCCGGCCGGGTCCGGTGGCGCGAAGCAGTTCGCCCGCGTCATCGAAGATGCCCTGAAGGGTGCGGCCGAACGGACCGGCCGTGCTCTTCCAGACGACGGGCCCCGCCGCGTCAGGGAGGAAGCGCTCGACGTCCGTGGCGAAGGGATCGGCCAGCTCCGCCGCGACCCAGTGTCCCGGGGAGAGAATCTCGATCTCTCCATCGGGATGCCAGGGAAGTTCGACGAGGTGCTCCTGGTCGTCGGCGTACTCCACGACGTCCACCAGATGGGTCGGACCGGCGACGACGGTACGGGTGAACTTGCCGAACTTGCCGCGCACCCAGCCCCAGGGTCCTGGCGCGTCGAACATCTCGCAGCGGGCGCCGCCGAGCGGTTGGGACACTTCGTCGACTCGCGGCGCGTTATGCGCCATCGTGGAGCGGTACCACTGCAGGTCCGGGGTGACGTACGAACCGGTGCCCGGGTCGGCCAGCCAGTGGACACCGCGGGCATGCAGCGTGAGGTGGAGCCGGTCGGGGTGTCCATGTCCACCGCCGTACTCACCGCATTCGAGGCTGAGGTAGCGGTCGCCGTGGCGGAGCAGCGCGAGCCCCTGGGCTTCCAGCAGGGTGCTGGCGGGCGTCCACTTCGCGCCCGAGCCCGGGAGTTCCGGCGCCATGGAGAGCAGCATCCACCACGAAAGGTGGGACCGTTCGCGCCGGGCAGGAACGGGCTCTCCCGCTTCATGCAGATACGAATCAAAGGTTTCCGCCGGTGGCGCGGGGAGCGCGTAGAGGTGCGTGAGCCAGGCGCCGATCTCGGCCGCCGGCTCCGGCTGCCCGGTGGCGAGCAGGTCGGCGATGCCCCGCTCCCAGAGCTCGAGATACATCGGCTGGGCCAGCGACACCCCGAAGCGCGCGTCCTTCCGCGCGGGGAAGCAGCCATCGGGGAGCGCCGAGCGCGCGGGAGCCCGCAGCGCGGCGGCAAGCCGTGCCTGACTGGCCTCCTCCTCGAAGAAGTCCACCCCCGCGAGCCGGGCCCACGCCGCGCCGGTCAGCAATCCGCGCAGCGCGAAGAGGTGATAGTTCTCCCCCTCGTACCACATGCCGTCGTTGCCGAAGCCGTCCACCAGATGCCCGACCAGACCGCGCCGCCCTTCGATGGCACGCGCGGCGAGCGCCTCGTCCTCGAACCAGACCGCCGCGGCGATCAGCGCGGCGTTGT
>DAINRP010000036.1:0-8395 GCA_036741755.1 Gemmatimonadales bacterium
GTTCGCCTGGTGGCTCGTATCCACCGAGACGGGCGCGGGCCCCTTGCCGCCGCGCATCAGGAAGATGCCCCCGCCGACCACCGCAAGCACCGCCACGGCCGCGATCGGTGCGACCGGCGAACTCCTCTTCGCGGGGGGAGAAGCGGCGGCTGCCCCGGCTGGAGGGGCACCTGCCTTTGGCTTCGGCAGGCCGGCTTTGGGATCCACCCGTGTCGGAGGAATCGCGGCCTTGATCTCGTCGGCGCGGACCACCTGGGTGCCGGCTTCGACATCCACCGCGCCGGTCATGCTGGTCTCGAGCTTCCGCACGTCCCGGGCGAAATCCCCGGCGTTCGCGTAGCGGTCTCCCGGGCTCCGTGCCAGCGCGCGGTCCATGACCCGCTGCAGTTCGGCCGGGAACCGGACGTCCGGCCGCGCCGTCGCGAGCGGAATCGGGTCGTCGGTCAGCCGCTTGATCATGGTCTCCTGCTGACTGTCGGCCGGGAACGGCGACACCCCCGTCAGCATCCGGTAGAAGACGAGGCCCAGCGAGTAGAGGTCGCTGCGGCCATCAACGCTGTCCCCGGCCAGCTGCTCCGGGGACATGTATTCCGGTGTGCCGACGACGAAGCCGGTCTTGGTGACCTTCTGCTTCCCGCCTTCATCGCCGCTCATGGCCTTGGCGATGCCGAAATCCACCACCTTCACGGTGTCCTTCCCGCGGGCGGTGATCACCATGATGTTGTCGGGTTTGAGATCCCGATGGACGATGCCGAGGTCGTGCGCGACGTGCAGCGCTTCGGCGCACTGGATGATCATCCCTGCCGCCCGGGCGAGCGGCATCGTCGGGGTCTCGTCGAGCAGGGCCGTCAGGCTCTTCCCTTCGATGAGCTCCATCGCGAGGTAGATCAGCCCCTCGGGTGTCTCGCCGAAGTCGTAGATGGCGCAGACATTCGGATGGCTGATGCGGCTTGCGTTCGCCGCCTCGCGATTGAACCGGCTGATTGCGTCCGGGTCGCTCATCGTGCCCGGCGTCATGATCTTGATGGCGCAGCGGCGGCCCATCTTCACATGTTCGGCCAGATAGACCTGGCCCATGCCGCCTTCGCCCAGCTTCTTGGTGATATGGTATCGCTCGGCGATGACCTCGCCGACGAGATCGGTGCCGGCTCCGGACTTCCGGAGCGCCGTCCCGTCGCGGACGCAGAAGAGCTGGTCGTCGCCGTACTCGGCGCCGCACGTGGTGCAAACCCTCATCCGATCTCCGCGCGCAGCATCTGGTCTCCCACAAGCAGACGGGCGTTGGGCGGGACTCGCCGCTCTCCCCGCACCGCGACGGCCACCCCGTTCCGGCTGCCGGCATCCACCAGCACGAAGTCCGCATCTTCACTGCGGATGAGCGCGTGCAATGCGCTCATCGAGGAATCGTAGGGGAACTGCCAGTCCCCCTGCTCGCGGCCGACCCGCACCGTCCGGCCCGGCGAGAGGGTGAGGATGTCCCGGGCGCTCCCGTCGGCGCGGACCTGGGCCAGGTTCGCGATGTCCGCCGCTGGTGTGAGGCTGCCGAGGCGACGGGTCTGGTCCTGTTCGGGCGGACGGGGCCCCGGGTAGCCGAGGCGCCGGTAGCGCAGGATCTGGCTGCCGAGGAGTACCTGATCACCGTCGGTCAGCCGATGCGGCTCGTCGAGATAGATCCAGGTGCCGTTCTTGCTGCCCAGATCGCGCAGCGTCAGGATGCCATCGAGGAACAGGAACTGGGCATGCAAGGGTGACAGGTAGTCGTCGTCGGGGAAGTTGATGTCCGCGCCGGCCCGCCCCATCGTCGTCACTGCGCTTTGCAGCGGAAACCGCTGCGCAACCTGGCCGGTGCGG
Organism: Gemmatimonadales bacterium; assembly: GCA_036741755.1. Taxonomy (GTDB): domain Bacteria; phylum Gemmatimonadota; class Gemmatimonadetes; order Gemmatimonadales; family GWC2-71-9; genus JADJOM01. Next base: position 1,852 of record DAINRP010000036.1, read on the forward strand.
TCGAGCAGCGCCAGCTGGGGAGTCACGGCTCCCGTCTTCGGTGCAGCCGGGACCACCGCCTGCGGCCCCGTGTCACTGAACGCGGCCCCGCACGCCGGACAGAATTTGAACCCCTGATCGTTCTGCCGCCCGCAACGGAGGCAGGCGTGGGCGGCCCGCGCCTGTGTCAGGCGGGTGCCGCAGGTGCCGCAGAACGGCAGGTCTGCGCCTACCGGCATGTTGCACGAGGGGCACTTCACGCTCGGGCCACCGGGCGCGACACCGCGGGATGCGTCAGGCACCATGGGGGACCTCACCGCCTCGGGGAGACGGAAATGTCAGCGGGGTGCCGACCAGCGCGCGCCGGTTGCATGAAATTGGAGCGTACCTCGGGCCTGGGAGAGTAGGGGACGGAGACTCAAGTGCAATCTAGGATTAGCCGCCGGGAGCGTCAACGGACGATCTGCCGTAAGTCTCGGTGGCTGTGTACCTTGCAGCCCATGCCTTCCCGCTGCCATGCCGCCCTCATCGCCAGCCTGATCCTGAGTGCGGCCTGCGCCCGCAGCCGCGGTGCGGCCGGCCCGTCGCCGGCCCGCGCTCCTGGAACGGTCGCGATTGGAGCCCGGGCACCGTCAGCCGGGGCTGGGGCGGACTCCCTCGCGACCGGACTCCCACCCGTTCCCGCGGTGACAGGGCCCTTGCAGCTCTCGGTTGTCTACCCCTCGGCGACGGACATCGTGGACGCCCGCGACTCGACTTTCCTCTTCGGGTCGGTCGGCACCGGGACTGCGACGCTGTCCATCGACGGGACAGCGGTGCCGGTATGGCCCAACGGTGCCTGGCTGGCATGGCTTCCCCTCGTGGGGGACTCGGACGCCGTCTTCACCCTCACCGCGAGGACCGAGACCGATTCGGCCACTCTTGCCTACCCGATGCGGCGGGTTCGCCGCTTCCAGGCTCCAGCCACCGGTGTCTGGATCGACACCACCTCGTTCGCTCCTGCGAGCCGTATCTGGTGGCCCCGGGACGAATATCTGCCTGTGAGTGTGCGTGCGGTCGAAGGCGCGCAGGTACGACTCCGACTGCCAGACGGTAGCCTTGTTCCGCTGACCGCGGACATCGGACCCGGTGAAGTGGCCTGGGGCGTTCGCGCCTTTGATCGCGACACGGCGAACCTGCAGGTGCCACGCAGAGTCGACAAGTATGTCGGCGCCCTTCGAGGTAGGTCGGTCGGGGAGGATCCCGGGCCGCTCCTCGGGGCGCTCCCTCCGGATTCGGCCGGCGGCTCGTGCTGCAGGCAGGCGCCGCCGCCCAGCCTGGCCAGCGGGCGCGCGGCCGAGCCGCCGAACGAGGTAGTGGTCGAGGCGATTGTGGGGAGCGACACCGCGCGTGCCCGCTGGCCGATGCGACTGGCACTCCTCGATTCACTGCCCGCAGTCGTCCAGTTTGACGACGATACGGCGCATCAGGGGAATACCGACAGTCTGACCATCGGCCGGGCGCGGCCGGGTGCGACCTACCACTGGTTCTTTCCCACGGGCACCCGCACCATTGCCACCGCCCGGCTCGGCGATGATCTGCGGGTCAGGCTCTCCCGCGGCCAGGAGGCGTGGGTGCCCGCAGCGGATGCGGTCCCCCTCTCGTCTGCAACGCCCGCGCTCCGCGGCACCGCGCTGTCGCTGACGCTCACGCCGAACGCCGATCGCGAGCTGCTCCGCATCCCCGTGACCCAGCGGGTTCCGTTCCGGATCGAAGAAGAGCAGGGTCGCCTCACCGTGCGGCTCTACAATACCGTCGCCGACATCAACTGGACCCGCTACGGCGCCGCGGGCAACTATGTACGGGACATCTACTGGATGCAGGCCACGAGTGACGAGGTGACCATCACCCTCGACCTCGCCGGCCCGGTCTGGGGTTATCGCACCAGGTGGAGCGGAAATGATCTGATCCTGGAGGTGCGCCTGCCGCCGCAGATCGATGGCGCGCATCCGCTTCGGGATCGGCTCATCGTGGTCGATCCTGGCCACCCGCCCTACGGCGCCACCGGTCCGACCGGACTCCGCGAGGCCGAGGCGAATCTCGGCGTCGCCCTGTTGCTGCGGGATTTGCTGATGGTAGCCGGCGCCCGGGTGATCATGACGCGGACCACCGATGTCCCGGTCGATCTTGCGGCACGCACGAGGTTCGCAGACTCGGTCGGAGCAGAACTGCTGGTCTCGATTCACAACAATGCCCTGCCCGATGGCCTGAACCCGTTCACCAACAACGGTTCCAGTGTGTTCTACAATCAGCCCCGGAGTCTGCCCCTCGCCCGGGCGATCCAGCGCGCCCTGGTGCGCCGCCTCGGGCTCAGGGATCTCGGTGCCGCGCGTGGGGATCTGGCACTCGTCCGCCCGACCTGGATGCCGGCCGTGCTCTCCGAGGGGCTCTTCATGATGCTGCCGGAGCAGGAAGCCGCGCTCCGCAATCCCGAAGGCCAGCGACGCTACGCGCTGGCTGTGCGCGACGGCATCATCGAGTTCCTCCGGGGTGTGGCGGCGGAGCAGGGCCCGCGCGTCCCCTAGCTCGAGTCGCCGGTGGCGGGCCCGCCTTGTTCCATCAACCAGAATGCAACACGGGGAGTAATCGCGATTCCGATGGGTGTGCGTCCGATCATTGTCTGTCTGATGGCCGCGGTTGCCCTCGCAGCCGGTTCGTCCCTGGCCCTCGCGCAATCGCCCGAAGACCGGCGAGCGCTGTGGTCGTTTCGCGACTCGCTCGGCGCCACCAGCGACACCCTGGCGCTGGAGCAGCTGGAACAGCGGCTGATCCAGGTCGCCAAGGCCGATCGCGACAATCCGCTGCATCACCTGCGCCTGGGATTCCTGGCCGTGCGGATCGGCGACCTCGGGAGCAAGAGCCGCTACGATGATGGGGCGGGTGAATTCCAGTGGGCCACCGAACTGGAGCCCTCCTGGCCGCTGGCCTGGTACGGACTCGGGCTCGCGGAGGATCGGGTCGGAGACTCCCAGATCTCGATCGTGCAGGGACTGCAGGCGATGTTCGGCAAGGACCACCTCACCCGCGCCGCCAATGCCTTCGCCCGATCGGTGCAGGAGGACCCCTCGTTTGTCGATGGCCTCGTCGAGCTCGCGTCCACCGCCCTCCGCCAACGCATCAACATCAAGACCGACATCGCTCGCGAAGCGCTGCGTCAGGCGGCCGCAACCACGGCCGCCGCGAATCCCGAGGTGCTGCTCTACCGCGGGCGCGTCGAGCGGGAGGTCGGGGACATCGACTCCGCGCTGGCCGCCTTCCGCGGCTACCTGGACAAGGGAGGCCGGCACGGACTCGGCGAGCTCGAACTTGCCCGCACCCAGTTCCTGCATGGCTCCCTCGATGGCCAGCGGGCTTACTACGATGGGGCGGCGAGTGCCGACACGGGCGCGGTCGCGGAATATCGGGCCGATCTCGCGCTGATCGCCAACGATAGTGCGCTCGCCGAGTTCGATCAGGCCGGCAGCGATCGGCGGGCGGCCTTTCTGCGCCGGTTCTGGGGCCAGCGGGACCGCGGCGCCCTGCTCCGCGATGGCGAACGGCTGCGCGAGCACTACCGCCGGCTGTACTACGCCCGGCGCAATTTCCAGCTGGTCACCCCCAATCGCCATTACGACATCGTCGAGCGCTATCGCTCCGGCAGCCGCGAGTATGACGATCGCGGCGTCATCTACATTCGCCACGGCGAGCCCACAGCGCGGGCCACCTACAGCGCGCCGGGAATGGAGCTGAACGAGTCGTGGCACTACCGCCGGGCCGACGGCGATCTCGTCTTTCATTTCATGGCGCGCGAAGACGTGCAGGACTACAAGCTGGTCGAGAGCCTCTTCGACGTGCTCGGGTTCAGTGACGCCATGGCGCTGCGGGGCGACCGGGAGAACAGCCCCGGAGCCGCCATGGCGAACGAACTGCTCACCACGCGAGACCGGTTCTCACCGGTCTACTCCCGCCTGATCGCCGCGGGCACCGCGGGCTCCCAGAGGTACCTGACCGAAGAACGGATGCTGGGCCGTCGCAGCATCGCGGTCGGCACCCGCACCGACAGCTATGAACTCACCTACGCTCGCCCGCTCAGGGTGGCCACGGATGTCGTCGTGGTGGGTCGTGACTCCGCCGGCAGTCTGATGCACGTGACCTACGCCATTCCCGGGTCAGCGCTCCACGATCTCCTAACCGACCGCGGGCACGTCTATCCCGTGCGGCTCCGGCTGAGCGTGACCGATCGGACCGGTCGCAGCGTGGCGGTGGTGGATACCACCACGCTGTTTCTCAACCGGGAACTGGTGCCGCCTAACGAACATCTGGTGGGGAAGCTTCGGGTCCCGGTGGTTCCCGGCCCGCTCACCTACCATCTCGCCATTGAACAGGGAGATGACAACGGCGTGATGCTGCCGACGGACACCCTCACGGCGGGGGACTTCTCCGGGCAGCGCTTTGAACTCAGCGGGCTCGCGCTCGGCTCCCGCGCCGCCAACCTGACCTGGCGGCCCGCTCCCGGCGATACGGTGTGGTTCAATCCGCTCGGCCGCTACCGCCGCACCGCGCCGATGGAGTTGTACTACGAGGTGTACGGGCTCGAAACCGGGGCAGCGTTCCGGACCGAGATTCTGATCACCAAGCAGGGCGGGGGAGGGTTCCTCGGCATCTTCGGGTCGCGGAAGCCCGCGATCCGGCTGGGATTCGAGGATCATGCAGAGAGCAGCGCCACTCACATCGGGCGGAGCGTTGCGCTCGACCGCCTCTCCCCGGGGCGCTACTGGATCGCCTTGGAGGTCAAGGATGCCGCCGGCAACAGCCGCGTCAGTCGTGCCGCCTTCGAGGTGATTGACCGCTGACGCAATCGCCGCCCCTAACTCCACCTACCCCAAAGACTTGACTCTCCGTGGCCGATCCGCATAGGTTCGGCCATGTTCTGTCAAAGGTGCGGCACCGAGGTCCAGAAGGCGACGCAGTTCTGCCCCACCTGTGGCCTCGACCTGCGGGTGAGCACGCCCGTCCAGGCGATCGCCGGCGGAGATGTCACCGAACTCGATATCGTCCGGGACGCCCTGAGCGAGGAGTACGAGCTCCTCGAGGAACTCGGGCGCGGCGGGATGGCGATCGTCTATCGGGCCCGCGACCGACACCTCGAACGCGAGATTGCGGTCAAGATCCTGCCATTTTCGCTCGCCTTTGACGCCGAATTCGTCGAGCGATTCACCCGCGAAGCCCGGACTGCCGCCGGTCTCGAGCACCCCAACATCATCCAGATCTATCGCGTCGGAAAGAGCGGCCGCGTCATCTATTTCGTGATGAAGCTGTTGCGCGGCGGTTCGCTGTCGCGGGTGCTTGCCGAGCGGAAGAAGCTTCAGCCGGGAGAGATCCGGAAGCTGCTCAGCGACGTGGGGAGCGCGCTGGGATACGCCCACAAGCGGGGCATCGTCCACCGCGATATCAAGCCCGACAACATCATGTTCGATGAGTTCGGGCAGTGCGTGGTCACCGACTTCGGCATCGCCAAGGCGGGGAGCGGCTCCAAGCTGACGGGCACCGGCATGTCCATCGGGACTCCCCATTACATGAGTCCCGAGCAGGCCCGCGCCCAGAGCATCGACGGGCGGAGCGACCTCTACAGCCTCGGCGTGCTGGCCTACCAGGCCCTCGTGGGAGAGGTCCCGTACGATGGCGAGGACAGCTTCGCGATCGGCTACAAGCACATCATGGAGCCGATCCCGGTGCCGCTGCTCGACACCTCGGATGAGCGCCGGCTCTTCGAGATCATCAAGAAACTGATCATGAAGGATCCGCTCGATCGCTTCCAGGATGCCGAGGCACTGCTTCGCGCTCTGGAGGGCCAGCCGCGCGAATCCGTAATGGGGCGGCGTATCTCCGCCGCTCAGGCCATTCTTGCCGTGCAGTCCACCACGCCGCTGCCGGCTGCTTCGATTGCACTCTCTCCCCCGGCCGTGGCGCGCTCCGTTCCGCCGCCGGCCGCCGGCAGTGTGACCGGCCAGGGGCCCGACACCCCGCGGCGGTCGGTGATGCGACGCTCTCAGGCTGCGGAGCCGCCGAGTCAGGGGAACCTGGTTCCCTGGCTGCTCGCACTGCTGGTGATCGTGGTGCTGGCCCTCGGCGCCACGTCGCTATATAGGAAGGGCGCATTTGGGGGGCGCCCGGCACAGGATAGCGTCGCTCCCGGTGCCGGGCAGGACTCCCAGTCGGTCATGCACCCGGATTCGGTCGCGGCCCGGGATTCGAGCCTGCTCACACCGGAACTGGCCGCCTTCGATTCGCTGACGGGAGAAACCGCCGCGGCGAACGCCGCTGTGCCCAAACCCGCGCCCCCAGTCACGAGGCTTCAGGAAGCCAGCGCCGGGGACAGCGGACTGCTCCTCCTTGAGAACCTGCCGCGCGGGTCGCAGGTGTATATCGACTCCCGGCCGGTTACTCAGGCTGGCGCGGGGATCCGCCTGCCCGCCGGCTGGCACGAACTCGGGGTGTCCGCCCGAGGCTTCGCGTTCTTTACCGACAGTGTGCGTATCCAACCGTC
>DAINRP010000036.1:8495-16729 GCA_036741755.1 Gemmatimonadales bacterium
GGGTGTCCGCCCGAGGCTTCGCGTTCTTTACCGACAGTGTGCGTATCCAACCGTCAGGGCGCCTGGTGGTCTCCCCCAATCTCAGCGCCACGAATGCACCCCCGCCTGCACCAGGCTCGCAGGCGGACCTGCGGCGCCGGGTCCTCGCCCGGCTCGATTGCGACAATCCCTCGGTGGCGAACCGCTTCGGCCGCGCCTGCTACGATTCGCCCCCACTCCCGCTCGGTGCCACCCGCCTCGCGCCCCCGAATGGCGTGCAGGGTGTGCCCTCAGTCGTGATCGTGGTGGTGAAAGTGTCGCGACAGGGGAAGACGCTCGCGGTCCGGACTCGGCAGGCGTCCAACGAGCCGGCGTTCACGCAAGCGGTGGAGAACTACGTGCAGGGGATGGAGTGGACTCCCGCAATGCGGGATGGCCAACCGGTCGACGGATGGACGCAGGCAGCCTTCACGCCAGATACGCCGTGACCAGCCCCATCATCGCCAAGTCGGCCTTCATCGCGGCCACAGCGGAAGTAATGGGTGACGTCGTAGTGGGCGAGGACTCGAGTATCTGGTACGGCGCCATCCTGCGCGCCGACAACGACGCCATCCGGATCGGCAATCAGACCAATCTCCAGGATGGGACGATCGTCCACGTGGACGAAGGGGTGCCGTGCACCGTGGGCAACAGGGTCGGCGTGGGCCACCGGGTGATCCTCCATGGCTGCACTGTCGAGGATGACTGCCTGATCGGCATGGGTAGCATCCTCTTGAATGGCGTCGTGGTCGGGCGTGGCAGTCTCGTTGCCGCCGGGGCGGTGCTCCCTGAAGGCACTCGAGTGCCGCCGGGCTCGCTGGTGATGGGTGTGCCGGGCAAAGTCGTGCGTCCGATGGATCCGGCGTTGACGCAGCGGATCGAACAGACCTGGCGTCATTACGTGAAGCAGGCGAAGCGACATCGCAACGGGAAATTCCCTCCTGTCAAGCCGTGAAGGTGCGTTGACGGAGTCGGCGGGGCGGGCGCGAGCCCGCCCCGTTTTGCTGCCGTGGAGAGTTGTGGCAGCTTTGTGATGTGAAAAATGAATTCGCACGTTTTTGCGTGAGTTTCCCGCGTATTGTCGTGCGAGGTCCTCGCTCCTACTTTTGTCTTCCGTTTTACTCCGCCGTGCAGTGATCTGTGATCCAACTGACATGTGCCGGTTACACTCTCTCGCCTCGTTCAGGGACGGGCCATGGCGAATTCCGCTGACGCAACCCACTCGCTCGATCTTTCTGCCAACGCCCTCACGGTGCTGGAGAAGCGGTATCTCATCAAGGACGACCAGGGCAAGCCGATCGAGTCGTCGGCCGACCTCTTCTGGCGCGTCGCCCGCACCATCGCCGAGCCCGACCGCCGCTACGGCGCCTCGGTGGGAGCCGTGGAAGCGCTCTCGGAAGCGTTCTTTGGGCTGATGGCCCACCGGAAGTTCATGCCGAACTCGCCCACGCTGATGAATGCCGGGCGCCCGCTCGGCCAGCTGTCCGCCTGCTTCGTGCTGCCGGTGGAGGACACCCTCTCCAACGGCAAGAACGGGATCTACGATACGCTGCGTTCCATGGCGCTGGTACATCAGTCCGGTGGCGGCACCGGATTCGGCTTCTCCCGGCTCCGGCCGAAAAACGCCATCGTCCGCTCGACGATGGGCGTGGCCAGCGGCCCTGTCTCCTTTATGAGCCTGTACGATGCGTCCACCGATGTAGTCAAGCAGGGTGGCACCCGCCGTGGCGCCAACATGGGGATTCTCCGGGTCGACCACCCGGACATCCTGGATTTCATCGGCTGCAAGGACGACATCACCAAGATCACGAACTTCAACATCTCCGTCGCGGTCACGGACGCCTTCATGGAGGCGGTGGAGCGCGATGGCGACTACGACCTGATCCATCCCAGGAGCAAGCAGGTCGTCGGTCAGCTCAAGGCAAGGGAGGTCTGGAGCAAGATCATCCACGGCGCCTGGAAGACCGGTGAGCCCGGCGTCTTCTTCATCGATCGGGCCAATCACTTCAATCCGGTGCCGCACCTCGGCGCCTATGAAGCCACCAACCCGTGCGGCGAACAGCCGCTGCTGCCCTACGATGTCTGCAATCTCGGCTCGATCAACGTCGGCTACTTCGTCAAGGACGGCCAGATCGATTGGGATGGCATGCGTCAGGTCATCCATCTCTCGACCCACTTCCTCGAGAATGTGATCGACGCGAACAACTATCCGCTCCCCGAGATCGATGAGCTCTCCAAGCGGATCCGCCGCATCGGCCTGGGCGTCATGGGCATGGCGGACCTGCTCATCCGTCTGGGAATCGCCTACGACAGCGAGGAAGGTGTCGAGATGGGGCGCCGGATCATGGCCTTCGTCGACGACGAGTCCAAGGTCGAGTCCGAGCGGCTGGCGGCGCAGCGCGGGGTCTTCCCCGAATGGGAGAAGAGCATCTGGGGGCCCGACGCCACCGCCGCGCACGACGCCCAGGGCAGCCGCATCCGCCCGATGCGCCGCCTGCGGAACTGCAACGTCACCACGGTCGCGCCCACCGGCACGATCTCCATCATCGCCGGATGCAGCTCCGGGATCGAGCCGCTCTTCGCCGTCGCGTTCATGCGCAATCAGGCCGGCGTGCTCATGCCGGATGTCAATGAGGATTTCGTCGCCATCGCCAGGCGCGAAGGCTGGTATTCCGATGATCTCATGAAGCGGATCGCCGAGGCCGGGCACATCCGGTTTGCCGAGGTGCCGGAGAAGTGGCAGCGCGTGTTCGCAACCGCCAACGAGATCAAGCCGGAGTGGCACATCCGGATGCAGGCCGCCTTCCAGGCGCACAACGACAGCGCCATCTCCAAGACCTGCAACTTCGCCAATGACGCCACGGAGGCCTACGTCGAGGAGATCTATCGTCTCGCGTTCAAGCTCGGCTGCAAGGGCGTGACGGTCTATCGTGACGGCAGTCGGGACATGCAGGTGCTTTCGACCGGTTCCGTTGCCAAGAAGGTGCAGGAGCAGGCCACCAGCACCGGCAAGGCCGAGGCGCGCTCCGACCTCGGCGAAATGACCGGCGGTTCGGGGACCGAGACTCGCGAAACCGCGGCCGACCTCCACGGGGAGATCGCCGAGTTCCGCGCCGAGAACGAGCGCCTGCGCAAGATGGTGCTCGATCTCGAGGCCGAGAACCTCCAGCGCCGGCAGAAGCGTTCCCGTCCCGACATGCTGCGCGGCACCACCCGGCGCATCGAGACGCCCCTCGGTACCCTGTATGTGACGATCACCGAGGATGATCGCGGCCAGCCGTTTGAGATCTTCATGAGCCTCGGCAAGGCCGGTGGGGCCCTGATGGCCGACGTCGAGGCGATCGGCCGGCTGATCTCCCTCGCGCTCCGTTCCGGCATCCCGATGAAGGAAGTGCACCGGCAGCTGCGCGGCATCAGCTCCGACCGCTCCATCGGCCTCGGACCCAACAAGGTCATGTCAGTGCCGGACGCCGTCGGTATTGCGGTCGAGAAATGGATGCAGGACAAGGCCGGTGTGCAGCAGGAGTTGCTGCCTGGCTCGACTGCCCCTGTGGGGCTGCCGACCGTCTCCCAGGTTCAGCAGGTCGTGACGCAGGGCGGCGAGCAGTACTCCATGAGCCATGGCCAGCCGATCCTCGCTGGAGCCTGCCCAGACTGCGGCTCACAGCTTGAGCACGCGGAAGGCTGCAACAAGTGCCACGTGTGCGGCTTCTCCGAGTGCGGCTGACGCGGTAGTCGATCGGGCGCCCGCCGTGGGCGTCCATGACGGTGCCGGGGCAGGTCAGACCGGCAAGGCGACGGGGGCGGACATGACATCCGCCCCCGTTTGCCGTTCCCCCGAGCAGCCCCCGAGTCAGTCTGCGGCCAGATCGCCCCGTACTGGCGAAATCCCCCCGCATCATCCCTCGCGGTAGAAGGCTCTGGACGTGAGGGGCCGCCGACGGTTACGATGGGATCGGCGGCATCGAGACCCGCGGGCCGGGCCAGCCACTCCGCCGGAGCACGATGGGTCGACGCGTCTCACCTGTGACCGGGATCTCCTGATGGAATACGCTCTGGTACACATCGCCGAGCCTGATATCCCGAGGGCGGCCGAACCCCTCTTCCAGCACCTGCTCGACACCTACGCCTCGGAGACCAACAAGACCGCATCAGTCTGGACGGAGCTGCGGGATGATCAGCTGGAATTTCGCGCCCACAAGAAGAGCAGCACGATTCGCGAGATCCTGGTGCATCAACTCCTTTCGGAGCGGCGATTCTTCGCTGAGTTCATCGGGCTGGCCGAGCCTGTGGTCGCCGAGCTGCTACCGGCCGGAGATGCACCGGGAGTTGCGGCCTATGTGGATCGCTATGTCGACCTCGCACGGCCTCGACTACATGCGTTGGCCCCGCGTGACCAGGCGTTCTGGCGGACAGAGGTGCCGTTCTTCGATACCAGCCGGGAGCGGATCTGGGTCTTCTGGCGTCGCGTGCTCCATACTGCCCACCACCGGGCACAGGTGGGGATCTGCCTCCGACTGCTGGAGGATCGGGTGCCGGCGACCTACGGCCCGACCGCCGACGTCACCTGGCAGGGTGCCGACCCGACCCGGACGACGGAAGCCGCGGCGCGGGGTTCGGCCCCGAAACCATGAACGCCGTGGCCCGAGCACAACTGGTGCCCGGCGCCGATCCGCAGTAGCTTGGCACCGATCCGGATAACCAATCCGCACCTTTCCACCGAGGCCCAACCGATGACCGATCAGTCCGGCGAACTCACGCCCATCAAGCCGGCGCGAATCGCTCAGGAGATTGCCAAACTCTCCGCCGCCAGGCGTGCCGGCGAGATCAAGGCAGACATGTACGATCAGAGATTCGCGCGAGTGATCCAGGAACTGCGTGGCCGCCAGATCGATGGAACCCGCCAGGAGATCGTCGCCGCCCTCAAGCCGCTGGTCGATGCCGGGGACATAACCGAAAAGGAACAGTTCCGGCTCCTCGCCCAGCTCGGCATGCGCCCCTGAGGCTCCCATGTCACTGCCTCCGCCACTCGGCTCACTGGAAATGACGGTGGAGGCCGGCGATGGCCTGATTCTCAAGGGCAGCCTGACCTATCCCGATCTCACCGACGGCGGCGGCTATCCGCTCGCCGTCCTCGCCCACCAGTACCCCGCCACTGCCGACAGCTACGCGCCCCTGGTCGAGGATCTGGTCGAGCTCGGCGTCTCCGTGCTCGCCTTTGATCAACGTGGGCACGGGGCGTCCACCGCCACGCCGAAGGGCGCCCTCGTGATCGATACGCCGATCGGTTTCGGCCCCGAGGCCTTCGGCGCGGCGTTCGTGAGCAGCATTGGCAAGGTTGGCTTCAACCGGATCGATGACGACGTGCTGCGCGTGGCCAGTTGGGGAGCCGCGCAGAACAACATCGACACCTCAGCATTGATGCTGGTCGGATCGAGCGTGGGCGGGACAGCTGTGACCTTGGCGGCTCCGAGGGTGCCCGGGCTCAAGGCGCTATTGACCTTCGGTCCGGCGGGCGAGCTGGTCTGGGGGGAGGACGGTCGGCAGCAGGGGCGGCGCGCGATGGAGCGGATCGCGGCCCACACCCTCCACACCAGTTCCGAGGGGGATGCCTTCGCTGGGGCCGCCAATGCCCGGGCCTGGAGCGAGGGCCTCGCCCATGCCAGGGCCCACGTGATTCCTGGCGCCGGTCACGCCATGGCCATCTACTACGAAGTCCGCTCCGAGGTGCTGGCATTCGTGCGCCGGGCTCTCGGCCGCTGATGCGCGAGCGGCCACTCGGCCAGTCCGGGGCGACTGTCTCGGTCATCGGCTATGGTGGGATGCACCTCTCGATCACCGGCCGGCCCACGGAGACTGAGAGCATCCGGGTGATTCATGCCGCGCTCGATGGTGGGATGACACTCATCGACACCGCCGACGCATACGCGCTGGACGAGAGCGACACCGGCCACAACGAGCGGTTGATCGCAAGAGCGCTTCGAGAATGGGCTGGGCCTCGTGACCGCATCATTGTGGCGACCAAGGGCGGTATCGTGCGCACCGGCGGCCGCTGGGACCGGGATGGCCGGCCTGAGCACTTGCGGGCTGCCTGCGACGCCTCACTCAAGGCCCTGGGTGTCGAGCAGATTGCCCTCTATCAGTTCCACGCCCCCGACCCACGGGTGCCCTTCCAAGAAAGCGTCGGCTCCCTCGCCGACCTCCAGACGCGCGGGAAGATCCGTTGGGTCGGCCTCTCGAATGTGTCGGTGGCTGAAGTCAAAGATGCGGAGCGGCTCGTGTCTGTGGTCGCGGTCCAGAACCGTCTCAATCCGTTCTTCCGCGAGGCACTGACAGACGGCGTGGTGGAATACTGCACGAGCCGCGGCATCGCCTTCCTTGCCTACAGTCCGACCGGGGGTGGCCGTCTCACCAAGAAGCTCCCCGATCATCCCCTATTGGCGGGCATCGCACAGCGCCTCGGGGTGACAGCTCACTCGGCCTGTCTGGCCTGGGTGATTGCCCAAGGGACGACCGTGATTGCCATTCCCAGCGCCCGGCGCGTGGAGCACGCGATGGATTCCGCTCGCGCTGGCGATCTCGAGCTCGGGGCGAATGACTTGGCCACGATTGATGCCGCGGAGTTCTCGAGGACGTAGCGGGTCTGACCCGGGGCGGCCATCGGGCCGCGAATGGAATCGGCGGGCCGGTCATGGTGACCGGCCCGCCGATTGCTATCTGCCCAGACGCTACCGCCGCGATTATGGCGTGTAGGAGTCGGTATTGGTCAGCAGGTTGCCGGCGGCATCCGCGCCGCCCATCACGAAGAGCTGCAGGTTTGAGAAGCCAGCGCCCATGGAGTTCCGCGCGGCGGGCATCGAAACGCCAGTCTGCCACGTGTCGGTGTTCGGGTTGTAGAGCTCCACAGTGTCGAGAGAGGTGCCATCGATGCCGAGTCCACCGACAACCACCAGATAGCCGTTGACGAACCGGCCCGCGGCGTGATACCGCGCGGTCGGCATCGGCGCGCCCGACGACCAGGTGTTGGTCGCCGGATCGTAGATCTCGAGAGTGCCGGTCACCACGCCATTCGAGTCGAGGCCGCCCGCCACGTACAACTTGCCGTTATAGACCCCGGAGGTCGGGAAGACGTGGGCCTGGGTGGACGGTGCCATCGCCGCCCAGGTGTTGGTGCTCGGGGTGTAAGCCGACAGCAGCGTCCGGAAGGAGACAGCGTCGCATCCGGTGGTGACGTACAGCTTACCGGTGATCGCTCCCGTGGCGCCGCAGCCGCTGGCGACCGGCATCAGCGCCTTGCTCGACCATGTATTGCCGGAAATACTGTAGGCGTAGAGTGTGCGCGTCGGCAGTCCGTTCGTCGGCGAGGCACCACCGGCGACGTAGACCAGGTTCCCGATCGCATCCAGCCCGTTCCCGTCGTAGCGAGCGAGGGGCAGGGCGGTCTTCTGGGTCCACGTCGTCCCATTGAAGTAGCGGAAGGTCGTGATCGCACCGGCCGAGTTGACGCCGCCCGCCATGTAGGTGTTCGCGCCAACGGTTCCGGAGGCGAACCGGTAGACCGCGGAGGGCATCACTTTCCTCGGCGCCCAGATGTTCCCGGGGGTGAGCATCTCGTTCGTGCCAACCACGGCGCCCGACGCATCCGTGCCGCCGATGGCCTGCACGTTCGGGTCGCTGTGCCCGATATCCATGATGCCCAGGCCGTAGCGCGGCGTGGGGAGTGGGGCCTGCGCGGTCCACGTGTCGGTGGTGGGGTTGTAGACCTCCACGACATCGAGGGCGCTGCCGTTGTCGTCCACGCCACCGATGACATAGAACAGCCCGTTCACGTGCCGACCCCACATCCGGGCTCGGGCCGTAGGCATCGGCGCGCGGGAACTCCAGGTTCCGGTAAGGGTGTCGTAGATCTCGAACTCCCCGGTGACATGCCCGGTCGAGTCATAGCCGCCCACCAAGCCGGCCTTCCCAGAAATCTGACCGGCAGCGCCGAAAGCGTGGGCGTTCAGCGAAGGGGCAGCGACGGTCCAGCTGTTCGTGGCTTTGGTGTAGATGTAGTAGCTGTTCTTGTAGCCGGCGGTTGTGTCACATCCAGCCGAAACATAGAGCTTGTTCACCAGCGCCAGCGTGGTGCCGCAGGCGGAGGGGGCCGGCATCGCCTTCGCCTGGCTCCAGCTGGTCTTGTTGAAGAGATAGAGCGTCTTCGTGGGCACGCCCAG
>DAINRP010000037.1:0-16628 GCA_036741755.1 Gemmatimonadales bacterium
CGAAGGTGAGCGGTTCAAGTTCCATCCGGACGAGATTTCCAAGCTGAGGTCCTCGGAGGAGGGACGGACGGTGCTGCGGCGCAACGGGTTCGAACCCGTGACCGTGGATGCCGGCCTCCGCAGTCTGATGGCCTTCAAGACCGTCGTCGGGCGCAAGCCGCTCGCCGCCTGATGCGATCCCCCCTTGCCGACCGCCGCGACAGAGGATTCCCGATGACCAAGGTCAGTATCGTCATTCCCGCCCGGAACGAGGAAGCCAATCTGGCGATGGTGCTGGATGACGTGCATGCCACGCTCCGCAAACTGCCGCAGTACGAGTTCGAGGTGCTGGTCGTGGACGACCACTCGACCGACCGCACCCGCGAAGTCAGCGAAGCGCACGGTGCGCGCGTGATCTCCAACCCTGGCCAGAATGGCAAGGGCATGGCGCTCCGGCTGGGCTTCGAGAACGCGACCGGCGACCTCATCGCCATGCTGGACGCGGATTATTCCCACCGCTCCGAGGAGCTGTCCCGGTTCCTGGAGCAGTTCGGGGACGACAGCGTGGGTCTGGTCATCGGCTCGCGGGTGGTCGGTGGCAGCGAGGAGTACACCCACATTCGCGCTCTCGGCAACGTCTTCCTGAGCGCCACGATGGGGCTCTGCACCGGCCGCTACCTGTCCGACGCCCTGAACGGCTTCAAGGTCTTCCGCCGGGATGTCTTCACGGACTTCGTCTACACGTCGCGCATGTTCGAGATCGAGATCGAGATCATCGCGAACGCCCTGCGCAAGGGATACCGCGTGGTGGAGATCAGCTCCCACGAACGCGCGCGCGCGGGCGGCGAGGCAAAGAGCCGGGTGGTGCGTCACGGGACCCGGTTCCTGCTGCGCATCATCTATGAGGGGATGCGCGGCGTGAAACCGGAGGTCAAGCGCGTCGCCGCGATGCACGGCGACCTGGCGCGTCCGCAGGCTCCCGCGCAGGTCCCGGCATCCACCGCCTCCGGCACATCCGGCCACTAGCGTCCCCGACGCGGGTTGTAGTGGGCAGCCGGGTCGTCCAGAATTCACAGGTCGCGGGCGAGTTCCTCCGAACTCGCCCGTGGCGATTCCGGCCGGAAGTCCGCCATCCCCGCAGGAGTGAGCGATGCATGTGTCCGGCCCCGAGTTCACTCCCGCAGCAGTGCAACCCCCGGCCCGGCGCCGGCACCACTCTGGTCCAGCCTCCTGAACCGTGTCGCAGCCATCCGTGAATGAACCAGGCGGGCTAAGCCCGGCCCCCGCTCCCCCGGTACCTGCCGAACCGCTCACTGGGCTGGCCCTGGCCGCCCTCGGCTTCAGCGTTGGCGCCTGCTTCGGATTCGTCGAACTGGTGCTGCTCGGCATCGAACGATTCGGGCTCAACCGGGTGATCATGCGGAGCCGGGAGGTGGTCTGGATGACCCCACTGGGCTACGCGGTCGGCTTCGGAATCCTGGGCCTGCTGCTCGCCTCCGTCACCGGGCGCCGGGGACTTCGCCCGAAAGTCGCCGTCGGCATCTTCGTCTTCCTTGCCTGCGCCAGCCTCCTCCTCCTTTACGTGGGCCGATTGCACCCAATCGCCCACTTCGCGCTGGCCGGCGGTATCGCAGTGCAGGCGGTGCGCCTGACCGAGCGGAAGGGCACGTCACTGGCACGGGGCAGCCGTCGCTGGGCCGTGGGGCTGGCCGTGCTGATCGCGGCGGTTGTCATGGTGAGCCTCGGGGGCCGCTGGATCAGGGAACGTCGGGCGCTCGCGTCACTGGCGCCCGCCCGGCCCGGAGCGCCGAACGTGCTCTTGATCATCCTCGACACCGTGCGGTCGCTGGACCTGAGTCTCTACGGTTACGAGCGGCCCACTTCGCCGGCGATCAGCCGGTTGGCCACCACCGGCGTGACGTTTGACGAGGCCGTGTCGGTGGCGCCGTGGACGGTGCTCTCCCATGCGACGATCTTCACTGGTCAGCTTCTGGACGTGCATCACGCCGACTGGTTCAGCCGCCTCGACCCCACCGTGCCGACGCTCGCGGCGATCTTCCGGCGGCAGGGCTATCGCACCGGCGGCTTCAGCGCGAACGAGACTCATGCCGGCTGGGAGTTCGGGTTCGCCCGTGACTTCATCCACTTCGAAGATCACGACATCTCACTGCCGGAAGTGCTCGACGCCACCACGCTCGGCAAGTTCACCTCCGACCACGTCCGCACCCGCCGCCTGCTCGACTTCTGGGACCTGGTGGGCCGGACAAACGCCGACGACATCAATGAGAAGACCCTGAACTGGCTGGATCGCTCGGGTGACCGGCCGTTCTTTCTCTTTCTCAATTACTTCGACGCGCACACGCCGCGCATGCCGCCGGAGCCGTTCGCCGGCCAGTTCGGAGCGAGCCGACCCAAGGCCTCCCTGCGCTCGCGGGTGCGCGGCTTTGTCTTTCCAGCGCCCAAGCCGCACAAGTCGAAGAATGCCTATGACGCGTCGATCGCGTACATCGACGACCGTGTCGGCCAGCTGCTCGACTCGCTCCGGCAGAAGGGGCTGCTGGACAACACCCTGGTGATCGTCACCTCTGACCATGGCGAGCTGCTCGGCGAGCACGGCCTCGAGGGGCACGCCAACAGCCTGTATTTTCCCAACCTGCACGTGCCCCTCGTGCTGTCGATGCCGGGAACGATTCCGGCCAACCGGCGGATCGAAGTGCCCGTGACTCTGCGCGATCTGGCCGCGACGATTCTGGACCTCAGCGGCGTCCATGTTAGCCCAGGCGTGCCCGGCGTAACCCTCACGCGGTATTGGCACGACATGCCGTCCGCGACGCCGACACCGATCCTGTCAGAAATCACCGGGCTGCCAAACCTGGGCAAGAAGGTGCCCGTCGGACGCGGCGACATGGTGTCCCTGGTCCGGGATTCCCTGCACTACATCCGCAATGGTGACGGGGTCGAGGAGCTGTACAACATCCGCCGGGATCCGACCGAGTCGGCAGCGCTCGGCGCCGAGTTCAACAACGAGCTGGCAGGGATGCGCCGAGTCGTGGACTCCGTCTACGTCCCGCGTCACAAGCAGGCGGGGCATTGATCGGCACCCTGATCCCTGGCCTTCTGCCACCCGCATGACATCCCGACTCTCCGCGGACGGGCCGGATGCACGGGCCGCGACCGGGCCGGCGCTCGCGCTGGCTCTCTGGGCCGGTCTGGTGACGGGCGCCGGGGAACTCGTCTATCTCGTCATCCGACGCCATATCCGGCAACTGCTCCTCTTCCAGGGGAGCGATCTGAACGTCTACTGGGTGACGCCCCTGGCCGACGCGCTGCTCTTCGCGCTGCTCGTGGGGGTGCTCGCCCTCCTGGGACGGCGCTGGCCACGCCTCTTCCGTGCTTCCGCCGTCGTCGGGGTGCTCGCGTTCCTGCTCACGGTCTCGATGCTGCTGCTCATCCCGCCGCTCCACCCGATCGCGGTGATCCTGCTCGGCATCGGGATCGGGCTTCAGGCGAGCCGGCTCCTCCCCTACTACCAGGCGCCGCTCGAGCGGCTGGTGCGGTTCACACTTCGCCCCGGACTGGCCCTGGTCGCGATGCTGGCAATCGCCATTCCGGTTGTCAGGCGCTCCGCGGAGCGGCAGGCCGACCGCCGGCTGTCGGCCGCCACGGCGGGCGCCCCGAACGTCCTGCTGATCATCCTTGACACCGTCCGCTCCTTCAACCTCAGCGTCTACGGCTATCCGCTCCCCACCACGCCCGCGCTCGCGCGCTGGGCGGCGGGTGGCGTGCGATTCTCCCACGCATTCAGCACGGCCCCGTGGACCCTGCCCTCGCATGCCAGCATCCTGACCGGGCGGGAGGCGCACGAGCTCACCGCCAACTGGCAGACGGCCCTCGACGGTAAGTTCCCAACCCTGGCCGAGACGCTGCGCGCCCATGGTTATCGCACGGGCGGATTCGTGGCGAACGTCGCCTACTGCAGCAGGGAGACGGGCCTCGCGCGGGGGTTCACCGCGTATGACGACTACGAAGTCAATTTTGACCGTTTCGTCTCGAGCGCCTCGATCACGCGCAGTATCGTGGACCCTCGATGGGTCCGGCAGATCTTCTGGGGTGGCGACATGCTGGGCCGGAAGCCGGCGCCGGTGATCAGCAAGGCCTTCCTCGACTGGGCGGATGCGCATCGCGATCGCCCGTTCTTCGCCTTTCTCAACTACTACGACGCCCACGTCCCGTACCTGCCACCGGAACCGTATCGCAGCCGGTTCAAGGCATCAAACCAGCGGCTGGAATCCAACCTCATCCGACAGCTCAGCGACACGACTCCCTGGTCGCAAACGCAGGTCGAGGGGCTGGAAGCGGCCTACGACGGCGCGATCTCCTATCTCGACGCCCAGATCGACAGCCTGCTGACGGCGCTCGATCAGCGGGGTGTCCTCGACAATACGCTCGTGATCATCACGGCCGACCATGGAGAAGAGTTCAACGAGCACGGTGTGATCCTCCACGGCAACAGCCTGTATCGTCCATCCGTCGAAGTGCCGCTGATCCTCCGCTTCCCGGACCGGGTCCCCGCCGGTGTCGTCGCCCAGGCCCCCGCCAGTCTGCGCGAGATTCCCGCAACGGTGCTCGATCTGCTGGGGATCCCGGAGCACCCCTTCCCGGGGTCGTCGCTCGCGACGCTCTGGCAGGACTCGTCAGGCGCCCGGGTCGGGCAGCCGCTCTATTCCTCCGTCCGCCGCGCGTGGGGGCTGCCGTCATGGTACCCGGTGGTGAACGGCGACATGATCTCCGTGGCGGACAGCGGCTATCGAATGATTCGCGGAGGCAACGGCGTTGAGGAGCTCTTCGATCTGCGGAGCGACCCGTTCGAGCGCCACAACATTCTCGGACAGCCGGGCCTGGAGGCAGCGACCGCGCGGCTCCGCCACCTCCTCGACGCGGCGGCCGCTTCGGCCGTCACGCCGCCATGACCGCCACCTCCCCCACACTCCCGACGATCTCGCGCGGCCAGGCCCTCCGCTTCGCGGTGTGGAGCGGCCTGCTCACCGGCATCGGCGAGCTCAGCCATGCCGGGCTCCGCAAGTTCGTCCACCACGTGCCCCTGTTCCGGCCTCCGGAAATCGTCTGGATGACGCCGGTGATGACGGCCCTGATGTTCGCGGGGCTCATTCTGCTCCTGATCGCGGTGGACCGAGGCCGGGGACGGATCCTGCGCGCACCGGTGGTCGTGGGCGTGTGCCTCGCCCTGGCCCTCCTGTCAGGGCTCTGGCTGCTGCCTCGCCTGCACCGCGGCGCGAGCCTGCTGCTGGCGTTCGGCATCGCCTTCCGGCTCGCCGCCCCAGGGGCCCGCCTGCTGCCAACGCTCGACCGCCTGGCTCGCCGGACGCTGCCGGTGCTGCTCGCCGCCGTCGTGCTCGCCGCTGTCGTGCCGCTGGTGCGCGCGCGCATCGCCGAGCGGCGGGCACTCGCCGCCCTTCCGGCCGCCCAGGCAGGCGCACCGAACGTCCTCCTCATCATCCTCGACACGGTTCGGGCGATGAGCCTCAGCCTCTACGGCTACCCGCGCCCCACGACCCCGGAGCTGGAGCGGTTTGCGGCGAGGGGTGTCCTGTTCACCCGCGCGATTTCCGCCGGGCCCTGGACGCTGCCCTCGCACGCGAGCACCTTCACCGGCCGCGAAGCACACGAGCTGTCGACCGACTGGTACGTACCCCTCGACTCGACCTATCCCACGCTCGCGGAGCAGTTGCGCGACGCGGGCTACACCACCGCGGGGTTCAGCGCCAATGTGTGGTACGCCAGCCGCGAGATGGGACTCGGCCGCGGGTTCCTGCATTTCGAGGACTACCGCCGCTCGCTGGCCGAACTGGCGGTCAGCGCGTCAATACCGCGGGTGCTGCGCGGGGAATTCGTCCGCAAGCTCGGCCGCGAAGACGACTTGCCCGACCGGAAGACGGCCGAAGACATCAACCACGCCTTTCTCGGCTGGCTCGATGGAAATGGACGTCGTCCCTTCTTTACGTTCCTGAACTACTACGACGCCCATACGCCATACCTGCCGCCGGAGTCGTTCTCCGGTCGCTTTCAGTCGGGCCCTGAGCGACTTTCCCATGCCCCAGACCGGACGAGCGCCAGCGCAATGCCTGACTCGGCGCGGGTGCAGGCCGCCCTCGATTCCTACGAAGCGGCGATCGCGTACCTCGACCACGAGCTGGGGAAGCTCTTCACCGAGATGGAGCGGCGCGGCGCGCTGGAGAACACCGTGGTCATCGTCACGGCGGACCATGGCGAGGAGTTCCTCGAGCACGGTGTACCCGAGCACGGCAACAGTCTCTATCTGACTTCCGTCCACGTGCCCCTGATGGTCGTGTGGCCGCGCCACGTCCCGGCGGGCCAGCGCGTGACCACGCCGGTGAGTATTCGGCAAGTCGCGGCCACGGTCATGGATCTCGCCGGGCTGAGCGCGCGATCGCCCTTCCCCGGCCCATCGCTGACCCGTGACTGGCGGACCCCGGACTCCGCGCCAGCGCCGCCGATCTTCAACCAGCTCGGGCATGCAACCGGCCTGCCGGCGTGGTACCCCGTGAGCAAGGGCGACATGTTCGCCGTACTGTTCGGAGGGCTCCGATACATCCGCAACGGCGATGGCACGCCCGAGCTGTACGACTTCAACCGTGACCCAGCCGAGCGGTTCAACCTCGCCGGCGACTCCGCCCACCAGCCGAGTCTCGACAGCCTGACACGGCTTGTAGACAGCATCCGGTCCCGGCAACCATGAGCGACCTGCGATCCCCTGACTCCGGCACCATGGCGCCCGCGCGGTTCACCCCTTCCGACCGCATCGGGCTGCTGTTGTGGCTGTCACTCTTCTGCGGTCTGGTGACGACCGCCGGCCTGCTGGTCGCGAAGGTCGGGCTGCACCGTTTCGTGCACGCGAGTCCTCACATCGTGTGGATGGCCCCGGTGTCGTACCTGGCGATACTCGCACCGGTGGCGCTGCTGCTCTGCCTCGCCGGGCTTGGGCTGCCCTGGTTGTCGGGGCCGCGCGGATTCACCGTCATCCTCGGGTCGCTGGCCGGTTATGGCCTCGCGCTCAACGCGCCAGGCATCCATCCGCTGGCCGCAGCGGTCGTCGGATTGGGGCTGGGCGTCCAGGGTGCGCGATTCGTCTCCAGTTCCCCGGAGCGTTTCAGGCGCCTCACCGGGCTGACCCTGCCCGTCCTGCTCGGCATTGTCGGCCTGCTGACGGCCACCGTGGTCATCCAGAACCGGCGGCTCGAGCAGGGGCGGATGGCGCGGCTCCCTGCGGCCGCGGCTGGACGGCCCAACGTCCTGCTGATCGTTCTCGATACCCAGCGGGCGATGAGCATGAGCGCATACGGCTATCAGCGCCCCACCACGCCCAATCTGGAGCAGCTCACTGCCACCGGGGTCCGGTTCGACGAGGCCTACTCGACGGCGCCGTGGACGCTGCCGTCGCATGCGAGCATCATGACCGGCCACTGGGTGCACGAACTCTCCACCGACTGGAGCCGCCCGCTCGACGGGTCGTTCCCCACCCTCGCCGAAGCGCTGGACTCGCTTGGGTATGCAACGGGTGGCTTCACCGCCAACGTGGTCAACACCAGTGCGGAGTCAGGCATCGCTCGTGGTTTCGCGCACTACGATGACTACCCGTTGTTCTTCTCGGCGATCCTCCGCAGCACCAACCTCGGACGCGAGATCACCGGCTCGCCAAGGTTGCTGGAGCTGTTCGGCCGGCATAGTCAGTTCGGCCGCAAGGCCGCCCCGGACGTGTCGGCGGAATTCCTGACATGGCTCGACCGCCACGAGGATCGCCCCTTCTTCGCTTTCCTCAATTATTTCGACGCCCACGACCCGTACCCCGCCCCCGCGCCGTTCGACACGCTCTTCGGCGCGCCGCGCGACCGGGAGCGTCCTGACCTCGCGCAGCTCCGCTGGACCGGCTGGACGATGGATCAGGTCACGGTGCAGCGGAACGCGTACGACGCCTCGATCGCCTTCGTCGACCATGAGCTCGGATTGCTGTTTACGGAACTGCAGCGGCGGGGCAGGTTCGAGAACACGGTCGTGATCGTTACTGCGGACCATGGCGAAGAGTTCTACGAGCACAGGCTGATGCGGCACGGCAACAGCGTCTACCGTCCCTCGGTCAACGTGCCGCTCATCATCCGCTACCCGGCGCGGCTGCCGTCTGGTGCGCGGGTTCCCGCCGCGGTGAGCTTGCGGGACCTCCCGGCGACGGTCCTCGATCTGGCGGGGGCGCCGTCGAGTGTGGAATTCCCCGGGCGTTCGCTGGTCGACGTCGTCAAGGACTCATCGGCCGCCGGGATGCAGCCGGTCTTCATCTGGCTGGATGGGGAGACGACCCAGCCCGAGTGGTTCCCCGTGCACGAAGGGCCGCTCAAGTCGGTGCTCGAGGGCCGGCTGCGCTACATCGTGGACCGGAAGGGGCGGGAAGAACTCTATCTGCTGAGCGACACCCTTGAGCAGCGCAATCTCGCGTCTGACACGACCTATGCAACGGCGTTGAAGGCCCTGCGTCAGGCGGCGGCCGCGATGGCCCGGGCCACTCCCGCGTCCCGGTAGCATCCATGTCCGATTTCCTGTTCCCGCTGATTCTCCTCGCATTGGCGTCTGCCGCGTTTGCCGCGTGGTGGCTGGCACGGCACGGAGCCGTGAGGTCCGGTCTCTACGTGGCGCTTCTCGTCGTCGGCCAGGCCGCGCTGCTGCAGCTGGCCGAGGCGGGGCCGCGGGTCGCCTACCAGCACCTGCGCCCGCTGCCGAGGATGTGGGCGGAACGACCGGTGGCGCTCGCCGTCGTTCTGCTGCAGGCCGTCATCGTGCTGACGGGGCTGTGGCGCGAACGGGCGGCGCTCGCCGCCCTCGTCCGCGACATTCCGCGCCGAGCCGGCCTCGCGGCCTGCGTGCTGGTCGTCGTCCTCAGCAGTGCGACGCTGTCCCGCAGCCCGATCATCTACGTCGAGGAGCTGGTGACCTCGACTCTGTGTCAGGCGCTCGCCCTCGCGACGGTCGTGCTGGCCATTCTGGCGATTCCCGGCCCCGCGGCCTCCAGCATCAGCGCCCGGGTGGATACCCTCCTCGGCGACCCGTCCAACCATGAGCAGGCTGGTGCGCCGGGGCTGGACCGGTTCGGGATCGGACTCGCGATCTGGGTGACGCTGATCGCCATCGTCCTGAACCGGCTGGCCTACCAGAGTCACCCGCATGTGCCGGACGAGGTCGCCTATCTCTTTCACGCGAAGTACTTCGCGAAGGGCCTGCTGTGGCTGCCGCCACCGCGGGTCCCGGCGGCATTCGACATCGACCTGCTGACGCTCGAGCCCACACGTTGGTTCTCCCCGGTTCCCCCCGGCTGGCCCGCCATGCTCGCGTTCGGAGAGTTCCTCAGCGTGCCGTCGCTCGTGAACCCGGTCCTCTCGGGCCTGAACGTCCTGCTCGCCTATCTCCTGCTCCTTGAGCTGTACGATCGCCGCACCGCCCGGACCGCGCTGCTGCTGCTGGCCGTCTCGCCATGGCATCTGTTCCTCGCCATGAGCTACATGAACCACACCTTCACCTTTACCGCTGCTCTGGTCGCGGGGCTCGGTGTCGCCCGAAGCAGGCGCGGCGCGCGGGTACTCTGGCCGCTCGTGGCGGGAGCTGGGGCCGGCGTCGTGAGCCTGATCAGGCCGCTCGAGGGCATGATCGTCGCGAGCCTGCTCGGGCTCTGGGCTCTCGCGCCCCGCAATCGGCGCTGGGACCTGGTGCCCGCCATTGCCTTCAGCGTGGGAACACTGGCGGTGGGAGCGATCGTCTTCCCCTACAACAAGGCACTGACTGGTGACCCGAAGGTCTTTCCGATCATGCAGTACACGGACAGTCACTACGGGCCCGGCACCAACGCGCTCGGCTTCGGCGCCAATCGGGGACTGGGGTGGGGAGGACTCGACCCGCTGCCGGGGCACGGTCCGCTTGATGTGATGATCAACGCCAACCTGAACGGCACCAGCGTGAACCTGGAGCTGCTCGGCTGGGCCACCGGCTCGCTGCTCCCGCTCGCGCTGCTGCTCTTCCTGCTTCCCTGGCGCCGCGGCGATCGATTCATGCTGGCGATGATCGCCGGCGTGGTCGGCACCCACACCTTCTACTGGTTCAGCGGGGGGCCGGACTTCGGCGCCCGCTACTGGTATCTCATTCTCCTGCCCTGCCTGGGCCTGGCGGCCAGCGCGATCACCACGCTCGATCGCATGGCGGCAGGAGCAGGACGCGCCACGTTCGCGATGCTGGCCCTCACCTGGTCCGCGCTGTCCACGTTCCTCCCCTGGCGTGCGTCCGACAAGTACTACCACTACCGCGGCATGCGGCCGGATATCCGGACCCTCGCCACTACCCATGACTTCGGAGCGAGCCTGGTCCTGATCCGGGGAAATCGGCACCCGGACTATCACTCCGCGGCCGCCTACAATCCCCTCGACCTCGACGCCCCGCAGCCGATCTACGCCTGGGATCGCGACTCGGCCACCCGCGCCGAGGTGCTCCGCGCCTATCCCGGCCGCAAGGTCTGGTATGTGGACGGGCCGACGGTCACCGGGGACGGATATGTGATTACCGCGGGCCCGGTCGCCAACCCCGAATCGCCGTGACATCGGCGACCAACCTGCGCCAGTACTCGGGTGTCCGGGTCGTGGTGCTCGGCGCCTCGGGGTTCATCGGACGGTGGGTCTCCCGTTCGCTGGGTGAGGCGGGAGCCGATCTGCACGCCGTCGTGCGGGACCGTGTGGAGGCACAGCGAGGCTTCACGACCTATGGGGTACCCGCCGACCTGCACGAGGCGAATCTCACCGACCTCGAGGGATCCCGGGCGCTGCTGAAGCGCCTCGCTCCCGCCGTCGTGTTCAATCTCAGCGGGTATGGCGTCGATCCCGGCGAGAAGATCGAAGCCAGCGATCGCCTCGCCGGCGTGCTGAACGTCGAGTTGCCCGGCGTGATCGCCGAGACGCTGACGACCATTCCTGCAGGGCACTGGGGTGGACGGCGCGTGATTCACGCAGGCAGCGTCTTCGAGTACGGCAATATCGGGGGGCATCTCGAGGAAACTGCGGCGGCGAATCCCGTCGGACTCTATGGCCGCTCCAAGCTGGCCGGCACGCAACGCCTGATGGCGGCCTGCCGCGCGACCGGCCTGCCCGGTCTCACCGCGCGGCTCTGCCAGGTCTACGGGCCCGGCGAGCACCCCGGCCGGCTGCTGCCGGACCTCATCGAGGCCCGGCACCATGCCCGGCCCCTGAGCCTCTCGGTCGGGACGCAGCGGAAGGACTTCACCTATGTTGCAGACGTCGCGGAAGGCCTGCTCCGGCTCGGGCTGACGGCGGGCCCGCCGGGCGAGGTGGTGAATCTGGCGACCGGCCGATTGGCCATGGTCAGGGAGTTCGTCGAGGTGGCGGCACACCTCTTGCGACTTGACCCAAGCAGACTGAAATTCGAGAAGCCAATACCCGACAATGAGTTGCAGCACCTGGAGGTGGCCATCGACCGCCTCCGGGAGCTCACTTGCTGGAAACCCGCCACGGATGTGGCGGAGGGAATTCGCAGGACACTGGACTTCCTCGATCGCACCAGCAACGGATAGGGAAAGCCATGGGCCACCCGCAGACACCCGTCAGTGCCCAGCCGCAGTGGCTGTCGCTGGCGGTCCCGTGCTACAACGAGGAAGACTCGCTGCGGAACACCGCCACCCGGCTGGTGCAGGCGTTCCGGGAGCGGAACCTGGGGCTGGAGCTGGTGCTGGTCGACAACGGCTCGCGGGACCGGACCGGGGCGATCATCGATGAACTGATCGCCGAAGGGCTCCCGGTGATCAAGGAGACGGTGGCGATCAATCAGGGCTACGGCTACGGCGTGCTGCGGGGTCTCACCCGGTGCCGCGCCCCCTTCGTCGGATTCATCTGCGCCGATGGCCAGGTCGAGGCGGTAGACGTCGCGAAGCTGTTCGAGATCGCCGCCAACGCCAAGTCTCCGAAGCTGGTGAAGGTGCGGCGGCGGTTCCGGATGGATGGTCTGGTCCGCAAGTTCGTCTCGATCGGCTACAACGGGTTCGCCAACCTGCTCTTCGGCGGACTCGGCACCATCGACATCAACGGCAATCCCAAGATCTTTCCACGGACCTACTACGAGCGAATGAACCTCAATTCGCACGACTGGTTTCTCGACGCCGAGGTGATGATCAAGGCCCGCCGGCTGGATCTGCCGGTCTTCGAGATGAACGTGCTCGGACAGATGCGCGAGGGGGGCAGTTCGAATGTCCGCGCCTCCACTGTCTGGGAATTTCTCGTCAATCTCGCCAAGGCGCGCTTCGGCCGCCTCGGCCCACCGACGGCGACCAACGATCTGCCGGCACCGGACCGCGCCCCCGTGGCGCGTTCCTGACACGCATGAGCCATCATCTTCGCACCACCTGCCGCGGCTGCGGGGGCACCCGCCTCACGCGGTTCCTGGAACTCGGTCCGCAGCCGCTCGCCAATGCGTTCCTGCGCAGTCCTGAGGAGTTCGTGAGCGAGGCGAAGTACACCCTCGACGTGTACCTGTGCGAGCAGTGTTCCCTGGTGCAATTGCTGGACGTAATCGATCCCGAGGTGCTGTTCCGGGACTACATCTACATGACCGGTACCTCGTCCACGATCGCCGCGCACAACGTGGAATACGCTGGCCGGGTGATCGAAATGCTGGGCCTCGGCCCGAAGGACCTCGTCGTGGAGGCCGCGAGCAACGACGGCAGCCTGCTCAAGTGCTTCAAGAACGGGGGAGTTCGGACGCTGGGCGTCGAGCCGGCACGTAACATTGCAGCCATGGCGCGGGCCGCCGGGATCGAGACCGTCGAGGAGTTCTTCGGCGAAGCGACAGCCAGGCTGCTGCGGGCCGAACGCGGCCCCGCGCGGGCGGTGATCGGGAACAACGTGCTGGCCCATGTCGATGACACCCAGGATTTCCTGCGCGGTGGCGCCGCACTGCTCGCCGACGACGGCCTGCTCATCACCGAAGTGCCGGGGCTGCCGGAGTTCATGGACCGGCTGGAATACGACACCGTCTATCACGAGCACCTCTGCTACTTCTCGGTGACGGCGCTCATGCGCCTCTGCGAGGAAGTGGGACTGCGCATCGTGCGCATCGACCACATGCCGGTGCACGGGGGCAGCCTCAGGATGTACGCCGGCCTCGTCAGCCGGCACTCCGACCATGCCCCGGCGGTACGGGCCGAGGCGGAGCAGGAGCGGGCTCATGGCCTCACCAGCCTGCCTCGCTTCCTGCAGTTCGCGCGGGACGTGCAGGAGAACCGGCGTCAGGTCGTGACCCTGCTCGAGGAGCTGAAGCAGGAGGGCAAGACCGTCGCGGGGTACGGCGCGCCGGCGAAGGGCAATACGCTGCTCAACTACTGCGGCATCGACACCCGGCTGCTGCCCTACACCGTGGACAAGTCGCCGCTCAAGGTCGGCAAGTACACGCCGGGGATGCACCTTCCGGTGCTCCCGGTGGAGACATTGCTGGAGCGGCAGCCCGACTTCGTCCTGATCCTGGCCTGGAATTTCGCCGGCGAGATCATGTCGCAGCAGCAGGAATATCAGCGCCGTGGCGGTCGATTCATCGTTCCCATTCCGACTCCGACGGTCTACTGACGATGGAAGTCATCATTCTTGCCGGCGGGCGCGGTACCCGCATCGCGGAAGAATCGGCGACCCGGCCCAAGCCCATGGTGGAGATCGGCGGCCGGCCGCTGCTCTGGCACATCCTGAACATCTACGCCAGCCACGGCCATAGCGATTTCCTGGTGGCCTGCGGCTACAAGAGCGAGATCATCAAGGAGTACTTTCACAACTTCATCGTCCACAACAGCGATTACATCATCGACTTCCGCACCGGTACGCTCGAGTACGTGAACCCGCACGGGCTGGACTGGCGGGTGGCGGTGGTGGATACTGGGCTCGACACCATGACGGGCGGGCGCATCCGGCGGCTCGCGCCCCTGGTGCGCGGCCAGACCTTCATGGCGACGTACGGCGATGGAGTGGGCAACGTGGACATCACCGCGCTGGTCGCGTTCCACCGATCCCACGGGAAGCTCGCCACCGTCACCGCGGTGCGCCCTCCGTCCCGCTTCGGCGGGCTGGTGCTTAACGGGGGTGCGGTGCGCGAATTCTCGGAAAAGCCGCAGACCGGCGAAGGCTGGATCAACGGCGGCTTCTTCGTCTTCGAGCGCGGCGTCTTCGATTATCTGGCGGATGACACCACCATTCTCGAGCGCGAACCACTCGAGCGCCTGGCGGCGGATGGCCAGCTGATGGCGTTCCAGCACACCGGGTTCTGGCAGCCGATGGACACCCTTCGCGAGAAGCAGCTCCTCGAGACGCACTGGAGCAGCGGGAACGCCCCCTGGAAGACCTGGCCATGACTTTCTGGAAGAATCGCAACGTCTTCGTCACCGGCGCCTCCGGCCTCCTCGGCTCCTGGATGAGCGAGGAACTCGTCCGCCGCGGCGCCAACGTGACGGTGCTGCTGCGCGACTGGGTACCGGCGAGCCGGCTCAATCAGACCGGGCTGCTCGATCGGGTCAACGCCGTGCGAGGCGAGCTGGAGGATGCCCCCCTGCTGCTGCGCGCACTGAACGAGCACGAGATCGAAACCGTCCTGCACCTCGGCGCGCAGACCATCGTCGGCACAGCCTCCCGCTCGGCGGTGTCCACCTTCGAGGCCAACATCCTCGGGACGTGGAACCTGCTGGAGGCGTGTCGCGCCCTCCCGCGCCAGGTGCGGCGCGTGATCGTGGCGTCCAGCGATAAGGCTTATGGGGAGCACCCCACCCTGCCATACACCGAGGACGCACCACTGCAGGGCCGCTTCCCCTACGACGTCTCCAAGTCGTGCGCCGACCTGATCACCTTCTCCTACTACCACACCTACCATGTGCCGGTCGCGGTCACCCGCTGCGGCAATCTGTTCGGCGGCGGCGATCTCAACTTCAATCGCCTCATCCCTGGCACGATCCGTTCTGCACTGCAGAACGAACATCCGCTGGTGCGCAGTGACGGCAGCTTCGTCCGAGATTACTTCTACGTCCGGGACGCCGTGAACGCCTATCTCCTGCTCGCCGAGCGCATGGACGATCCCGCCTTCCACGGCCAGGCGTTCAACTTCGGGACCGAGACGCCGCTCTCCGTGCTCGAGGTCGTGCGAGCGGTACTCGACCGCATGAAGAAGCCCGACCTGGCCCCCATCATCCTGAACGAGGCGAGCCACGAGATTACCCGCCAGTACCTCGATTGCGCCAAGGCCCGCCGAATGATGGACTGGCATCCGTCGTTCACTTTCGAGCAGGGCCTCGACGAAGCCATCGCCTGGTACCGCGACTGGCTGGACCGCAGGGATCGCTGAACGAAGCCGCTCACCTCGCCAGCAGGCTCGCAACCCCAGTTCACCCCCTCAAGCCTCCGGCCAATTTCCGTGCATTCGGCATGGTCGGGTGTGGAGTGCAAACCACTGGGCGTTGCTCCAACGCAACATCCCTGTGTTCCAGTGCGACAGACAAGGCGACGCCCAGTCGCCAGACCGTGCCGTTTCGCGGCCGGAGACCCTCTGGGACCGGCCCGAACCCCGAAGACCAGCCCCGCCCCCGACCGAGGCGCTCGCCCGCCCCTCCGCGCCCCCAGAGACCCCAGCTCGAGCATGGCATGGAACGAGGATTGCCAACATTCCGGAACTCCAGATTGGTCATGATCATAGACTCTCGCTGAGACCGGTGCTCCTGAGCCTCCCGATCCTGCTCCTTGCGGTGCTGGCGGCCGTGATCCCCCCCCAGGCCTTGGCCGCGGCCCTTACCGGGGCAACTGCACCACAGGTGGTCACG
The DNA here is from genome assembly GCA_036741755.1 of Gemmatimonadales bacterium. GTDB lineage: Bacteria > Gemmatimonadota > Gemmatimonadetes > Gemmatimonadales > GWC2-71-9 > JADJOM01. The sequence goes on from DAINRP010000037.1 coordinate 15,899, forward strand.
GGGCTGTGGATTCTCAAGGGAGCTCTGCTGCTGCTGGCGGGGTTTCTGGCGCTAACGCGGCGAGTGGACATCCTGGCCTCGGGGGAACTACTCGCCCCACGGGCCAAAGAACCGGTTCCGGGCTGGGCACCCTGGATCATGCTGGCCCTGCTGGCCATCGGGGCTGTGCTCCGGCTCCACCGTCTTGGCGAGGGGCTCTGGTTCGACGAGATCCAGACGCTGGTCGAGTACGTGCGGCTGCCGCTGGGTCGGATCGTGACGACCTTCGACAGTCAGAACCAGCACCTGCTCTACTCGATCAGCGCCCGGCTCAGCGTCGCGCTGCTGGGGGAGAGTGCGAGCGCGCTGCGATTGCCGGCAGCGATCTTCGGTACCGCGAGCCTCTGGGCCGTCTACCGCTTCGGCCGGGACGTCTCGGGGGTGCGCGCCGGCCTGCTCGCGGCAGCCCTGCTGACTCTGTCGTACCACCACGTCTGGTTCTCCCAGAATGCCCGGGGGTACACCGGACTGCTGTTGTGGACGCTGCTGGGATCGCTGGCCTTTCTCCGGCTGCTGCGTGACCCGGAGGCGGGCTGGGGGTGGATCCTGGCGTATGGCCTGACGATGGCGCTGGGCGCGTACACGCACATCACCTCGGCCTTCACCTCGGCCGCGCACACCGTGCTGTTGCTGGGCCTCGCGTGGAGCGCGCGCCGCCGGGCGCCGACGGGGTGGATCCGGCCAGCCCTGG
>DAINRP010000038.1:0-1552 GCA_036741755.1 Gemmatimonadales bacterium
TTTCCCGGGCTCGATCCCATCGGCAAGCGGGTCAAGATCTTCGGCCAGCCGTTCACGATCGTCGGGGTCTACACCGAGCCGAGCTCGGTGTTCGGGGGTGAGCCGTCGCCGCAGGTCTACATCCCCCACTCCACCTTCACCAAGGTGGCCGACTACTGGCGCGGCTGGATGGACATCGCGGTGATGCCTACCGAGGAGGCGACGGTCTTCGAGGCGCAGGACCAGGTCATCTCGGCGCTGCGCATCACTCGAGGGCTCAAGCCCTCCCAGGAGAACAATTTCGCCGTGGTCACCCAGGACAAGATCCTGGAAACCTTCAGCAAGATGACCAGCGGATTCTTCATCGTGATGCTGGTGCTCTCGAGCGTCGGCCTCATGGTCGGCGGCGTGGGCGTGGTCGCGATCATGATGATCTCCGTGACCGAGCGGACCCGGGAAATCGGGGTGCGCAAGGCGCTCGGCGCGACGCGCCGGGAGATCATGTTCCAGTTCCTGGTCGAGGCCGCGACACTGACCCTCGTCGGCGGAATGGTCGGGATGGTACTCGGCGGGCTGATCTCGCTCGGCGTCAACAAGTTCACGCCCATTCCGGCGCTGGTGCCGCTCTGGTCCATCGTCGCGGCGGTCGCCGCCTCGACCGTCACCGGGATCTTCTTCGGGCTCTACCCGGCGAGCAAGGCCAGCAAGCTGGATCCGGTGGAGGCGCTGAGGTACGAATAGGCGGCGAAGCGGGAAGCGAGGAGCCCACCCCTTCCCGCTTCCCCCTGCCCTTATCTTCCAGAATGCCGCTCGCCGAAGCCCTCCGACTCGCCGTCCAGTCCATTCTCAGCAGCAAGCTCCGCAGCTTCTTCACTCTGCTCGGGATCATTGTCTCCGTCGGATTCCTGGTCACGGTTGTCGCCGTGATCCAGGGCATGAACGCCTACGTGAAGGAGAACGTCACCGGAGCGGTCATCGGGACCAATGCCTTCCAGGTCCGACGCACCCCGATCGCCATGGGCCTGCTGAGCAACGACGAGATCCGGCAGATCGCCAAGCGCCCGCTGATCTCCCGCGAGGACGCCATTGCCGTGCGTCGGGCGATTCCCGATGCCATGGCCGTTTCGATCCAGTCCGGCTGGCCGACCCCGACGAGCGATGTCACCTATCGGAATCGCACGGTCGGGGATGTGCTCATCTTTGGCGTGACCCCGCCCTACCAGACGGTGCAGGACTACCGCTTCGCCGCGGGCACTCCTCTCGCCGACCCCGACGTCCGTGAACGGCGGCTGGTCGCGGTAATCGGCTTTGACGTCGCGGACAAGCTCTTCGGCAGCCCGGAGCAGGCGATCGGCCGGAGAATCCGCATCGCCGGCCGGGAGATGACGGTCAAGGCCGTGACGGCCAAGAAGGGGCGGGTGCTGGGCCAGTCCTTCGACGGTTTTGCCCTGATCCCGATTTCAACATTCGAGGTCCTCTACGGCCGGCGAAAGACCACCACTGTGTCCGTCAAGATGCCTGATGGCGCGGAGCTCACGGGAGCCATGGCCCGGGCGGAGGAGGCCATGCGCCT
>DAINRP010000038.1:1652-16288 GCA_036741755.1 Gemmatimonadales bacterium
CCGCTACCCGCGAGGATCACCACCTGGTCCATCGGGCTGGCGCTCGCGCTGGGGGCGGGAACGGGCATTCTCTTCGGCGTGTACCCGGCCACCCGGGCGGCCCGGCTGGACCCGATCACGGCGCTCAGGGCAGAATGATCCTCCGCAATCTCGACGAAGGCGTCGCCATCGCGCTGGACTCCCTGCGGGCCAACAAGCTCCGCTCCGCTCTCACTATTCTGGGCGTGGTCATCGGGGTCGCCACCGTGATGGCCATGGCCTCCATCGTGGACGGCATTCGGTCCCAGATCTTCAACGCGATGAGCACCGCCGGGCCCACCGCGTTCTACGTCATGCGGTTCTTCTCCCAGACCCCGCTCAATCCCGACGCCCTGCCCTACGAGGTCCGGATCCGGCCGGTGCTGCAGGAGAGCGACGCGGCCGCCATCCGCCGGGTGCCGGAGATCCAGTACGCCGGGATCTGGGTGCAGCTGTTCGAGAGGATAGACTATCAGGGCACGTCGACGCAGCGTCTCTCGGTCTACGGCGCCGACGAGCACTACATGGAAATCCTGGGCGGCACCCTGCTCCGCGGCCGGTTCTTCGCCGTTTCGGAGCTGACGGGCGACCCGGTCGTGGTGCTGGAGGAGGAGTCTGCGAATCGGCTCTTCGGCCGGATCGACCCCCTGGGGAAGCGGGTCCGGATCGGTGCGGTCGCCCTGACGGTGATCGGGGTCTATCAGCGACCGGATAACATCTTCGAGCCGCCGGGACAGCAGATCGGGGCGATCATCCCCTTCCGCACCGCCAGGTACAACTTCCGCTACGACGAGACCAACGGCCTCTTCCTCTCCGTCAAGTCCTGGCCCGACGTCTCGGTCCCGGTCGCCAAGGACCTCGCGATCGCCGCCCTGCGCCAGGAGCGCCGACTGCGGCCGGGAGTGCCTAACACCTTCGATGTGATCACCCAGGATCAGATCCTCGACACCATCAGCGAGCTGACCACGGCGTTCTTCGCCGTCATGGTAGCGCTCTCCAGTGTGGCCCTGCTGGTTGGTGGCATCGGGGTGATGGCGATCATGATGGTTTCGGTGACGGACCGGACCCACGAAATCGGGCTCAGAAAGGCACTCGGGGCGACCAGCCGGGAAATCCTCTGGCAGTTCCTGGTCGAGGCCGCCACCCTCACCCTCATCGGTGGTCTGATCGGCATCCTGGTGGGGCTTGGCGCTGGCCAGCTCTTCAAGGTCGTGCTCGACCTGCAATCCAGCGTCCCCCTCTGGAGCGCCGTCCTGGCGACCCTGGTGAGCGTTCTCATCGGGCTGACCTTTGGACTGATCCCCGCCAGCCGCGCCGCCCGCATGGACCCCGTCGAAGCGCTGCGGCACGAGTAGGTCTGCCCGCGCCCGGCGCTGTGCAAGCGATCCTCGCGCGCGCATCCTCTCGCGTCCCACAACCCCAACGAGGACCAGATGCGCCCAACCGCCAGGCACACCGTAATCCTGCTGATGGCCCTGATGGGCTGTGGTGAGTTCGCCAGGAAGGCCCCCGAGGCCAACCAGGCCGCCAGTGACGCGGTGGCACCGGCTGCAGCCTCGCCATTGATCGACGGGGCCCTCGCAATGACTCGGAGCGACGGTCCCGCGGAAGGCAAGCCGGGGGCGTTCCCCCAGGTCAGCGCCGACCCCGTCGCGATCCCGACGATGATCATCAGGAACGGTCAGGCGAGTCTGGAAATCGACTCCCTGGAAGCTGCAGTGGCACAGGTCAGGCAACTGGCCGGCCGCCTGGGTGGCTACATCGCCAACAGCCAGATGCAGGCGGGCACCAACCAGCTCCGTTCCGCCACGCTCGAGATCAAGGTGCCTGCGGCGCGGTTCGACGAGCTGACCCGCGGGCTCGCTCCCATCGGCCGGGTGGAATACGTCAACGTCACCGCCGAGGACGTCGGGGAGGAGTTCACCGACATCACGGCACGCGTGGCCAATGGGCACCGGCTGGAGGCCCGGCTGATCGAATTGCTGGCGACCCGGACCGGCAAACTGTCGGACGTCCTGGAAATCGAGCGTGAACTGGCCCGGGTGCGTGAGGAGATCGAGCGGATGGAAGGCCGCTTGCGGTACCTGAAGGCCCACGTCGCGATCAGCACCCTGAGCGTGACGGTCCACGAAAAGGCGCCCCTCGTGGGCGACCGGGGCAGCGCGAGCGTGATCGGGGAGGCGTTCCGGGATGCGTGGCGGAACTTCGTGAGCTTCATCGCCGGCACCATCGCCTCACTCGGCACCCTGCTGCCCCTTGGCGCGCTGCTGCTGGCAGGTCTGTTCGGGATTCGAGCCCTCTGGCGCCGGCAGCAGGGGCGCTAGCCCGGCAGCAGACGGACGACCGGGGGCGGGCTATCTTTGAGCCGTTCCCCTGTCGTCCGAAGCCCGCCGCCAGGCGCCCCTCATGCCCGTTGATCTGCTCGCCATCGCTGCCCACCGCGACGACGTTGAACTCACCTGTGCCGGCACGCTGCTCCGCGCGCGAGAGGCCGGCTATTCCACCGCCATCCTGGATCTCACCGCGGGCGAATCCGGAACCCGGGGCAGCGCCGAACTCCGCGCCGCCGAGGCCGCACGCGCCGCCGAGGTCCTCGGCGTGGCCGAGCGGCGGAACGCCGGCCTCCCCGACGCCTACCTGCAGAATACCGACGAGACCCGGCGAGTCGTGGTCGAGCTGATCCGGCACTTCGCGCCGCGGACCGTCATTCTCCCCTTCCCGGTCGGGCGCCACCCCGACCATCGCATCGCAGCGGAACTGGGGCGCGATGCCTGTTTCCTTGCTGGCCTCGCGCGCTACAACGCCGCGGGCGCACCACATCGGCCGCACAAGATCCTGTACGCCCTGGCCTACCGGGAGGACCCCGTCAAGCCAACCTTCGTGGTGGACATCAGCCCGCAGTTCGAGCGCAAGATGCAGGCGATCCGCTGCTATGCCAGCCAGTTCGATGGCGCGAAGAACGCCGGCGAGATCTTCCCCACCGGCCAGGATCTGTACGGGCTGGTCGAGACCCAGAACGCCCACTACGGATCGCTGATACGGACTCGGTATGGCGAGCCATTCTTCACCCACGAAACCGTCCGGATCGACGACGTGGTGGCACTCGAAGTACAGAGTATGTGAGTCCGAGTTCCCAGTGCCGAGTGCGTCAGCCCGAGGCATGGGAACTCCGTACTCGGAACCCGTTTTCCGCTATCTTTCGCCCCATGTCGGTCGCCCCCATCTACCTGGACCACGCCGCCACCACCCCGTCCGCCCGGAGGTGCTGGAGGCCATGCTGCCTTTCCTGGGGTCCGCGGGCTTCGGGAATCCGTCGAGCAGCCATCGATACGGGCGGGCGGCCCGGGCCGGGCTCGAGCAGGCGCGGCGCGAGATCGCGCAGGCCCTCGGGGCGGAGCCCGGACAGGTCATCTTCACTTCCGGCGGAACGGAAGCGGATAATCTCGCTGTCATCGGGTCCGCATTGGCCGCCCGCAGTTCCGGGCGGCCCATGCTCGCGGCCGTGGCGGCCACCGAGCACAAGGCGGTGCTGGCCGCGGCCCATGAAGTGACCCATCTCGGTGGCGGGGAACGCATCCTGCCGGTCGATGCCAACGGCGGGCTCGACCTCGCCGCGCTGGCGGCCGCGCTCAGCGAACGGCCTTCCATCGTCTCGGTCATGTGGGTGAACAACGAGACGGGCGTCATTCAGGATATTCCCGCAATCGCGGCACTCTGTCAGGCGGCGGGCACCCTGTTCCACACCGACATGGTGCAGGCCTTCGGGAAGATCCCGGCAACATTTGAACACCGCGCCATCGCCCTTGCAACGATTTCCGGCCACAAAGTGGGAGCACCCAAGGGAATCGGAGCGCTTCTCGTGCGCGATCCGGCCAGCGTTGAGCCGATTCTGCATGGGGGCAGTCAGCAGCGCGCGATCCGCCCCGGGACCGAGAATGTGGCCGGTGCCGTGGCCCTCGGGCGCGCCGTCCTGCTGGCCGGCAATGAGCAGAGCACGGAAGCCAGCCGCCTCACTGGCCTGCGTGACCGGCTGGCGGCCGGACTCCAGGCCACGGTACCGGGCCTCCGCATCACGGCAGCGTCGGCGTCGAGGGCGCCGCACATCCTGAACTTGCTCGTGCCGGAGACCCGAAGTGATGCCCTGCTGATGCATCTCGATCTCGCCGGCCTAGCCGCATCAGGCGGGTCGGCCTGCGCCACCGGCGCGGTCGAGCCCTCGCACGTCCTGACGGCGATGGGGATCCCCGCGGAGCTGGGCGCCAGCGCGGTTCGTTTGAGTCTCGGGCGTGAGACCACCGAGGCCGACATCGATCGCGCCCTCGCGCTGTTCCCGGAGGCCGTCGCGAAGGTCCGCCGGCTCACCGAGTCGTACAGCCATGGCTGAGCGCGTTCTGGTCGCGATGAGCGGCGGCGTCGACAGCTCCGTTGCTGCCGCGGCACTCGTCGCGCAGGGGTACGATGTCGTCGGCGCGACCATGAAACTCTTCTGCTACGGCGACAGCGTCCCCGATCGCCCCTGCTGCTCGCTCGACTCGGTCAACGATGCCCGCGATGTCTGTCACGCCCTCGGCATCCCTCACTACGTGCTGAATCTGGAGGACCGCTTCAGCCTGCACGTGATTCAGAACTTCGTGAGCGAGTACAGCCGGGGCCGGACGCCGATTCCCTGCGTGCGATGCAATTCGTTCACCAAGTTCCGGGACCTGCTGGCCCACGCCGATGCCCTCGGCTGTGACGCGATCGCCACGGGCCACTATGCCATCGCACGCGACGGCCGGCTCTATCGGGGCAGCGACCCGGCCAAGGACCAGAGCTACTTTCTCTGGGGCATCGACCGCGCCGTGGTGGCCAGGATGCTGACCCCGGTTGGCGAAATGACCAAGGCTGAGACGCGCGCCTATGCCCGGCGGCTCGGCATGGCCACCGCGGACAAGCCTGAATCGGTCGAGATCTGCTTTGTCCCGAACGACGACTACCTCAGCGTACTCGAGCAGCACCTCCCTGGGAACGCCCCTTCTCTCACCCCCGGACCGCTCGTGAGCACCGCCGGGGAGGTCATCGGTGTGCACGAGGGCTTCGCGCGGTACACCATCGGACAGCGCAAGAGACTCCCCGGCGGGGCTAGCGAAGCCCGCTACGTGGTCGCGATCCGGCCCGCCACGAGAGAAGTCGTCGTCGGCGGACTGGATGACCTGCTGGGCCAGCGACTGCGCCTCGAGGAAGTGAACTGGCTGGCCAACCCACTGGCCGTTGGCGACACCTGCCTGGCGCAGATCCGCTATCGCGCCACCGCCGTACCCGCCACCGTCGTGGCGGCTGCTGGAAATTCCCTGGACCTCGCCCTCGCCACCCCGGTCCGCGCGATCACCCCTGGCCAGTCGGGCGTACTCTACGCCGCGGACGGCCAGGTACTCGGCGGAGGAGTGATCGCCTGATGCCCCTGATTCGTCGGCTCCTCGCACTGCTCCCGCTCGAGCTGCTCACCGCCGCCACCCTGCTGGCCCAGGACAAGAGACCGATCACCATCGACGGGTACATCACTGCACCGGTGGTGAGCGACCCGCAGCTCTCCCCGGATGGCAGCCTGGTCGCCTTCACGGTATCGACGGCGTCCCTCGAAGACAACCGGGCGGCGAGCAAGGTCTGGCTGGCGGACGTCGCCACCGGAGACAGCTGGCAGGCGACCTCGGGCGCGGGCAACGACCGCGCTCCGCGGTGGGCGCCGGACGGCAGGGTCCTCGCGTTCATCTCGACGCGGGACGGGTCCGCGCAGCTCTGGCGGATTCCCATCCGCGGCGGCGAGGCTGCGAAGATCACCAACGTGAAGGACGGGATCGCGGACTTCCTCTGGTCGCCGGACGGCAAGACACTGTTCTTCTGGACCGACGTCGCCTGGGGCGATTCTCTGGAAGCCGCCCGCCGTGGTGGCGGGTTCCCTACTGAGGCCAAGATCTTCACCGATCTCTTCTACCGCCACTGGGACGAGTGGCGCCTCGGTGTCCGTTCCCATCTGTTCCGGGTGAACCTCACCGATGGTGCTGCGACGGACATCACGCCCTTCGACCGGGACATTCCCCCGCTGGCACTCGGCGGGCGGGATATCGCCGTCTCGCCCGTCGGCACCGAGCTGGCGCTGGTGTACAATCCGGACTCTGCGATCGCGAAGAGCACGAACAACGACGTCTTCGTGATGGGACCCGACGGCTCCGCCCGCCAGGCGATTACCACGAGCGCTGGCAACGACAACACGCCGCAGTACGCGCCCGATGGCCGCTTCATCGGCTACCTCGCCATGGCCACTCCCGGCTTCGAGGCGGACCGGCAGCAGCTGATGCTCTACGAACGCGCCAGCGGCCGCCGTACCTCGGTCACGCCCAAGTGGGAGCTGAGCATCTCCGACTTTCGTTGGCTCCCGGATTCGAGGGGCGTCATCGCGGAAGTCGAGGAACGTGGCGGACATGCCATCTACCGGATCGACATCCCGTCGGGCCGTACCACGCGCCTGGTGAGTGGGGGAACCAACACGGGCGTTCAGCTTTCCCAGCGCGGAGAAGAGATGACCTTCCTGCGCTCCACCGCCACCCGACCGGCGGAAGTCTTCACCGCGACGATTGACGGCAAGAACCTTCGCCAGATCACTCACGTGAACGACAGCCGGTTCGACGCTCTCGATCTGCTGGCGGCCGAGAACTTCGGCTTTGTCGGGGCGCAGGGCGACTCGGTGTTCGGCTGGCTCGTCAAGCCACCGGCGTTCGATCCGGCGAAGAAGTACCCGCTGATCTACCTGGTCCATGGCGGCCCCCAGGGCGCCTGGCTGGACCAGTGGCACGGGCGCTGGAACTACGCCGTGTTCGCCTCACGCGGGTACGTCGTCGCGGCGGTCAATTTTCATGGCTCGACGGGGTACGGCCAGCCATTCACCAACAGCATCAGCCGCAACTGGGGTTCCCTGCCCTATGAGGACCTGATGAAAGGCCTCGAGGTGGTGGCCAGGCTCCCGTTCGTCGACAGCACCAGGATGGGTGCCGCCGGCGGTTCGTACGGTGGCTACATGGTCTACTGGATGGCGGGCCATACCACAAGATTCAAGGCGCTGATCGCGCATGACGGCATCTTCAATCCGCTGAGCATGGCCGGGACCACCGAAGAGTTGTGGTTCCCGCTCTGGGAATTCGGCGGATCACCGCTGACGCCATCGGCGCGCGCAATCATGGAGAAGTGGTCGCCGGCGAACTACGTGGGCAACTGGTCCACGCCGATGCTGGTGGTGCACAGTCAGAACGACTTTCGGGTGGACGTCTCGGAAGGGCTGCAGGCCTTCACTGCGCTCCGTCTGAAAGGGATCCCCGCGAAGTTCCTCTACTTCCCCGACGAGGGCCACTTCGTGACCCGCCCACGCAATCGGCGGATCTGGTGGGGTACGACGCTCGACTGGTTCGACCAATACCTGAGGCCGAGGAACTGATGCGTTCACTCATCATCCGCTGGCTGATCAACACCCTCGCGCTCTACGTCGCGGTGCGGGTGGTGCCCGGCGTGGGCTATACCGGGGGCCCGGCAGGCCTGGTGATCGTCGCGGCGATCTTCGGGCTCGTGAATGCGACGCTCCGGCCGATTCTCGCGCTGCTGACCTGTCCGCTGGTGCTCGTCACCCTGGGGTTCTTCCTCTTCGTGATCAATGCGATGATGCTCCTGTTTACCGGGTGGCTGTCACGACAATTCGACCTCGGGTTCCAGGTTGACGGCTTCTGGCCCGCCTTCTGGGCCGGATTGCTGGTGAGCCTCGTGAGTCTCTTGCTGTCGGTAATGGTGGGCGAGAAAGAGGTCCGGGTCGTCCGCCAATAGGGGAGCGATCCTGTCGGGACCCCGTTACGGGCCCGTTACAGGGTCGGCTGGCCCCCGGCTCTCCCGCCAGTAGATTCTCCCCCGTGACCGACGCCACCCTTCCCGCCGCCCTCCCGAGCCCGGGTCCGATCCAGGATCTGGGGCAGCCGGTGCTGTATATCAACCGCGAACTCTCCTGGCTGGAATTCAACCGCCGGGTCCTGCACGAAGCCCAGGATCCCCGGACGCCGCTCCTGGAGCGCCTCAAGTTCATCGGCATCTTCAGCTCGAACCTGGACGAGTTCTTCCAGATCCGGGTGGCCGGCCTCAAGGACCAGCTGGCGGCGGGCTACAGCGAGCGAACGGCCGATGGTCTGACCCCCGAGGAGCAGTTGCGGCGTATCGCGGCCGTCGTGCAGGAGATGGTCCGTGACCACGCGCACTGCTTGCACGAGGAGGTGCTCCCCGCCCTCGCCCCCGATGGCGTCGCCCTCCTCGATGTCGGGGCGCTGAATGAAGCCGAGCGGCAGCATCTCGATCGCTACTTCCAGGACAACGTCTTCCCCGTCCTCACGCCGCTGGCGGTAGACCCGGCCCATCCCTTCCCCTACATCTCGAACCTGAGCCTTTCCCTCGCCGTCGCGCTGCGGGCGGCCGATGGGGAAGAGCGGTTCGCCCGGGTGAAGGTGCCGAAGATCCTGCCACGCTGGGTCCCGGTAGCGGCCGGGGGATGGCGCTATGTCCCCCTCGAACAGCTGATCGCGGCGAACATCGAATCCCTGTTCCCGGGCGTGGAGATCCTGGGGTGCTACGCCTTCCGGATCACCCGCAACACCGACTTCGAGGTCGACCACGACGAAGCCGAGGACCTGCTGAGCACGATCCAGGAAGAAGTCCGCAATCGCCGCTTTGGCGCGGTGGTGCGGCTCGAGGTCGCGCCCAACCTGCCGCACTCGATTCGCGAAGTGCTCCTGGCGGAATTCAACGCGGCGCAGGCGGCGCTCTCGGCGCCCCTCGGCGTGGACGACGTCTACGAAGTGCCCGGCCTGCTTGATACCGCCGATATGCTCGGGCTGTCGGGAGCAATCGACCTGCCGGCGCTGAAGGACCCGCCCTACCACCCGGTGGTCCCACCGAGGCTCAGCAGCAGCAGAAACATCTTCGAGGTGATCCGCGACGGGGACATGCTCCTCCATCACCCGTACGAGAGCTTCAGCAGCTCGGTGGAGCGCTTCATCCAGGCCGCAGTAGACGACCCGGATGTGGTGGCCATCAAGCTGACGCTCTATCGCACCGGTGGCGACTCGAGCATCGCCCGGCTGCTGGCGCAGGCGGCCGAGCGGGGCAAGCAGGTCGCCGTCCTGATTGAGTTGCAGGCGCGGTTCGACGAGGAAAACAACATGCGCTGGGCGCAGCGCCTCGAAGACGTGGGCGCCCATGTCAGCTACGGCGTTGCGGGGCTCAAGACCCATGCAAAGGTGCTGCTCGTCGTTCGACGTGAGGGGGACGCGATGCGTCGCTACCTCCACCTGGGGACCGGCAACTATCACCCCCGCACCGCGCGCCTGTACACCGACTTCGGCCTCTTTACCACCGACCCCGCGCTCGGCGCCGACCTCACCGACCTGTTCAACGTGCTGACGGGCTTCGCCGCACCGACCCAGTACCGGAAGCTGATCGTCGCACCACGCGGAATGCGCGAGCAGTTCGTGAGCATGATCCAGCGCGAAGCCGAACATGCGCGCGAAGGCCGCCCCGCACGGATTCTGGCGAAGATGAACGCCCTGGTGGATCCCACGATCATCCAGGCGCTGTACGAAGCGTCGCGGGCCGGTGTCACCGTCGATCTGATCATCCGTGGGGTCTGCTGCCTCCGGCCCGGCATCCCTGGAGTCAGCGACCGCATCCGCGTGATCAGCGTGATTGGACGGTTCCTGGAGCACTCCCGCATCTTCTACTTCCTCAACGGCGGAGCGGAAGAACTCTACCTGGGATCAGCGGACTGGATGCCCCGGAATCTCGAACGACGGATCGAGGCGGTCTTCCCCGTCGATGATCCGGCGCATCGCACGACGATCCGGGACGTCATGACGCTGATGTGGCAGGACAACCGGCAGGCGTGGGACCTGGCCTCCGACGGGAGTTATACGCAGCGACGTCCGCCCTCGCCGGAGGAGGAGATCTCCACTCATCGCGTGCTCATGGACAGCTACCGGGAACTCGGGCGCGCCACCGGCGAGTATCACGCGATCAACCGGTAGCCAGTCCACAGGTGTCGAGCGCCTCACGCACAACGACCCTCCACTGCCGAAGGCAGGGAGGGTCGCAGAGCATTGCTTCCCGGGGTTCGACGGCTAGTAGGCCATGCCGCCCTTTTCGGCGAACTCCTTGAGCAGGGTCTCCTGCTCCGGCGAGAGCGCTTCAGGGATCTGCACCTGCACCTGCACCAGCTGATCCCCTTTCCGGTCGCCCTTCTCGATGCCGAGTCCCTTGATGCGGAACTTCCGGCCCGGCTGGGTGCCGGCAGGGATGCGAAGCACGACCTTCTTGCCGTCGAGCGTCCGCACCCGGAGCCGGGTGCCGAGAATTGCCTGGGCGAGGTTGATCGGCACTTCGCAATGCACGTCGAGGCCGTCCCGATGGAAGAAACGGTCGGCCTGTACCTGGAAGGTGACGACGATATCGCCAGGGGGCTCGCCCGGGCGGGCGGGTTGACCCTGGCCACGGAGCCGGACCTTCGTCCCGCTCTCGGTGCCGACAGGCACCGTGATCAGGACCTCCTTCTCGGTGCGAACCTCGCCCGCTCCACCACAGGCGGGACAGGGCGCCGTTGGCACCTTGCCTCGGCCACGGCACTGCGGACAGGGGCGGCTGACCGCGAAGCCACCCTGCCCAAAGGTGACGCTGCCCCGCCCGTTGCACTCCGGACAGCTGTTGATCTTGGCACCAGGCGCCGCGCCACTTCCCGCGCACTGCCGACAGGTCTCGTTGAGCGGTAGCCGGACCGGCACCTTGCCGCCGAGGGCCGCGACCCGGAATGGAATCTCGACCACCGTCTCGATCGTCTCGGCGACCGGCTCCTCCCGGCGCCCGACATTCCGGCCAAAGATGGACGAGAAGATGTCGCCCAGACCGAAGCCGCCGGAATCCGAGAACTCGAATCCTTCGAATCCCGCCCCGCCGCCGGCCCCGCCGCCCGGGCGCGCGCCGGTTCCCCCCGGGCCACCGGAACGCCGAAATCCGCCCCCACCATCGAAGGCGCCGAGGCGGCGCATCTGGTCATACTGCTTGCGCTTCTCGGCGTCGGAGAGCACCGCATGCGCCTCGGAGATTTCCTTGAAGCGCTCCGCGGCCTGTGGGTTTTTTGGATTGGCGTCCGGGTGGTACTGCTTCGCGAGCCGGCGATAGGCCTTCTTCACCTCATCGGGCGCCGCGGTGTCCGGAACACCGAGAACCTGATAGAAGTCCTTCGCCACGGTCAGCTGTGCCCTTCTGACGAATAGACCTGCACCCGCGCTGGCCGGATCAGGGAGCCCTTGAACCGGTACCCGGCCTGGAAGGTGGCGCTCACCGTATGGTCAGCCGCCGGCTCGGGTGGCTGCAGCACGGAAACAGCCTCATGCAGGCTCGGATCGAAGGCCTGCCCCACCGGGTCAATCCGTTCGAGCCCCGCAGCCTCAAGCTCCTTGCGGAGTTTCCTGTCGATCAGAACCAGCGCCTGGTGCACCACGTCGGTGGCGACGTTTTGCACGCCGCCCGCCAGCACCCGGTCGAGGTCATCGAGCACTTCGAGGATTTTCACCGCGAGAGCCGCCTGCGAACGATGGCTGATCTCGTCCCGCTCGCGGGCTACGCGCTTGCGGAAGTTGTCGAATTCCGCTGCCAGACGAAGCTGGCGATCACGAGCTTCGGCGAGCTCTACCTCGAGACGGCGTACCGCCTCCGTCGAGGGCTCGATTGGCAACCCGGCGTGAACCTGCGAGACCTCCGCCGTCCCGGCATCTATGGTTCCCTCAATGGAGGGTGAGCCAGAGCCGGCATCGTTTCCAACGTTCTGATTCTCAAGCACTTGCTGAATGGTCCGGTTGTAGGCTGATCAAAGATAACAGCAACCGGCATGCCCTGGAGGAGGGGTCAGATTGGCAGGTTCCGCAACGCTGAGGTCGAGGATGAGCCTGAGCCAGAGCGACTGGACACCTGCCCGAGTTAGTCAGGCTGCAAGATCACATTGGAGGGGCAGCGGCCACGTCCTGATTCCCGAGCTGCTGAAACAGTTGGAAGAGGGCGATCTGGATAGCTCGGCCCCGTACTTCGGCTCGGTCGCCGGGAAACAGATGGCGATGGCAGCGCACTACGCCGCGCACCGCGGTGGCGATATAGACCAGCCCGACCGGCTTCTCCGCCGTGCCCCCACTCGGCCCCGCGATGCCGGTAACGGCGATGGCCAGCTCCGCGCCCAGTCGTTGCGCCGCGCCGAGTGCCATGGCGCTGGCCACGGGGTCGCTTACGGCACCGTGTGCTTCGATCAGCGCCGCGGGCACGCCCAGCGCCTGAATCTTGATCCGGTTGTCGTAGGCGATGATTCCCCCGAGCACCACGTCGGAACTGCCCGGGATGGCTGTCAGCCGACTCCCGATGCCTCCTCCGGTACAGGACTCCGCCGTGACGAGGTGGGCACCCAGCGCACGGGCCCGCTCCAGCACCAGCGCCGCGAGATCGGCGTCATCCACCCCGTAGGCCCAGGGCCCCGCCGCCTCCGTGAGCCGGCGGAGCCCATCCTCGAGCCGCCAGTCCGCTTCATCCGGCGGGAGATTCCAGGCGGTCAGCCGCAGATCCACGCCCTCGATGCCGGGGAGAAATGCCATGGAGAGTGGCACGACCTGGGCGTCAATATCGCCGAGCCGTTCGGCGAGTGTGGACTCCGGAATGCCCGTGGTACGGACCATCCGTGACCGCACTGCCGACAGCCCTGCACGGGCTGCCAGGCGCGGCAACACCTCATGGGTGAGCAAGCCGCGCATCTCGGTTGGCACTCCGGGAAGAAGGACGGCGAGTCCGGCTGGCCCTTCGAGCCACAGGCCCGGTGCGGTCCCCCAGCGATTGGGGAGCACGGTGGCGCCCACCGGCGCCTCGGCCTGACTCCGGTTCTTCTCGGCGGGAACGCGGCCGTAGCGCGCGAACCGGGTTACCAGTCCATCCCACAGCTCCGGACGGAACTCAAGGGGCATGCCGAAGAGATCTGCGATGACCTTCTTGGTGATGTCGTCCGCGGTGGGGCCGAGACCGCCCGTTGAGATGAACGCACCGGTACGGGCCAGGGCCTGGGCCGCCGCCTCCCGGATCGCAATCGGATCGTCGGTGACCGAGGTCCGGCGCACGACGGTGATCCCCGTGGCAGCGAGGGCCCGTCCGAGTTCGGCGCTGTTGGTATCGAGTGTGAAGCCGAGGAGGAGTTCGGTGCCGATGGTGAGCAGTTCGATCCGCATCGTGGTGCCGGCCGGCGCTATGGCCTGGAACTGAACAGGCCGCGATAGCGGTAGATGTAGACCACGAAGGAGTACACCGTCAGCACCGTGGCCATCGCGAGCGTGACCGCCACGACGCCGCCGTGGAACTGATTCCAGTACTCGGCGATCTGATTGTGCTCCCAGCCGAGCGGCTTGCGGGCGTCGCGAAAGGTGAACCAGAGGAAAGTGGCGCCGATATAGATGTTCTGGAGCGTCGCCTTGAGCTTGCCGGCGCCCGCCGCGGGAATCACGATGCCACGGCGCTGGGCCCACCAGCGGAAGCCGGTCATCGCGAGTTCGCGCCCGATCAGCAGCAGGCAGACCCACAGCGGAATGCTCCCCCACACCGGAATGTCGTACACGTCGTGGCGGGTGCGGGAAATCCAGTAGATCGGGATGATGGTCGCGAAGAGGAGCAGCTTGTCGGCGATCGGGTCGAGCAGCTTGCCGAGGTCGGTCACCATGTTCCGCGAACGGGCAAGGTACCCATCCACGACATCGGTGACCGCGGCAAAGAGGAAGATGAGGAAGCAGACGAACTTGGGCCAGTATCCGTCAATGAAGGGCAGCAGCGCGATGACCGGCGTCAGGCAGATCCGAACGAGCGTGAGGACGTTCGGCAGATTCCACATCAGGTCGAGCCGAGGCTCTTGAGCACCAGCTTGCTCACGGCCTTGAGGGTATCGAAGACGCCATCCCCGCTCATCGCGACGGCCTCGAAGTACGGCGAGCGTTCGATCCACTGCCCCTCGATCTGCTCCGCCAGAAACTCGCCTTCGTGGTAGGGGTCGGGCGTCACCTTCTGCCGGGCCGGATCTTCGACGGGCCATCCCGGATTGAGTGCAGCCTGCAGCTCCCGGATCGTGGCGGCGTTCGGCAGGTCTCGCTTGTTGTACTGGATGACGAACGGAATGTGCGTCAGGTTGTAGCCGTGCTGGGCCATGTTGTCATACAGATTCTGCATCGACTCGATGTTCGCCTCCATGCGCTCAATCTGGCTGTCGGCGACGAACACCACGCCGTCCACGCCCTTCAGGATCAGCTTGCGGGAGGCGTTGTAGTAGACTTGGCCCGGCACGGTGTAGAGGTGGAACCGGGTCTTGAAGCCGCGGATGGTACCGAGGTCCACCGGCAGGAAGTCGAAGAACAGGGTTCGCTCCGTCTCGGTGGCAAGCGAGATCAGCTTGCCGCGCGAGTTCGGGGCAACCTTGTTGTAGACGAACTCGAGATTCGTGGTCTTGCCGCCGAGCCCCGGGCCGTAGTAGACCAGCTTGCAGTTGATCTCGC
>DAINRP010000039.1:0-16147 GCA_036741755.1 Gemmatimonadales bacterium
CCACGACCGCCGGGCTCCCCGGCGCCGTGGCGGATTTCAATCTGACGGTCGCCTCGGCCATCAGGGTGGTGAATGCGACTGGGACCGTCAGCGTGGCTTTCACCAGCGTCAGCAACGCCACCACCAACCCGGCACTCGACACGATCCCGGCCGGCGCGGCGATGCGCTGGGCGAATGTGAGCGGGACGCACTCGGTCCAGTCGGTGGGCTCGCCCAGCTTCACCTCGAGCGGCACCCTGGGAGCGGCGGGCTTCACCCTGGTATTCAACACCCCGGGGACCTACCAGTATCAGTGCGGCATCCATGGGCCGAGCATGACCGGCACCGTCGTCGTCCAGTAGCACTCCGGGGGGCAGGTGGGAGTCGCGATCAGTCGCGGCGCCCACTCGCCTGCCGCAGCATCGTGTTGTAGCGCTCCGTCTCCTCGTTGACCCGTACTGCGTCCCACCCCAGCTCCTCCGCCATGAGTTCGGCCGTGCGGCGGGCCGCCCCCGCGCCCTGGTCGGGCGTCTCGTAGAAGAGATGCAGCCGGCGAACCAGCACATCTTCCACCCGGCAGGCGAGTTCCCGGCGGGTGACGTGGACCACTTCCGCTTCGATCGCCGGCGTTGCGATGCCTAACGGGCGGGCCAGTTCGCGCCGTTCGCGGACCAGGTTGAAGAGCGCGGCACACTCCGAGCCGAAGAGCCGGACCAGATGATCCACCGTGGCGATCGGGAGGCCGAGTTCCAGGCCGGGACTACCCAGCGGCTCGAGATCGCGGACTTCGCCGCCCGGAAGCGGTTCCTCGGCGGTCGGCGGCCGTGCGGGCCTTGGGCGTCCATCGAGGGCGTGCAGCGAGGCTACTGCGTGATTCACCAGTTCTTCCGCCATCGCGCGATAGGTGGTGAGCTTCCCGCCCGCGATGGTCAGCATGCCCCCCGGGCCGGTGAGGATCACATGCTCGCGGGAGACGTGGCTCGCGCCCACAGCCTGACCAGACGCGATCAGTGGCCGGAGCCCTGCCCAGGTGGCTTGGACGTCGCTTTCGCCGAGATGGGCGTTCGGGAATGCCGCATTCGCGGAACGCAGGAGGTACACGATATCCTCCGGCGTGGCCCGGACATCGTCGGGGCTTTCGGTGGTGTCGGTGTCGGTGGTCCCGATGTAGGAAAAGTCGCCCCACGGGAGCACGAACATGACGCGGCCGTCGATCGGGCTGGTGAGGGTGACAGCCGCCTCGTGGCCGAGCCGCTCCCGGCGCACCAGCACGTGGACCCCCTTGGTGGGGCGGAGTACCGGAGTGGCGGCGGGTCCTCCAGGCGACGGATGGCGTCGCACCATGGTCCGGTGGCGTTCACGACCAGATGGGCGTGCACTGTTCCTTCTGCACCGGTCAGTTCGTCGCGCAGGCGGGCGCCCTGCACCCGGCCATCGGCGCGGAGCAGGTCCTGGACTTTCATGTAGCTGGCCACCAGCGCCCCGTGGCGGATGGCCGAGCGGGCGGTCGCGACGACGAGGCGGGCATCATCACATTGAGCGTCGAAGTACTGGATCCCCCCCATGAGACCACGTTCACGAAGCATCGGTTCCCGATGCAGGAGGCCGCGCTTGCCCAGCAGGGTGTGCCACCGCACATTGCGGAAGGCGGCGAGGACGTCGTAGAGGCAGATCCCTGCCCATAGCTTCCACAGCGGGACCCGATCGCCGCGATGAACGGGAAAAACGAAGGGGAGCGGGCGGACCAGGTGAGGCGCGATGTCGAGCAGGACTCGGCGTTCACGCAGCGCTTCGAAGACGAGGGTGAGGCCGCCTTCTTCGAGATAACGCAGTCCCCCGTGGATGAGGCGGCTTGACCGGGAACTGGTGCCCCAGCCCAGGTCGCGCTGGTCCACCAGGACCGTCCGCAGGCCGCGCATCGCGGCGTCGCGGGCGATCCCGGCACCGGTAATTCCGCCGCCGATGATGAGCAGGTCGACCGGCGCGGCACCAAGCTGATCTATTGAGGACCGATGCCAGAATTCTCGCGCGGATCTCCCCCGCCCGTCCTGTACCTGCCCCGGCCGAGCACCTGGCTCCTGTGGCATGACTACCTCTTCCGGCCCGGCATGACCGTGCTCGACCTCGCCTGTGGCGAAGGGCGGCACGCGCTCAAGGCGGCACAGTGGGGTGCCACGGTCACGGCCGTGGACCATGACGAGACGAAGCTGGAGACAGGACGCGAGGCGGCGGAGCGGCTGGGTGTCACAGTCGACTTTCAGTGCGTGGATCTCGAGGGCGACTGGCCGGAACTCGGCGAGTTCGACATGGTCCTGATGTTCAATTACCTCGACCGCTCCCGCGTCGCCGACGTGAAAGGGGCGGTCGCGACCGGCGGGGTGCTCCTGATGGAGACCTATCTCGAGTGGCAGCGTGCGCTCGGATGGGGCCCGAACAAGGATGAGCACCTGCTGCAGCCCGGAGAGCTGACCCGCCTCGTGGCGCCGTTCGAACTGCTGCACGGCCGCGAAGTCTTCGAGCCCATCGATAGTACCAAGGTCCGCGCGGTCGCTTCGATCGCCGCCCAGAAACGGTAAACGCGCACGGCCGTGCGCTCAATCATCGTAAGCGCGCCCGGCCGGGCGCGCCAACGGTTCCAAATGAGCAGCCCTCGTCGTCCCTGCATCATTGCAGGCCTCCGGACCCCGTTTGCCCGGAGCGGCACGGTGTTCCGGGACATCTCCGCCGTCCAGCTCGCCCGCCGGGTCACCCAGGAACTCCTCGAACGCAGTGGTCTCGATGGCCGGGAAGTCGACGAAGTCGCCTTCGGGCAGGTCGTGGCCTCGGTGCTGGCGCCGAATGTGGCGCGCGAGGTGAGTCTGCTGCCCCAGCTCCCGAAGACCATTCCGGCCTTCAGCGTCAACCGCGCCTGCGCCTCGGCCGGACAAGCGATTACCTACGCCGCCGACCAGATTACGCTCGGGCACGCGGACGTGGTGCTCGCCGGCGGGACCGAATCACTCTCCGAGATCCCGATCCTGCACTCCAGGCGCTTCAGCCAGATCCTGGTCGAAGCCAGCAAGGCGAAGTCGCTCGGCCAGCGGCTCGGCGCCTTCGCGAAAGTGCGGCCGAAGGATCTCATCCCGGTCTCCCCCGCGATCGCGGAGCCGAGCACCGGGGAATCGATGGGACAGTCGGCGGAGAAGATGGCGAAGGAAAACGGGATCACCCGCGAGGCGCAGGACCGGCTCGCGATGATGAGCCATCATCGTGCCGCCGCCGCGACGACGAGCGGGCGGCTCGCGGAGGAGATCGCGCCCTGGTTCGGCGGGCGCGGCATGGATGAGGTGGTCACCACCGACAACCTGATCCGCGGGGACACCTCGCTCGATGCGCTCGCGAAGCTCAAGCCCGTGTTCGACCGCCGCTACGGCTCGGTCACGGCCGGCAACGCCTCGTCGCTCACCGACGGCGCCGCGGTCGTGCTCATGATGGAAGAACAGAAGGCGCGGGCCCTCGGCTACCGGCCGCTGGCGGCGGTGCGGAGCTACGCCGTGGCCGCGGTAGACCCGGGGTGGCAGCTGCTGATGGGCCCTGCATTCGCCGTGCCCAAGGCGCTCGACCGGGCCGGCATCAGCTGGAAGGAGCTGGGCCTGGTCGAGATCCACGAAGCCTTCGCGTCGCAGGTCCTGTCCAATGCCGAGGCGTGGGCCTCGAAGGCCTGGGCCCAGAAGCTGGGACGCGCCGAGCCGGTGGGCGAGGTGGATTGGGAGCGCACCAACGTGTTCGGCGGCTCGATCGCCATCGGGCATCCCTTCGGCGCGACCGGTGCGCGGCTGGCGACCACGCTCGCCAGCGAGATGGTCAGGCGTGACGTGCAGTTCGGCCTCATCTCGATCTGTGCGCAGGGCGGGATGGGCTTCGCGATGGTCCTGGAGCGCGTATGACCGCCCTAACGATTGCCAATCACGGTGCCGTCGCCGTCCTGACCCTCGATCTGCAGGGCGAGCCGGTCAACAAGCTCAACGCGCAGGTCAAGTCCGATTTCGAGGCGGCGCTGGAACGGCTGCGGGCGGACGTCGCGGTCAAGGCGCTGGTGATCATCTCCGGCAAGCCGGACACCTTCATCGCCGGCGCCGACATCGAGGAATTCACCCGGCTCTCCACGCGGGAGGAGTTCGCCCGGCTCTCCGCGGACGGCCAGGCCATGCTGCAGCGACTGGACGACTTTCCCAAGCCGGTCGTCGCGGCGATCCACGGTGCCTGCCTCGGCGGCGGGCTGGAGCTCGCCCTCGCCTGCGACTGGCGCATCGCGACGGATCATCCCAAGACCCAACTCGGCCTCCCCGAGGTCCAGCTCGGGCTGCTGCCGGGTGCGGGCGGGTGCCAG
The DNA here is from genome assembly GCA_036741755.1 of Gemmatimonadales bacterium. Lineage (GTDB taxonomy): Bacteria > Gemmatimonadota > Gemmatimonadetes > Gemmatimonadales > GWC2-71-9 > JADJOM01. The sequence continues at coordinate 4,349 of DAINRP010000039.1, forward strand.
CGGCTGCCGCGACTGATTGGACTATCGGCGGCGCTGGCGATCATCATGCCTGGCAAGACCGAGACTGGCCTCAAGGCCTTCAGGCTCGGCATGGTGGACGAACTGGTGCCGAAGAGCATCCTGCTCGAGACTGCCCTTGCGGCGGCCGATCGGATCCTGACGAAGGGGATTCCGCTGCGGGCGAAGAAGGGCGGACTCGTCGGCGCGATCTTCGATCGCAGCTGGCCCGGCCGCCAGTTCGTCTACTGGAAGGCCCGGAAGGACACGCTCAAGAAGACCGGCGGGCACTATCCGGCGCCGATTGCGGCGCTTGAGGCCGTCAAGGCGGGGCTGGAACAGGGTGGCACGAAGGGGTACGCGGTCGAGCACCAGAAGTTCGGCGAGCTCGCCGCCACGCCCGTCTCGCGGCAGCTGATCGGGATCTTCTTCGCCACGACGGCGCTCAAAAAGGATGATGGACTGCCTGCTGGAGTCACCGCGAAGCCGCGGCCGATCGAACGGATGGCCGTCATCGGCTCGGGGTTCATGGGTGCGGGGATCGCGGGCACGGCGGTCAGCACCGCCGGGGTCGATGTGCGGGTGAAGGACACCGAGCTGGCACGGGTGGGGAAGGGCCTCAAGGCGGCGACCGACATTCTGAGTGGGCGGCTCAAGCGGCGGCGGATCACGAAGTTCGAATTCGAGCGCCAGGCGGCGCTCTTGTCCGGCGGCACCGATTTCAGTGGCTTTCCGCGGACCGACCTGGTGATCGAAGCGGTCTTCGAGGATCTCGAGGTCAAGCAGAAGGTGCTCGCGGACACCGAGGCGCATACCGGACCCACCGCGATCTTCGCAACCAACACCTCCACCATTCCGATCGCGGACATCGCGGCGAACGCGGCCCGCCCGGGCCAGGTGCTCGGCATGCACTTCTTCTCGCCGGTCGACCGGATGCCCCTGCTGGAAATCATCCCGACGGCGTCCACCAGTCCGGAGACCATCGCGACGGCGGTGAACTTCGGGCGCAAGATCGGCAAGACGGTGATCGTCGTCCGCGATCACCCGGGCTTCTGGGTCAACCGCATCCTCACCCCCTACCTCAACGAGGCGGGCTATCTCTTCGCCGAGGGCGTGCCGATGGAGGTGCTGGACCGGGTGATGACCCGGTTCGGCTTCCCGGTCGGGCCCATCACCCTGCTCGACGAAGTGGGGCTCGATGTGGCGGCCAAGGCAGGGAAGGTGATGCACGCGGCGTTCGGTGACCGGCTCACGCCCTCCGAGCTGGTCGGCAAGATGCTCGCCGATCAGCGTTTGGGCCGGAAGAACGGCATGGGCTTCTATCACTACCACAAGGGGCACAAGACCGGCCCCGACGAGACCGTCTACGATCTGCTGGGTATCCGCCCGAAGCCGACCGCCGCGACCGAACTCATCGAGCAGCGCCTGGTCTACGCGATGCTCAACGAGGCCGCGATGGCGATGGGCGAAGGGGTGGTCCGCTCCGCGCGGGACGGGGACATCGGCGCCATCTTCGGCATCGGCTATCCGCCCTTCCGCGGCGGACCGCTCCGCTATCTCGACGACATCGGTGCCGCGAAGGCGGTGCAGGTGCTGCGGACGCTGGAAACCAAGTTCGGCGCCCGGTTCACGCCGGCGGAAGCGCTGGTGCGGATGGCGGAGCGGGGCGAGCGCTACTACTGATCGGTCGGGGGCCGCTTCCGCCGCGGGGTGACAACCCGGCGCGCGCCGGGATAGCTTCTGATCGTGCCCGACCCAGTGGCGGTTCCAGGCCCCGATCCTCTCGCGTCGCTCCGCGCGGCGCTGGCAGATCGCTACGCGCTCGAGGAGGAGATCGGCCGCGGCGGGATGGCGCTCGTCTATCGGGCCCGGGACCTCCGTCACGACCGTCCAGTCGCGATCAAGGTCCTCCGCCCCGGTCTGCTCGCCGCCGGTGAATCCTCGGCGCGGTTCCTGCGCGAGATCCGCTTCGCCGCCCAGCTGACCCATCCCCGCATCCTGCCGGTCCACGACTCCGGGGAGATCGGCCATCCCGCCGGTCCTCCGACGCTGTTCTACGTCATGCCCTTCGTGGCGGACGGCTCGCTCCGCGACCGGCTGAAGGCCGTCGGACGGCTGCCGGTCGACGAGGCCCTTCGATTCGTCCGCGCCGCCGGCGCGGCGCTCCATTTTGCCCATCGGCAGAACGTCGTCCACCGGGACATCAAGCCGGAGAACATCCTCCTGCAGGACGGCGAGGCGATGGTCGCGGACTTCGGCGTCGCGCGCGCGGTCTGCGAGGAGTGCGATCGTCAGGCCGTGACCGCGCCGGGCTTCGCGATCGGCACCCCCGCGTACATGAGCCCGGAGCAGGCGAGCGGCGACCCGGTCGTGGATGCGCGGAGCGATCAGTACGCGCTCGCCTGCGTGCTCTACGAGCTGCTCGCCGGGGAGCCGCCGTTCAGCGGAAGCGGAGCCCGCGCCACGATGGCGCGGCACGCGACCGAACCGCCCCCGGTTCTCCGCGCCCGAAGAGGGGATGTGCCGCTTCCGGTGGAGCGGGCGGTGCTGCGCGCGCTCGCCAAGGAGCCGTCCGACCGGTTCGAATCGGTCGCCGCATTCTGTGAGGCGCTTGCCGCCCCGGAGTTCGGTTTTGCCGGCGGCTCCCATTCCGGCGAGCGCACGATCGCGGTACTCCCGTTCACCAACGCGAGTCCCGATCCCGACAACGACTACATCAGCGACGGGATCACCGACGAGCTGATCCATGCGCTGGCCCACGTGGAGGGCCTGCGGGTCGCGTCCCGCAGTTCGGTCTTCGCCCTCAAGGGCCGGCGCGAGGATGTCCGCGCGATCGGTGCGATGCTCCGGGTGTCCGCCGTTCTCGAGGGGAGCGTGCGCCGCTCTGGCGACCGTATTCGCATCACGGCGCAGCTCTCGGACGCGGGGGATGGGCGGCTGCTCTGGTCGGAACGGCTCGAGAAGGAGGGCGGGGACATTCTCGAGCTGCAGGATGAACTCGCAGCGACAATCGTCGCCACGCTGCGGACCTCGCTGCTCGTGCCAGGTCCGCTCGGGGAGTTCGCGCCCCGGCGCCGCACCGCCAATCCCCGCGCCTATCATCTCTACCTCCGCGGCCGCCACGCCTGGAACAAGCGCACCGGCGCGGACATGGTGCGGGCGGTGGAGTTCTTCGAACAGGCGATCGCCGAAGATCCGGGCTTCGCGCTCGCCTACACCGGTCTCGCCGACGCCTACGCGCAGTATGTCGACTATCGCGCGATGCCGGTCGCCGAGGGACTGGGACGGGCCCGAGAGGAGGCGAAGCGGGCGATCGCGCTGGACGATTCGCTCGCCGAGGCGCACACCTCGCTCGCCTGGGTGCTGTTCATCTACGACTGGGACTGGGCGGCGGCCGAGCAGGAATTCCGCCGCGCCCTCGAGCTGGATCCGAGCTACGCGAGCGCCCATCAGTGGTATTCCTGGTACCTCGCCGCGATGGGGCGGATGGGCGCATCGCTCGCGGAGGGGGAGCGATCGGTCGAGCTGGATCCCACGTCGGTTTCGATCCGTCGCAGTCTGGGATGGTTACACTACTACGCCCGGACCCCGCAGCTTGGGTTGCCGCATATCCAGCGGGCACTCGTCATGAACCCCGAGTCCCACGACACCCAATTGCTGCTCGGCGTCATGCTGACCCAAGCGGGACGGTTGGCCGAAGCCAGGGACGCCATCACCGCGGCCCTCGATGTCGCGCCTGAGGACAGCTACGGCCTGCTCTCCCTGGCGCACGTGGATCTGCTGCAGGGGCGGCGGCACGAGGCCGAAGCAGTCTGGGACCGGCTGGAGGCGCTGGCGAGGGTCCGCTATGTCTCCCCGACCGATTTCGCGAGGCTGGCACTGGTGCTGGGCCGTATCGATACCGCATTCGAGTGGCTCGACCGCATGCACGCAGAGCGCCGGGGCTGGCTGGTGTATCTGAAGGTCGATCCTCTGTTCGATCCGGTGCGGCTCGATGCCCGCTTCCAGAATCTGCTCCGGCGGATGAGACTGGCATGATGCGTCGCTGCTGGACTGCCGTCTCGCTGCTTCTCTGCCTCTCTGCCCCCGCTCGGCTCGCCGCGCAGGTAGTGCGGGGCACCGTGGTCGAAGAGGAGTCGCGGCGGCGGGTGGCGGGTGCGCTGGTCCAACTCCTGACCGACGGCGATTCCATCCGCGCCAGCGCGGTGAGCGGAGAGAACGCGCGGTTCGTGCTGCCAGCGGTGAGCCCCGGTACCTACCGGCTGCGGATGCTGCGCATCGGGTACCGTGCCTGGACCTCAGAACCGATCACGCTTGCCGCGGGCCAGGTCGTCGACGACACCCTGGCCATTCCCGCGGTCCCCGTCGTGCTCGAGGAGATCACCGTCGAGGCCAACAGCCCCTGCCGCGGATCGCCCGAAGAGGATCGGCGGATGGCGCTCTTGTGGGACGAGGCGCGCAAGTCGCTGAGGCTCTCTGGTGCCAGTACTGGCGAACTGCTCTCCTTCCGCACCCTGCGCTCGCGCTGGTTCGTCGACCCGTACTCGCACGTGTCCGACGAGCGCCGCTGGGAAGCGTTCGACGAAGGTCGCTGGCCGATCACCAGCCTTGCGCCGGAGAGCTTGGCGGTCGCGGGATTCGTGCAGCCGCAGGACACCACGCTCGGGCCGGTCTACTACGGGCCAGATGCCGCCGTCTTCTTCTCCGATGGTTTCCTGCGCACCCACTGCTTCCGCCTCGTCGCCCCGCCGCCGGAGGCGCCGGGGATGCTTGGACTCGGCTTCGAGCCGGTGAAGGGGCGCCCGGTGCCGGATATCGAAGGGGTGCTCTGGCTCGATCGGAAGACCAGCGCCCTCCACCGGCTCGAGTACCGCTATACCGGCCTGTGGAACTGGGTGCCGGCCGGCCGGGCCGGTGGGTCGGTCGAGTTCGCCCTGCTGAGTTCCGGGCAACTGGCACTCACCGGCTGGGAACTGCGTGCCCCGATGGCGAGCACCCAGCCCTACGCACCCACCGACCGACGCCGGGACGAGAGCACCCGCCCCTTCTTTGGCGGGCAGAAAGTGCTGCTGCACGGCTTCAAGATCGAGGTGGGATCGGTGCAGGAAGTACAAGGCGCGGATCATCGGGTGCTGTGGCGCCGGGAGCCGGCTGGTCAGTGATTTCCGCTCGTTTTCAGGCCTAAATATCGAATACACCTGTATTTAGGGAAGAACCCCAGGATGGCCCGGTCCTTCGCCGGATCATCGATCGCTTCTCGTTGTGCTCCAAGCTCTTGCGTCCAGACTGCCCACTCCTACGTTGGAGGGGCAGTCTTCGCATTTACCTGTCAATAATCCATACAGACGGCGTGCTGATGCCCTCCGGCGTTCCCAGTGAAATGCCTGTTCGTCAATTCCCCCGGGCGCTGCGGGCCCGGGTGCGGGTGGCGTACGCGGTGGCCTGGGAGGCGCTGATCAGCACCCACACCGAGCAGGCGCGGCAGTTCATCGGTGAGTTCTCCAATCGCATCGCACCGTTGGACGCGCTGGAGATGTATCTGGATGTCGTGCCGGTTGCCGCGGCGATGCGGGAGCCGGTGCGGACCCGCACACTCACGCTGCTCGACATCGACTGCCTGCCGGAGCAAACGCCGCTGCCGACGCTGCGCGGCTGGCGCCTCCTCCGGCCCGATCTGGTGCTGAAGCTGATTCGCTACCGGCGGGAATACGCGGAGAAGACCCTTGAACTTGCCCGCCTGGTCGGCGCGCGCGCCGAGGAAGCGATCGCGGCCACGCACGTGAACAATGCGCGGCAGTTCACCGAACTGCTCCGGGAGCATCTGCCGGTGGAGCGGGCGATCGGGGAGTATCTGCGGGCGTTCTATCTGTCGCTGGGGGCGGGCCAGCTGGTGCTGCAGCGGGTGAAATCGGAGGCGGCGGGTTCACAGCTTGCGGCACAGTATGCCAGCGGCCCTGCCCCCGATCCCGAACTGCTGGAGCCGAGGGAGCACGAAGCCCCGGAGATCCCGCAGCCCGAATCGACCTACACCGCGCCGGCGAGTTCCGCGTTGCTGGGGTAACGCTTCATCAACTGCAACACCTGCTGCATCGCGTCTACCGCGCTGACCGGCGCCAGCCGGGCGCGGAGCGTCTGGGTGACGGCGAGCAGCGCAGGTGGCAGCAGCAGTTCTTCGCGGCGGGTCCCGCTCGCCTTGAGGTCGATTGCCGGAAAGATGCGTCGTTCGGCCAGCTCCCGACTCAGCGTGAGCTCACTGTTGCCGGTCCCTTTGAACTCCTCGTAGATCACCTGATCCATCTTGGAGCCGGTGTCGATCAGCGCGGTGCCGATGATGGTGAGCGAGCCGCCGCCCTTCGCTTCGTCGATCCGCCGGGCGCTGCCCAGGAACTTCTTCGGCTTCTCGAGCGCGGAGGAGTCGAGTCCGCCGGTCATGGTGCGACCGGTGCCGCGCTCCACCGTATTGTAGGCCCGTGCGAGGCGGGTGATCGAGTCGAGGATCAGGATGACATCCTCGCCCTGTTCCACCCGCCGCCTGGCGCGTTCCAGGGTCAGCTCCGCGACCGCGACATGCCGCTCGGCCGGGAAATCGAAGCTGGACGAGATGACCTCGCCATAGCCGATCATCTCCATCTCGGTGACTTCCTCGGGGCGCTCATCGACCAGCAGGATCAGCAGCAGCGAGTCGGGATAGTTCTTGGCGACCCCCTCCGCGACCGACTGCAGCACCATCGTCTTGCCCGCCTTGGCGGGGGCGACGATCAGTGCCCGCTGCCCCTTGCCGAAGGGGCAGAGCAGGTCGATCACGCGATTGGTGTAGTCGGGCTGTCCGAAGCGCTTGAGGCCGCAGTCGAGCAGCAGCGGGGCGTCGGGATGGATCGCGCCGAGGCTGGCGAAGTTCGGGCGGCGGCGGGCTTCGTCAGGCGGGCGGCCGTTGACCAGCGTCACCTTCTCGAGCGGCGCCGACTTGCCGCGGCCCTGGGGGCGGCCGGCTTCGCCCCATAGTTCGTCCCCGCTGCGCAGTCCGAACTGACTGATCAGGCGGGGTGCGACGTAGAGGTCGCCGTCTTCGGCGAGATAGCTGAACTGGCGGCGCCGGACGAAGCCGGCGCCACGGTCGCTGAGCTCGAGAATGCCGAGGGAGGGAGCGGAAGTCATGCGCGGGGGAATATAGCGGGTTGGCGGCCGTTCACTTGACGGCTCGTAGGGCCGGGGTGACTGTCCAGCATGCCGATCCCTCCACCGAGCGGTTGTCGCAATCCCCGCCGCACTGACCCCGGATCCATTGCAGGGCCCGGATTCCATGGCGACTGATCTGTTGTTCTACGACGGCGGCTGCGGCTTCTGTCATCGAATGGTGAGCTTCGTGATCGCCCGCGATCGCGAGGGCACCCGCTTCCGCTATGCCCCGCTCGCGGGGTCCACCTTCGACTCGACGCTGACGGTGGCAGAGCGCGAGGGGCTGCCGGACAGCGTCGTGGTCCGGACCGCGGATGGCCGCACCCTGGTGCGCTCGGACGCCGCGATTCATATCGGGGAGCGACTGGGGGGCGTGTGGCGGCTGCTGGCCCGGGCGGCGAGCCTGCTGCCGCGCTGGCTGCTCGACCCATGCTATGACGCCATCGCTCGCATACGGGGGCGTCTCTTTGCCAAGCCGGACCGAGCCTGCCCGCTGCTGCCGCCGGAACTCAGGCAGCGGTTCCTGCCGTGAGTCAGGCTCAGACCACGACCTCGCCCTCAAGCGCGGTCAGCTCGCGGAACAGGGTCGTCAGCCGCTCGGTCACCGGCCCGACCGCGCCGCTCCCGATGGTGCGCCCGTCCACGACCGTCACGCCCGCCAGTTCTCCCATCGTCCCGGTGCAGAAGATCTCGTCCGCCCGATAGATCTCGGCGGGGGAGATGTCGCGCACCTCGTGGGGGATGCCATGCTCCGCGCACAGCTCGAGGACGGTCGTGCGGGTGATGCCTTCGGGGCACGCCACGGTGCGGCTGGTGCGCACCACGCCGTCCTCGACAAAGAAGAGATGGGTCGCGTTGGTCTCCGCCACGAATCCGCGGGTATCCAGCATCAGCGCGTCATCGGCGCCCGCAACGTTCGCTTCGATCTTGGCCAGTATGCTCTGCAGCAGGTTGCAGTGGTGGATCTTCGGGTCGAGGCAGTCGGGCGGGAAGCGGCGCACCGACGACGTCGTGAGGGTGAGGCCGCTGGTGCCGTAGACCGGCGGCTTGTGCTCGGCGAGCACGATCAGCGTCGGCCCGGACTGGTTGAGCCGCGGATCCATCCCCGACGTCACCTTCACACCGCGAGTAAGAGTGAGGCGGATGTGCACGCCATCAGTCATCTGGTTCGCGGCGAGCGTGCGGCGGATCTCGGTCGTGGTCGAGTCGGGCGCCGGAATCGAGGCGAAGGCCAGGGCCTGCGCCGAGTGGCGCAGCCGCTCGAGGTGCTGCCGGAGCCGGAAGATCCGGCCGTTGTGGAGGCGAAGCCCTTCCCATACCGCGTCCCCGCCCTGGACCGCGGAATCGAACGGGCTGATTCCGGCCTGGTCGCGATGCACGAGCGTGCCGTTGATGTTGACGATGAGGTCGCGGTTCTTCGGATTGAAGCTCTGCAGCATGGGGCGGTGTCCGGGCCGGGGTAATGGGCGGGTCGCAGATGGAGGGAGTACGGAGGCATGGCCGCCCCCTCACTCCTCACTCGCTGCTCCCCACCCGATGCGATCGCAGCTCCTCGTAATACGGAAGGCATTCCTCCAGCAGCGGCTGCAGCGCCGCCGGCACGGTGCGTTCACGAGGGCGATAGGGCTCGAAGCCGGTGGACTTCTCCACCGCGTCGTACCAGTACTTTGCCCAGACGCCATCAGTCTCGCGCCGGCCCGGCGGCCAGCTCAGCATCTGCTCGAGGAACGGCACGCCTACCACGTCGCAGAAGCGCGCGAGCGCGGCGCGCGGGTCGCGCAGAATGTCCTCCGAATCGAGCACCGGTGGCGTCGTGCCGGTCCGCTCCCGGATAAAGCGCAGCAGGGCGACCTGCTGGGGCAGCCCGGTGTCGGCGAGTTGCGGTGGCCCCATCTTGGCGGTGAGCGAGGGCAGCATCTCCGCGGGATGGCGGATCAGGAAGGCGTTCCTGAGCTTGAGCAGCCAGTCGCCCTGGAGATGCGGCAGCCAGTGGTGGGCCATGTGCTTCTGGTAGTAGATCGCGCGCCCCTCGGGCACCGGGCCGGTGATGGTCTCGACGACCTTGCGCCAGTCGTTCTCCTGGTGAGCGATGACCTCGTCCACCCCCGGGTGACCGACGCTGACCTGCGTCAGGTAGTGGGCGTACAGCGGTTCGTCCACCACCCAGGTGTCGGGGCGGTTGCCCCAGGCGCGGAGCATGGCCGTGGAGATGTTGCGCGGGCCGGACCACATGGCGATGCGGGTGCCGGACCCCATCTCATGTCCCGCTGCCCGCGACGCGGGGAGGGGGGACGCATGCGCATAGTTATTCATCGCTTGTAGGCCTCACGCCCGGCGGATATCGTTCGGCGCAACTTCTCCGCTTGCCGAGGAACATTCGACATGATGCGTACCGGTTTGCTCTGGCTGTCCGAACAGCAGCAGGTGTTCCGCTTCGTGCGGAGCAATTCTGTGGCGCGGAAGTTCGCCTCCCGCTTCGTCGCGGGCGAGACGATCGACACCGCGATCGAGGCGGTCCGGGAACTGAACAAGCGCCGGATCACCGCTTCCCTCGACCTGCTGGGCGAGAGCGTCACCCGGGAAAGCGAGGCGGCGCAGGCCCGGGATACCTATCTCCAGATGCTGGACCGGATCGCAGGGACGAAGGTGGATTCGAACGTCTCCGTCAAGCTGACCCAGATGGGCTTCGACATCAGCGAGACGGCCTGCCTCGCCAATATGACGGCGATCCTGGAGAAGGCCAAGGCGTACCAGACCTTCGTACGCCTCGACATGGAAAGCTCCGCCTATACCCAGCGGACGCTCGACTTCTTCCGCGAGAAGCTGTTCGGCCTCTACGGTGCCCACACCGGCGTCGTGATCCAGTCCTGTCTCCGCCGGTCGGAGTCCGACGTCAATGCCCTCATCGAGATGAAGGCGCGGGTCCGGATCTGCAAGGGCGCCTATCTGGAGCCGCCGGAGGTGGCCTTCCCCGACAAGGCCGACGTCGACCGGGCCTACGTCACGCTCATGGAGCGGCTGATGGAGCGGGGGAACTATCCCGCCATCGCGACCCACGACCAGGCGATCATTGCGCACGCCTGTGAGTTCTCGAAGGCCAGGGGCATCGATCCGGCCCGTTTCGAGTTCCAGATGCTCTACGGCGTCCGACGCGACCTGCAGGAGCAGCTGCGCACGGCCGGCTTCAACGTGCGGGTGTATGTTCCGTTCGGCACCCAGTGGTATCCCTACCTGATGCGCCGGCTGGCCGAACGGCCCGCGAACATCGCCTTCATCCTCGGCAACGTGGTCCGCGAGGCGACGCGCCGCCACGCATGACCGAAGTCACCCTCGGCGGGTACATGGCGAAGCACGACCGGGCCGCCGCCTTTGCCGGCAACGATGGCGAGCCCTACTCGGTCGGGATCTTCGTCGAGGAGGAGCCCGACGAGCTGGGACGCTTCGCGGCGTCGCTGCTATTTGTCCGCTGGTCCCGCGCGGGCGACCGTCCCGTGGGGCATGTGGAGTCCCAGGTGCTGGTCTGGGGCCGCACACCCGACGAGGCCGAGGACCGCATCAAGGCCATCTCCCTGTTTGACGTGAAGGCGGCATTGGACGATGCCATCAGCCGGACGCCGCCCGAGTGGTGACCGGTACGGTCCTCGAGCGCGACGGCTCGACCTATCGGGTGCTCACGCCGGATGGCGAAGTCCGCGCGATCCTCCGCGGCAAGATGAAGCGCGACATGCCCAAGGTCGTCGTCGGCGACCGTGTCGAACTCGACGAGGAGGGTGAAGGCGGCGTCCGCGGCATCGCGGGGGTACAGGAGCGCACCAGCTTGCTGGCCCGCCGGGTCCCTGAGGGGCGGGGCCACCGCCCGGTTGCCGCGAACGTCGATCAGGTCCTCGTCATCACCGCCACGAAGAGCCCCGATCCGGTGCCGCAGCTGGTCGACCGCCTGCTCGTCGTCGCCGAAGCCAACAACATTCCCGCCGCCGTGGTCCTCAACAAGGTCGATCTCGATCCCGGCGATGCGCTGGCCGCGCGGTTCAGCCGCGCGGGGTACCCGGTGCACCGGACCAGCATCAAGAGCGGCGCCGGGCTCGAGGAACTCCGGGCGGCACTGCGTGGCCGGGAGAGTGTCATCACCGGTCCGTCAGGCGCTGGCAAGTCGAGTCTGCTGAATGCGCTGGAGCCGGGACTCAAGCTCCGGATCGGGGAGCTGAGCCGCAAGATCAGCCGCGGCAAGCACACCACGGTGAGCGCGGTCATGGTGCCGCTCAGCAACGGCGGGTACCTGGTGGATACACCGGGATTCAGCGAAGTCGGGCTCTGGGGCATGGAGCCGAACGAACTCGCCAACTGCTTCCCCGAGTTCCGCCCGCTGGTCGATGCCTGCAAGTACGCCGACTGCAGCCACGTGCACGAGCCGGGATGCGCGGTGATCGCGGCCGCGACCGCCGGGGCGATCTCCGCTGACCGCGTGGCGAGCTATCGGGCCCTGCTCACCGAACTCCACGAGGTGCCCGAGGACTGGGAGTAGCCCGGCTCAGCGCTCCGGCGCGCCGGGGCTCCTCGGGGTCCAGCGCTCGCGGTCCCGGTGGGTCACCTTCTGCATCATCCGCTGGAAGGCCTCCGGCAGATCGA
>DAINRP010000040.1:0-16040 GCA_036741755.1 Gemmatimonadales bacterium
GCAGTCCCGATGTCCCGATCGCTCAGGAAGGTGGCGGTCGGCACCGAGTACATGAGGTCGAGCGAATCGGGCGAATGCCGGAAGAGCCCCAGTGTGTGTCCCAGTTCATGCGCGGCCACGGTCCTGAGGCAGCGGTTGACGACCGTGTCGGTGGGCGAGTAGGTGATATCGGGGTGGACGTAGGCGTGCAGCGGCACCCGGAGCTGGAAGCGGGTGGCGACCGTGTCGAGGTCGGTCGCACCCTGACAGGCCGGAGCGAAGAACGCACCCATCCGGACCGGTGTCGGGAAGACCAGCGGCGGGGGGAGGATGGTCCGCACGATGACGTCGGCGGTGTTCGAGTCGCTCACCAGCCTGGCGTCCCACTCTCCGTAAATGAACGCAGTCTTCCAGAGGGCGATCGCCTGGCGGATCCGGAGCGGCACGTCGTACTGGTCTTCCACCCAGATCTTCACCGGCAGCGAGGTGCGGGGCCAGTGAAAGGTCAGCGAGTCGGCGCGGGGCCCGGCGCTATCGTAGTTGATCGGCAGACGCCAGTCATAGCGCAGCAGGTTGCGCGACGGCGAGATGATGTCGCTGCAGGCGATGCCGGCGACGGCCGCGAGGCCGCCGATCGCGGCGAGAATCGTTGAACGGTTCATGGGCGCTGATACTCGATGCCGAGGCCGACGCCGACGCGGTGCACGTCCTGCGTGCGTGAGAAGCCGGTCGCGGTGAGGGTATTGGTGGAGAATCGCTGGTAGTCGTAGCGGAGCCTGGCCACCAGGCCGAACGCGCCCCGGGTGGTGATATGGTAGTCGACCCCGCCGCTGAGCAGCAGCAGCGTGGGACCACCCTGCGAGAAGATGCCTTCCTTGTCAGGCAGATACTTCATGATTCCGGCGCCGCCGTGGTAGCGGAGCGGTCCCAGTAGCGGACCATCCACGCCGCCGATGACGCTGAGGGTGCGGAAGCCCGGACCGTCGACCGTCGGGAGCCCGGTCTCCTTGATCCGGGTCTTGCCGAACCCGAGCGCGATTTCGAGGCCGGCCCGTTCCCGCGGGCTGACGGGCAGCGAGGCGCCGATGGTGACCGTCGGGGCGAGTGCCTGGGTGACGTCGATGGTCTGGAAGATCCGGTCCTGCGCCAGGCGGGTGCCGCCGGTCACGCCGAACACCGCGCTGTAGCGTGCCTGCCCGGCGAGCGCCGCGGGCAGGAGTGCGGCGAGCGCCAGGGATGTCGAGAGGATTCGCATGGCCGGTAAGATGCCGTCCGTCGTGGGTCGGGTCAACGTGGGGGACGCTTGCCCCCCCGCGCGTACGCACGGAGCCGACGAAGCATCTTGCGGTCGAGAGTCACCATGTCGTCGCCCTTGGGCGTCTCGAGGATCTTGATGGTGTGGCCGAGCCGCGGGTCGGTCATGATGCGCCGGAACGGCCCGGCCCCGAGACTGCCCTCCGCGATCAGTGCATGCCGGTCCCGGCGCGACCCGAATGGGGTCTTGGAATCGTTGAGGTGCAAACAGTAGAGGTGGTCGAGCCCGATCACCGCTTCCCAGCGGTCCCAGACGCCGTCGTAGTCGTTCACCAGGTCGTAGCCTGCGGCGAAGAGATGACAGGTATCGGCACAGAACCCGATGCGGGCGCGATGCGGTTCCGGGATCAGGGCCCGCAACTCCGCCAACTCCTCGAAGCTGCGGCCGAGCGCGGTTCCGGTACCCGCCGTGCTCTCCAGCAGGACCATGGTCGACCCTGGCACCCTGGCCAGACAGTGTGCGTAGTTGGCGGCGTTTGCTTCGAGACCGCGACGCCAGTCATCGATATAGTTGCCCGGATGCGACACAACGTAGGGGATCTCCAAGCTCTCACATCGCTCCAATTCAGCGATGAAAGACTTGATGGAACGCGCACTTAGCTCGGAATCCGGCGACGCAAGATTGATCAGGTACGAATCATGCGACACCGCGGCTCGCATTCCCGTTCTCTTCATCTCATCCTGGAATCGCGCGCGGGTTTCGGCGTCGATCGTCGGCTCCCGCCATTGATTCGGTGTCTTGGTAAAGAGCTGCAGGGCGGTTGCGCCGATGGCCTCAGCCCGGCCCGGCGCCGTGCTGACTCCGCCCTGCGTCGAGACGTGAGCGCCGAGCATTTCTTCGGCAGACTTGGGAGGGATGGTCATTACCTGGTTTCCTTGACAGGGCGTCGGGACCGGGTACGTTCCCGGCCGCCGCTGGAATTCCGATACTCTTGACCGAGACACTGCCTCCGCGCCGGATCCTGCTTCTCGGCGATGCCGCCTCGCGCCCAGATGGGCTCGAGCGCGCCTTGGCGCGCGGAGGATTCCACGTGCTGGAAGCCGAAGGCACGGACGTCGAGTATCCGCCGGCCGCGCCGCCGGATCTGCTGCTGGTGACGGCCCCCCGCGCCGACCAGCATCTCGAGGCCGCGCTCGCCGAACTCACCGGGGAAGCCTGGCGCCCGATCCCGCTGGTGGTGGTGCTCGCGGACCGCGATGCCGACGGCCCGCAGAAGGCGCTGACGATGGGTGCCGACGACGCCATGGCCGCCCCGGTGCACCTGCCCGAACTCATCGCCCGTCTGACGGCCCGCCTGAGACGCACTCCGCTCGACAGTGGCGAGCGCCAGGTCGCGTGGCGGCAGGAGCTCATGTTCGACATCCTCGAGGAGCTGTCGGCCGCCATCCGGTCCGATGCCATCGTCGAGACGCTGGTCCGCCGGGTTGGCCTCGCCCTGGAATTGCCGCGCTGCTCCTTCCTGCTCGCTTCACCCTGGGAGCGCTACGGGCGCGTCGTCGCGGTCTGTGAGACGCCCGCGACCCGCGACCTGCGCGTCGATCTCTATCGCTACCCGGAAATCCGCGAGGCGCTTCGCACGGAACGGACGGTGTTCATTCCCGACCTGGTGGAGCACCCCTTCTTCGAGGAGATCCGCCCGCTCTGGAAGGAGCTGGGAGCGAGCGCCGATGTGCGGAGCGTTGCGGTCATTCCGGTGAACCTGCACGGCAAGCCCGCTGGCGTCTTCCTGCTGCGAAGCCGCCGGGACGACCCTGCCCTCACCCAGGAGCAGCTCGGGTTCGCCGAGCGGCTGCTCCGCTCCGCTGCCCGGCTGCTCGAGAACGAGGAGCGGCGCGCCGGCGTCGCCCGGCGGCAGGCGAGCGCCCTGGCAACCGACATGCTCACCGGCTGCGGCAACCTCGACGCCCTGGACCGCCGCATTCAGGAGGAGTTCGAGCGGGCCCGCCGCTACGCGCTCACCTTCAGCGTGGTCCTGCTCGACGTCGACAGTCTGCGCCGCTACAACGAGCGATTCGGAAACGTGGTCGGCGACCGGGTGATGGCCGAGCTGGGCGGGCTGCTGCTCAAGGAAGTGCGCGCGCCGGACTTCGTCAGCCGCTACGGCGGCGATGAATTCGCCCTCGTCCTGCCGGAGACCGACCTCGTCGGCGCGCGGGCCTCCATCGGGCGGGTCCGGGCGCGGATCGAGCAGCACGAATTCCCGGACCTCCACGCCCAGGACCGCCCCACTCTCGCGGCCGGCATCGTCAGCTTCCCGCATCCTGCCGCGAGCGATACCCAGGATCTCTTCGCCCTCGTCGAGGCCGCACTGCTCCGCGGGAAGGCCCAGACCGACGGCCGCATCGGCACAGCGGATACCGTGGCGGCGTGAGGGGCGGCGGTACGCGCGCACGGCCGTGCGCGCCTACCGCCGCCGTTTCAGCCAGTCCGAGGGATCCAGCGGGATCCCGCCCTCGCCGCGAATCTCGAAGTACAGCTGGCTCCCCTCGTCGCTGTTCTCGCCGCCCACCGTCCCGATGACCTGGCCCTTCGTCACCTTGGTGCCGAGCGCGACCTTGGCCTCCTCGAGGTGCATGTAGAGCGAGCGGTAGCCATCGCCGTGATACAGAATGAGGGCGAGGCCATAGGTGCCCATGTTCTGCAGCCGCTCGACGGTGCCGCTCTCGACCGCCTTGACCGGTGTGCCGACCGGCGCGCCGATCCCGATGCCGTTCCGCTTGATCACCGCTCCCGAGGCAAGCTGCTCCCGTCCGAAGTTGTAGAGGATCTGTCCGTCGACTGGCCAGTCGAGCTTGCCGATGTCCGCGGTGGAGAGGGTGGCTGGGGTCGCGCCGGAGGGCCGCGGCGTGTTCCGCCGGGCGCGCTCGAGCTCGGCGAGCAGGTCGTTGAGCCGCGCCTCGTCTCGCTGCAGCGCGGAGAGCTGCTGCTCCGTCGTGCGCGCGGAGCGCCGGGTCTCCCGGAGGCGGCTGGCGCTCTCATCGGCGAGCCGGGAGTAGCGCTGCAGTTCGGCCTGCCGCTCGTCCTTGCTCCGGTCGAGCTGCGATTTCACCTGGAGGATCTCGGAGCGCCGCCGCTCCACCTGCCCCTTGAGCTTCTCGACGTCGCCAAGCAACGTCTTGTCCTGGCGCGACTGTAGATAGAGGTACTTGTAGCGGGAGAGCAGGTCGCCGAACGACTGGGCCGCAACCAGCACTTCGAAGGTGTACAGCCTGCCGCGCTTGTAGATCTCCGATAGCCGGCGTTCCAGCACCGCGCGCTTCTCCGCCAGGTTGTCCTGGGCGAGCGCGAGGTCTGCGCTGGCCCGATCGACGTGGCTGTTCAGGCCGCCGATCTGGCTCTCGAGTTCGTTGACGATCCGGTTGGTGCTCTGACGCTGGCGCTCGATGTTGTCGAGTTCCTCGCCGAGATCGTGGACCTGGCCCTGCAGCCGGATGCGCTCCAGCTCGAGCCGCTCCCGCTCCCGGCGCACCTCTTCCAGCCGGCGGCGGGAGTCGTCGAGATCGGACTGGGCCGCGAGGTGGGAAGGCGGGAAGGCGGACAGCAGGAGCAGGATCACAACCAGCGCGCGCCGCATCGCTGCCTGGGCCAACCGGCCGGACCCGCGGCCGCTTGCCGGGCCGTCGTGCCTTCGTCCCGCCCTCCCGCCTTCTTTCTTACACATTCCGCAGGTGCCGTCCGACGCTCACCAGACTCCCGGCCAGTCCGATGCAGACGCCGAAGACGACGCCCAGTACCACCTGCTGCGTCTTCAGGAAGACGATGCCGGAGGTCGCCAGCTCGGCCTGGCCGCGGAACAGGAGGAAGGTGCCGTAGCAGAGACCGATCGCGAGCAGCCCGCCCAGCAGGCCCTTGAGCATGCCCTCGAGCAGGAAGGGGCCGCGGATGAAGCCGTTGGTCGCGCCGACCAGCCGCATGATCGCGATCTCCCGCGCCCGCTGCAGCACCGTGATCCGGATGGTGACGCCGATGATCACCACGGCCACCGCGGCGAAGGCGAGGCCGATCGTCAGGCCGACGAGTGCCGCGATGTTGCGGAGCCGATCCAGCTTCTCGATCCATTCCCGGCCGTAGCGGACGTCATCGACGAAGCCATACCCTTTCAGCCGCTCGGCGACGGCGGCGGTGTGTTCCGCGTCGCGATAGCCGTCCTTGAGCTGGATCTCCAGGGAGGCGGGGAGCGGGTTCACGCTGAGGTCGCGGTAGGCGTCGCGGAACTCCACCAGTTCCATCCGGGCGCGCTTGAGGGCTTCGTCTTCGCTCACGAAGGTGACGCGCGCGACCTCGGGAAAGGCGTTGATGTCCTCGGAGGCCTGGGCGATCGTCTCCGGGGGCGTCCCGCGGAGCAGGTACGCGACCACCTCGACCCGCTGCTCGACGGTGTGCAGCGCCTCTCGCAGGTTGACCGCCACCAGCCCGAAGAGCCCGACGGCGTAGAGCGAGAAGCCGATCGTCGTGATCGAGAGCGCCGAGAGCAGCGGGGCTCGGCGGAAGGCGGAGAGCGCCTCACGAAAGAGCAGCCTCATTCGTCCTCCGCGCTGCCGTCATCCACGCCGCTGTCGAACACGACCGTGCCCTCACGAAGCTCGACCGTGCGGTAGGTCGTCTGCTTCACCAGGTCGAGATCGTGGGTCGCCATGACCACGGCGGTTCCCCCGGCATTGATCTCGCGAATGAGCTGGAAGACGCCGCGGGTCGCGCGCTCGTCGAGGTTGCCGGTCGGCTCGTCGGCGATGAGGATCGTCGGGTCGTTCACCAGCGCGCGCGCGATCGCCACCCGCTGCTGCTCGCCGCCCGACAACTCCTGGGGATATGCCTGCGCCTTGGCCGCGAGCCCCACCTGAGTCAGGACCCGCATCACCTTCGGGGCGATGCTGTCCCGGCGGGAGCCGGTCACTTCCAGCGCAAAGGCGATATTCTCTTCCGCGGTGCGATCATCGAGCAGCCGGAAATCCTGGAAGATGATGCCCAGCCGCCGCCTGAGCCGGGGCACGTCGCCCGGGGAGAGCTCGCCGATGCTGAAACCGGAGACCCGCACATCGCCGCTGCTGGGCCGCAGGTCGCCGTACATCATCTTCAGCATGGTGGACTTGCCCGCACCGCTGTGACCGGTGAGGAAGACGAACTCGCCCTTCGCAACATGGAGGGAGACGTTCTTCAGGGCTGCGCCCTTGGGATAATCCTTGAAGACGTGCGAGAAGCGGATCACGGAGGGGAAGATAGGATTGGCGGTCGGGGGTTGGGTAGGGGCGGGTAGGGGCCGGCTGCCGCGCACGGCCGTGCGCGCCCACGCATCCCTACCCCAGCGCCTGGTCCAGGTCGGCGATGATGTCCCCCGCGTCTTCGATGCCGCAGGACAGCCGCACGAACCCGTCCGGGATCCCCTGCTTGACCCGCTGCTCCTCGGTGAGCCGGACGTGGCTCGTGATCCGCGGCTCCGATGCGAGGCTCTCGACCCCGGCCAGGCTCGGTGCGTGGGTCACCAGCTTGAGCTTCTTGAGGAACTTCTCGGCCGCGCGGACACCGCCCCTGATCTCGAGGCCGACCATGCCGCCGAATCCATCGAGCACCCGCGAGGCGAACTCGTGATCGGGATGACTGGGCAGTCCGGGGTAGTGGACCTTCTGAATCCCTTCGCGCAGCTCCGCCCAGCGCGCCACCGCCATGCCGTTGATGTTGTGCCGCTCCATCCGGATGGCGAGGGTCCGCATCCCCCGCTCGACCAGCCAGGCGGCGTGCGGGTCGATCGACTGGCCCCAGAGGCACATCAGCCGGGTGACCTCCTCGATGATCGAGGCCGACCCTGCGACCGCGCCGGCGATCACGTCGCTGTGCCCGTTGAGGTACTTGGTTGCGCTGGTGATGACGATGTCCGCGCCGTGCTCCAGCGGACGGTAGTTGATCGGGCTCGCGAAGGTGCCGTCCACCAGCAGCGCGAACCCGCCGTCCTTGGCGATCTGGGCCATCGGGGTGAGGTCCAGCACCCGCATGTTGGGGTTGGTCGGGGTCTCCACGAACACCGCGCGCGTGCTCTTCCGCACCGAGCGCCGCCACATCCGGGGCTGGTCGGGGTGCACGTAGGTGACCTCGATCCCCAGTCGGCCGAACTCCTCCTCGAACAGCCGTCGCGTGCCGCCGTAGATCCAGCTGCTCGCCACCAGGTGATCGCCAGGGCGCAGCACGGCGAGATGCGCGAGCGCCGTCGCCGCCATGCCGCTCGAGACGAAGATCGCGGACTCCGCGCCCTCCAGCAGGGCGTACTTCCCGGCGAGGGCGGTCTGATTCGGGTTGTTCCCGTACCGGGAATACATCACCGTGTCGTCGGAGCCGACCGGATTGGTGAAGGTGCTGCTCTGGTAGATCGGGGGGACGACCGGTTCCCAGTCGCCGCGCCGCACGGGCTGGCCGTGGATGGCAAGCGTCGAGAGGCCCGGCTTCTTCTTCATGCGGCGGGCTGGGGGACGGCGTAGCTGCCGGAGTCGGCGCGGATCAGACGGAGCCGTGCCATGGTCTCGAGCACCTCGGTCGTGCGGCTGAGCGTCCAGCCGGTCTGCAGGGCGAGTCCGTCGGCGGTGGTGGGACCTTCCGCCTGCAGCGTGAAGAAGGCGGTGCGGAGATCCGGCGACACCCGGCCGACCGGGCGCGCCGCGCCGGCGGGAGAGTCGCAGACCAGCACGGCGATGTCGTGATGCTCGAGCACATGCTCGATCGCCTCGAGCTGTTCCTCGCGCAGCCCCTGCAGCACCAGGTAGGTCTCGCCGGGCGGGTCCAGCAGCAGCTTGGCGATGATCTCGTCGGCGCAGCTGAAGTCGACCAGCCCCACCTCCGAGAAGTCGAGCATCGCCAGCGATGCCCCGCCGGCGACCAGCGCCTGCTGGATGCTGGTACGGACCGCGCGGCCGGTGGACCGGGTGACCAGATCGCAGTACGGCGTCTGGACCGATTCGCGCAGCAGCCGCTCGACCCGGATCGTCTGTGTCATCCGCTGGCGCCCTCCTGGGCGGGAATAACAATCTGTACCTGCGCGCCCGGGAAGGGCGCGAGATGCTCGGTCATCGGCGCATCGTCATCCCAGGGCGGGACGATCACGATGCGGGCGGTGCCGCTGCGGATGCTGAGTTTGCCCTGCCACCTGGAGAGATAGCGCTTGATCCCGGCGATTCCCTGCCCGCGGCCGGGATCACGGAACCGGCTCACGTTCTGAATCACCGCCGCCTCGAGCGCGGCACCGTCACCCCACCGGTCGCCGAAGCGGCGGGACTGGGTGGCTTCCAGCGAGCGGCGGAAACCGACGCCGGAGTCACCCACGGCGATCACCACCACCCGCCGGCCGAGACGCTTGCGAAAGCTATACGCATGGACCGACACCCACCCGCCGGTCCCCGCGTGTTCTACAATATTCTGGCATGCCTCCGAAAGTGCCATGGCGAATCCCATGGTCGCCTTGGCTTCGAGGCCCAGCTCGCCATGCAGGATCCGTGCGGCACCCTCCTGGATCTTGCCGACCACCGCATGCACGTCTTCCGAGGCGCGCACCGGCGTGACCTCGAGCAGCACATCGGAGTGGGTGTCGGGTTTGATCTTCGGCACCTTGCCATGCAGCTCCGCCAGCTCGGCGAGATGGCCGAAGAACCCGGTCCGGGCCCAGTAGCGCCGGACATCTTCGGCGACGGGCACGGTGAAGCCCGGCACCGGTCCGCCAGCTTCGCGGACGGCCTGGGCCGCCGTCAGCATGGCGACCAGCGCGAAGGGCGAGGCCCATTGCGCGCCCCGCGCGTCGAACAGCATCCGGTCGGTGAGCGGGCCCGCGGAGAACGAGTGGGCGAACTGCTCGAAGCTCCGGTCGTCGAACGAGGCCGGCACTTCCACAACCCGACTCATAGGCTCCCTTCCGCCGTCACCAGTTCACCCTGCAGCAGACGGCCGAGTCGGGTGGCGCCGTGGAGCGACGCATTGCGCGCCGCCAGGACATTGGCCGAGGTGATCGCCACTTCGGGAGGCTGCCCCGCGAGCAGGCTGGCGCAGAGCGCCGCCCCGAACACGTCGCCGCACCCGGTCGGGTCGATCGCCTCCACCTGTGGAGCCGCCACGCGGGCGGTGCGCACCGCCGAGCCCGCCTGGGACGCCGAGCCGAAGCCCTCGAATCCGGGCGCGGCGAAGTACACCGCACCTCGCGGTCCGAGGGTCACCACGAGCAGCTTCACGCCGGCGGCCATCGCCTGCGCCGCCAGGGCCAGCGGGTCGGGCGCGAACTGCGACATCTCGTCTTCATTCATCTGCACCACGTCAAAGCACCTCAGCCAGGCCGCCGGATCGGCGAGTGGCCGCAGCACCCGAATGCCATCCTGGGGCATACCGAAGAGCAGACTGTGCATGTCGGCGTAGATCGGGCCGTGAAAGGCCTGCCGGAGCGCCTGTGCGGTGCCCAGCTCGAGCTCGAATCCGGAAATGAAGTTGAGATAGATCGCGTCCAGATCCCGTACCATCGGGCCCAGTTCAGCCCAGGTCCAGCCCGGCACACCGCCGGACATCCGCTCGGTCCGCCGATCTCCGGCCTGATAGCGGAGGGTGACGCGATTGTTGGGGACAGGCACCTCGACGCAGCGCCCCCCAGGGACGAGACGACGGAGACTGCCGAGCAGTTCGGCGGCTGCATCGCGAAGGTCGCTGCCCACCTTGATCAGGGGCACGAGTTGCCACGCAGGCGGGAGCGCCGCGTCGAACCCGCCGAGGGCGTACGCGATGCCACCCCATTCCTCCACGGGTGCTGCGGCGGGATCCCGCCCGTGAATCACGTCCCAGACCAGCGAACCGAGTACGCCGACCTTCAAATGATCCCCGCCTCGACCTGCTCGATGTAGGCCCGGGCCGCGCCGTAGACGCCGGCCACGCCGGTCAGGTCGCCCGGCACGATGCGGCACACCTGCACCGCCGGCTTGAAGGCGCGGCGGGAGACTTCGCGGCGCAGCGGTCCGAACAGGTTCTCCCCGGCGAGCGTCACGCCGCCGACGATCACGATCGCCTCGGGATTGAAGATGTTGATCAGCCCCGCGACCGCGGCGCCGAGGAACTTGGCGGTGTCGCGAACGACTTCCAGCGCCAGGTCATCCCCGGCCTGGGCCGCCTGGTAGACGGTCTGCGCCGTGATCTTGCGCAGGTCGCCCGAGACGTACGAAGGCAGGCTCGACTCCGCCCCGCTCTCCAGCGCCTCGACCGCGCGGAGCGCGATGTTCGGGCCGCTGGCGTAGGCCTCAATGCAGCCGTAATTGCCGCACTTGCAGCGGCGCCCGTTGGCGTCGATCGTGATGTGGCCGACCTCGCCCGCGATATCCGACGCACCGTGGTAGAGGCGCCCGCCGATGATGATCCCGCCGCCGATGCCGGTGCCGATCGTCAGGCCAATGGTGATCTGGGTGCCCCGCGCGGCGCCCTGCCACCACTCGCCGAGGACCGCGCAGTTGGCGTCGTTGTCGAGCGCGGTCTTGAGGCCGAGCCCGTCCTGCAGCCGCTGCCGGAGCGGCATGTTGACCCAGCCCAGATTCGGGGTGAGCAGCACCACGCCTGAACGGGTGTCGAGCGGCCCTGGCGCGCCGACGCCGGCACCGACCACCGTGACACCCGGGATCGCGGCTCGGCACTCCTCGATGCTCTGCTTCGCCGCCGTGATGATGCGCTGCACCACCGCGTCCGGGCCCTGCTCCGCGCCGGTGGGTACGCTCACCACGCCATGAATGGCGGAGCCATCTTCGGCAACGCAGCCGCAGACGATGTTGGTGCCGCCGAGGTCGATGCCGACAATGACGCGCATGAGGTCGCGGCCGGTAGGGGGATCGGGGAATGGGGAACGGGGAGAATGATAGGGAAAGTGGCCCGAACTCTCCACTCCGCGTTTGCCGGGGAGCGGACTACTGCCCGGTTTGGTTGGTGCCGGCCAGCCGGGCTGCGACCGCGTGACAGACCCGACTCACGTCGATCTCCCGCATGCAGTCGTGATGTCCGAGCGGGCATGCGGCGGGACCGTGGCTGGAGCAGGGTCGGCAGGGAAGGGCCTGCTCGACGATTGGATCATCCCCCAGTGGGCCGAACCCAAAGGCGGGAATCGTCGGGCCGAAGATGGCGACGACCGGTCGATCCAGGGCCGTGGCCAGGTGGAGCGCGACCGAATCGTTGCTGACGAGCAGGGCCGCGCGTTCAATGAGGGCCGCCGACGCCCTGAGACCAAGTACCCCGGCCGCGCTGTGGGCGCGCTGCGGCGCCGCCTGCACGATCGTCGCTGCGAGCGTCTGATCCTCCGGTCCGCCAATCACCACCACCGGATGTCGGAGCCGCTGCGCCAGCTCGGCGAAGTACGGCCACCGCTTGGTACCCCAGCGGGAACCGGGCGCCAGCACGATGAACGGTTCAGCGACGCCGTGTGCGTCCAGCCACGTCGCGGCGCTGGCGCGATCCCCCGCCGTGAGCTGCAGCCATGGCCGACCGGGCGCGGTGCCCTGGCCCGCGAGCGCCAGCAATCGCGCGCTCATGTGCCCTGCGGTCGGCCGCGACACCCGTCTCGTGTAGCTCAGGGCGCCGGGAGCACCGGCGAATCCGACCCGTTCCGCCGCTCCGGCAAGACATGCCAGCGCTGCCGAACGCACCGACCCATGCGGCAGCACCGCCCGCGCGTAGCCCGTCGCCCGGAGCCGGCGGCCAAGCCGTATGAACCCCGCAAGACCCCGATCGGCGCCATGCTTGTCGAATGGAATGACCCGGCGGACGGCGGGATGCTGCTCGGCCAGCGGCGCGGCGTCGGGAGTGGTGACAAGGTCGACCGGCCCATCGGCGTCGGCCAGTCGCTGGAGCAGCGGCAGCGTCAGGACCACGTCACCGAGATGCGCGGTCTGGATCACGAGGGTTCCGGGTTCCGGGTTCCGGGTTCCGAGTGCGGTGGCCTCGCGTCCTGACTCGCTGACCATCTTCTCTCTCTCCCGATCGACCTCGGAACTCGGAACCAAGCACTAGGCACTAAGCACTAAGCACTCGGTCTCAATCCACCTGCAAGACGGCGAGAAACGCCTCCTGCGGTATCTCCACCTGACCGAGTTGCTTCATCCGCTTCTTGCCCTCTTTCTGCTTCTCGAGGAGCTTGCGCTTCCGGGTGATGTCGCCGCCATAGCACTTGGCGAGCACGTCCTTCCGGAGGGCGGAGATGGTCTCGCGCGCGATGATCTTGTTGCCGATCGCGGCCTGGATCGCCACCACGAAGAGCTGGCGCGGGATCAGCTCCTTGAGCTTCTCGGAGATCTTCCGGCCGAATTCGTAGGCCTTGTCCTTGTGGATGATCACGCTGAACGCGTCCACCGACTCGCCGTTGATCAGCATGTCCAGCCGGACCAGATCCGACTCGCGGTAGCCGGCGAGTTCGTAGTCCATCGCCGCGTAGCCGCGGGAGATGCCCTTGAGCTTGTCGTAGAAATCGAGGACGATCTCGCCGAGTGGGAAGTCGAAATCGAACTCCACCCGGGCGGTATCGAGGTACTTCATGCCGTGATACACCCCGCGCCGGTCGGTGCCCAGCTTCATGATGCCGCCGATGTACTCCACCGGCGTCATGATCCGGGCTTTCACGTAGGGCTCCTCGATCCGGGCGATGGTCGCCGGATCGGGAAGCTTGGTGGGGTTCTCCAGCAGGGTCATCGTGCCATCGGTGAGGTACACGTAGTACTCCACCGTCGGAACCGTCGTGATCAGGTCGAGGTTGAACTCGCGCTGCAGCCGCTCGGCCACGATCTCCATGTGGAGCAGGCCGAGGAAGCCGCAGCGGAAGCCGAAGCCGAGGGCCGTCGAGGTCTCCGGCTCGTAGCCCAGGCTCGCGTCGTTCAGCTTGAGCTTGGCCAGCGCGTCGCGGAGTGCCTCGTACTGTTCGCTTTCGGTGGGGTACAGCCCCGCGAAGACCATCGGCTTCACATCCCGATAGCCCGGCAGCAGCTCGGTGGCCCGGTTGTCCGCGTCGAGGATCGTGTCGCCGGCGCGCGTGTCGCCGACGGTCCGGGTGTTCGCCACGACGTAGCCGACCTCGCCCGATTCCAGCAGGCCAGTGGGACGCTGTCCCAGCTGCAGGTAGCCAACTTCGTCGACGGTGTAGACGTCGGCCGGATGCGCGCCGAAGGCGATCTGCATCCCCTTGCGCAGGGTACCGTCGACGATCCGGATGCTCGGGATGGCGCCGCGATAGCGGTCGAAATACGAGTCGAAGATCAGCGCCCTGAGCGGCGCGTCGGGATTGCCCCGAGGCATCGGGACCTTGCGGACCACTTCCTCGAGCAGCTCCGGGACCCCGGTGCCTTCCTTGGCGGAGACCGAGAGGATCTCCTCCCGCTTGGCCCCGATCAGGTCCATGATCTCCTTGGCCCGCCGCTCGGGCTCGGCGCCCGGGAGGTCGATCTTGTTGAGGACCGGGATGATCTCGAGGCCGGCGTCCATGGCCAGGAAGAGGTTCGAGAGCGTCTGGGCCTGGACGCCCTGCGAGGCATCGACCACCAGGATCGCGCCCTCGCACGCGGCCAGCGAGCGCGAGACCTCGTAGGTGAAGTCCACATGTCCCGGCGTGTCGATCAGATTGAGCTCGTACTCCAGCCCGGCGCGTGACTTGTAGGTCATGCGGACGGCGTTGAGCTTGATCGTGATCCCGCGCTCGCGCTCGAGGTCCATCGTGTCAAGCAACTGCTCGCGCATGAGCCGCTTCTCGACCGCGCCGGTGGCTTCGATGAGCCGGTCGGCCAGGGTGCTCTTGCCGTGGTCGATGTGGGCGACAATGCAGAAATTTCGGATTCGTGCCTGCTTCATGGCGGGGAATATAGCGCCTCCCCGTCCCCCCGTCCTTCCAGCCCCGATTACCCTTCCGCATGCGCCGCCTCCCCTCGCCCCATGCCGGCATGATCCTCGTCGTGGTCTTCTGGGGCGGGAACTACGCCGTCTCCAAGTTGACCTTCCAGGAGATCCCGCCGCTCGCCTTTACCGCGATCCGTTTCGCGGTGGGCTCGCTGCTGCTGGGGCTCCTGCTGCTCCGGGCCGAGCCGAGACGCGTCGTGCCCCGGCACCTCTGGGGGCGGCTGCTGCTGCTGGGACTCGTCGGGAACACGCTGTATCAGCTCTGCTTCATCACCGGGCTCTCCCGGACCACCGCCACCAACACCGCGCTGATCCTCGCGGCGATGCCCACGGTGGTGACCGTCGTCTCGGGGTTCCTGGGCCACGAACGGATTCCGCCGCGGCAGTACGCCGCCCTCGCCCTGGCGACTGTCGGTGTCGTGGCGGTGATCGCCGCACGCGGGCTTGATCTGAGCCACGGCGACTGGTCGGGAGACCTCCTCATTCTTGGAGGTGTCGCCTGCTGGACCGTCTATACGATCGGGCTCCGCCACTTCGGGGGGGAAGTCTCCGCCCTGGGCATCACGACGTGGGGGCTGCTCGCGGGAACGCCCGGGCTGGTCCTCGCTGGACTGCCATCGCTGTATCGGCTGAACTGGGGGGCGGTGAGCGGAAAGGCGTGGGCGGGGCTCGCGTACTCAACGCTGCTGTCACTGGTCGCGTCCTACTTCCTCTGGAGCAGGGCTGTCCAGCGGCTCGGCGCCTCCCGCGCCGCACTCTATACCTGCGCCAGCCCGCTCGTTGCGGTGCTCACCGCGCTTCTCCTCCTCGGTGAGCGGCCGACTGCGGTCCATCTGATCGGTGGTGCCTGCATCATCGGCGGGGTGCTGCTGGGGCAGTGGCGGGCCGGTGGGGGAACTCCGGTCGCCACTCCCGTCGCGGCGGTGGATGCCTGACGCCCGAGGACCCACCCTTCCGCTTCAGCCGGTCGCGCCCTCCAGCTCCTCCAGCCGCGCCATCGCCCGCCGCAGATGCGGGATCACGATGCTGCCGCCGACCACCAGCCCCACCGAGAAGATCTCGAGGAACTCGTCGCGGGTGGTGCCCTCTTGATGGCACCGCTCCACGTGGTACGTGATGCAGTCGTCGCAGCGCAGCACCATGCTGGCCACCAGACCGAGCATCTCCTTGGTCTTGGTGCCGAGTGCCCCGGGCTCGTAGCATCGGTGGTCGAGCGCGAAGAACCGGTTGATCGTCAGGTTGCCCGCGTTCAGGATGACGTCGTTCATCCGGCTGCGGAAGGCGTTGAATTCGGCGAGCGAGGGTGTGGTGTCAGTCATGCGTGGAAATCTGGGGCGGCCGCCCCGGCAGGTCTAGGCGGCCCGGCCCCCGGCCCCGACGGGCCGGCGACCGGACCCGCCCCTCGGCGTCACTCCTCCGATGACCCCACGATCTTGGCGTAGCTCTCCGGAACCCACTTGGGCCGCTCGGTCGCGTTGGCGATATCCTGCCCGAGGAAGAAGAGCAGCTTGAGGATGCGCGACTCCTTCTCGCTGTCGAGCTTGTCGGGCGAATCGGTCACCTGGTGGTAGTCCGGATGGGTGCCGTTGAAGAAGAACAGGATCGGCACACCCTTTCGCGCGAAATTGAAATGGTCGGAACGGGAGTAGAAGTTCTCCTCCGGCCAGCGGTCGTCGATCGCCGTCATCTGCAGCTCGGGATGCGCTGAGTTCACCCGCGCGAGCGTGGCACCGAGGTCCGAGTGTTCCCGCCCGATCGCGACGATGGTGTCCTTCCAGTTCCGCCCGATCATGTCGATGTTCACGTCGGCGACGACCTGCGCCAGCGGGACCGTCGGATGTTCGGTAAAGTAGGAACTTCCGTACAGACCCTTCTCCTC
>DAINRP010000041.1:0-16024 GCA_036741755.1 Gemmatimonadales bacterium
GGTGTACGCTGACACCATGACCGTGGCGGTGAATGCGGACTACACCGACAGCGTAACCCCCACAAACGCGGTGTATTTCAACCCCGATGCGCCGCCGGGTTCGTTCACCGCGCTGCCGGTCGGTTCGGCGTACACCCTGCCGAACACCACGTTCACCTATCCGTCGATGACCTACCTGGACATCAACGGTACCCCGGGTGCGGCGGAGACGATCGTGATCTACTTCCGTGCCGACTCGAGCACCACGGACCCGAACGACTACGTCATGATGATGCGGGTGAACGCCCTGCCCGCGGAACTGATCGCACGAAACATCTACAAGATCCCGAACACCCCGTTCTTACGATATTACGTCCACCAGACCACCCTGGCGGTTCCGCCGGCAACGCGGGACTCGAACATCGTCTGCCCCAGTGCCGCCTGCGTCGGTTCGATCCGGCACAGTGTCGCCCTGCACAACAGCGCCGCGGACACCAACGGCACCGGGTCAGCCCTCGCCGACAGCATCAAGGCCATCCAGATCAATATCCGGGTGACCAACGGCCTGACTGGCGCCGATCAGCGATTCCGGGATTTGACGTCTGCTTCACGGCTCCCCAACAACGGGCTGATCCAGCTCCGGACCTGTGGTGCGGTGCCGCTGCTCGCGGGGCCACTGACGGTGGTGTCGAGTCCCGCGGGCGGCCTCTGGCCCCAGTCGGGCGACACCCTCCGGTGGCCCGCCTCCGCCGATGAAGCGGGCGGTGAACGGGACATCCAGAACTACAACATCTACCGGCGGATCCCGCCGGCGGTGACTTGGGACATCGTCTCGAGCATACCGGCGAACCAGCCGAGCTATACCTACTTCGACGGCAACGTCGTGGTCGGGACGATCTACGACTACGCCGTCGGCGCCTCGGACTGCACGCCGAATGAATCGCCGCTGATCATTCGAACCACAGTGGCACCCCTGTGAGCACCAACGACCCCCAGCAGGAGCAGGATATGCGGACGACGCACCGAATGGTGGCCAATGAACGAGGCGTAGCGCTCATCATGACGCTGATGCTCGCCATGATTGTCGCCAGCCTCGCGATCGGCATCATCATGATGATGGGGAATACCAACCTCATCACCAAGTTCCACGCCAAGGAGGCGATGATGGAAGGCGCGGCGGATGCGGGGCTCGAATGGGGCCGCGATCAGCTCAACGCCAACGCCGTCGTCCTCCCGCTGACCGGCTACGTCACCCTGGCGTCGGGGGCGACGGTGCTCGATGCCTCGGGCGCCGTGATTCCGGGATTCACCCGGTCGGTCTACGCCGGGCGGAGCGGCAACACCACCGGCCAGTTCGGCGTCTACGCGAGCATCATTTCGGAGATCCGGGATGCCCGTGGCGCCGTCGTCGTTCGCCGGGTGCAGCTGTCGCAGGACTCCTTTGCGAAATACGCCGAGTTCACCGACACCTTCCCGTCGGGCCTCTGCGTGGGGTTTGGCAACGTGAAGTTCGGGCCGGTGCATTCGAACACCACCTACCGCCTCTGCAGCACCGGGCCGGCCATCTTCAACGGACCGCTCACGGTCGTGGGTTCCATCACCAACCAGGCCGTCGGTACCTACAACAAGGGCTTCAAGACCGGCGTCGCGCCGATCCCGATGCCCACCCCGGTCCAGCTCGCCTCGGTGCTGCCTATTGCGCAGGCGGCGAGCCTGAACATCACCGGCGACGCCAATCTGACCCGAACCGACCCGGATACCCGAATCGAGTTCATCTCCATTGACCTCGACGCCGACGGCGATGTCACGGACGCCAACGAAGGCTTCTTCCGCGTCTTCAAGGCCCGGGTCACCGGTACCGCGACGACCGATGCGAACAATCGCGCCTACCTGAACGGGCGGCGGTGGCCGAACAGTCCGTCCTTGTACGGCACCTCGAGCACGACAGCGGCCGCGGACCCCATGTACTTCTCGCCCAACTGCGGCGGCGTCCAGTCCACGAGCGCGCTCATCTCCGCCCCCACCAGCTGGGTGACGGCCGATTCCATCAGTCGCTCGGCGGCGACCAACGCCGTCAAGCTGACGGCCTACCGCCAGGCCCAGGGGGCCGTCGCAGGCAACGCCAGGCGCTGCTACCTCGGAGGAGACGAGGCCCTCACCGGTGGAATCTGGAGGGTGACCCCGCCAGTCTCGGCGACCAACCCAACACCCTTCGGTGACTGGCTGGTGTATCCGGGGTGGGGCGGCGCGGCGCCGGCGTCAGTCGTCACCGGGCTGGCATGTTCGGGACGGGTTGGGACGGCCTGTAGCGCCGCCGCCGCCACCCAGGCCGCAATCATGGCCCCATACCTGTGGCCTCTCGACCGCTCCTGGAACATCAACATCCAGGGTGTGATCTATGTGGCCGGCAGCGTCGCGGCCAGCGGAAGTATCCGGGGCCAGGTGCTGCTGGCGGCCACCGGCAACATCATGCTGGACGACGATCTCATCTACGTGACGCCGCCGAACACGACCTGCGCCGACATGCTCGGGTACACGACGCCCAAGGGCATCCGGATGGCGGACAACGCAGTGAACAGTCCCTTCCTGGTGAATAGCGCCTATGTGAGCGGATTCGACGACACGCCGAGCGAGAGCTACAACGGGGTATTCCTGGCCCTCACCACTTTCGACGGCGAAAACCCGACTTCGGGCGCGAACGCCTCGACGCCGGTAGCCGGTCGAGAGGACTGCCCGGTCGGACAGCCGATGGGCCGCGGCTGCGACATCGTGATCGGCGGGCTTATTCAGAGAAACGCGGGTGCCACCGCCTCCACCGGCGGCGCCGGCTGGAACGACCAGTACAGCTACGACGTCTGCTCGTTCCGGAATCCGCCGCCCTACTTCCCGACGACGGGCCGGTACTCGCGCTACCAGTACTACGAGATCGACCCGGTGGGCTTCGGCGTCGCGGCCTGGTACACCGCCAACCAGTAGGCCCCGTCCGAGCAAATCGGCCGCCGAACAGGGAAACCCTCCGGTGAGACACCGGAGGGTTTCTTCGTTTCGTGATTCGCACCACCGATGAATCGCGCCTAGCCTTCGCGGCGCCGGATCAGGTCGCGCACGATCAACTCCCCATGCCCACGGGCATTCTCGATGAACAGCCGGTTGGCGTCATTCCCGCTCGCCATGACGCCGGCCAGGTAGCAGCCCGGGATCGGAGTCATCATCGTGGCCTCATCGTGCGCCGGGATTCCCGTCGCGCGGTCCACGGGGACGCCCAGGCTGGCCAGAAGGTCGGTATTGGCGTGATACCCGGTCATGGCGAGCACCGCGTCAGCGGGCAGCGCCTCCCGCGGGCCGCCGCCGACCGGTTCGATGAGCACCGATTCGGGCGTGATGGCCACCACCCGGCTCTTCCAGCGGGGCACAACGCTGCCTTCCTTCACCCGGTTGGAGATGTCCGGCAGCACCCAGGGCTTCACCACGCGGTCGAAGCCATCCTCCAGATGTACCAGGGTCACCCGGGCACCGGCGCGCCAGCACTCGAGCGCGGCATCGACTGCGCTGTTCCCGGCCCCGATCACGACCACGTTCTGGCGCCAGTGACGATGACCTTCGGTGAAATAGTGCGATACGTGCGGCAACTCCTCGCCCGGCACGCGGAGCGGGTTGGGCCAGTCGTAGTACCCGGTGGCGAAGACCAGGTTGGCGGCGTAGTAGCTTGTGGTATCGTGACGCCGGCTCACCTCGACGCGGAATCCCCCGGCAGGGTCTCGGGCGACCGAGGTGACCTCCTCGCCCGGCCGGGCATCGAGCCCGAAATGCTCCGTGACCCGGCGGTAATACAGGAGCCCATCCTTGCGGGTGGGTTTCTCGTTGCTGGTGATGAACGGCACGCCGCCGATTTCGATCTTCTCCGGGGTCGAGAAGAAGGTCATGTTGAGCGGATAGCGCTCGATGGTCGAGACCACCGTCCGCCGGTCCAGCAGGATGCACTCGAGGCCGGCTTCATGCGCCGCGACCCCGACGGCGAGCCCGCAGGGTCCGGCGCCGACGACGAGGAGATCGGTGGATTCGGGAGGGGTCATGAAGAGTTCCAAGTTCCGAGTTCCGAGTTCAGAGTACCAGCACTTGGAACTCGGAACTCGGAACTCGCTGTTTCAGACTTCGATGATCTGGTCGCGCCTGGTCCCGACGCTCACGTAGCGAATCGGCGCACCGGAGAGATCCTGCAGCCGGTCGAGATACGCCCGGGCCTCGGCCGGGAGATCCGCGAGCCGTCGCGCGCCGGTGGTGGGGCGGCGCCAGCCGGGCAAGACCTCGTATTGCGGTACCACCCGCTCCAGGGCCCGGATGTCGGCCGGAAGCTGATCACAGGGGACACCATCGAGGATGTAGTCGGTCCCAACCGGAATCTCGCCGAAGGTATCGAGCACATCGAGCTTTGTGACCGCAAGTGCGGTGAGCCCGTTCACCCGAACCGAGTAGCGGACGACGGTCGCATCAAACCATCCGCAGCGCCTGGGCCGCCCTGTCACCGCGCCGAATTCCCCGCCAAGCGTGCGCAACTGTTCTTCGACCTCGGGCACGGCCTGGGTGGGAAGCGGACCGTTGCCCACGCGCGTGGTGTAGGCCTTCACGACACCGAGCACTTCATCGATCGCGGTGGGGCCGATCCCGGAGCCGGTCGCGGCGCCGCCCGACGTGGTGTTGGACGACGTCACGAAGGGATAGGTGCCGTGGTCCACATCGAGGAGTGCCCCCTGGGCCCCTTCCAGCAGCACGCGGCGACCTTCCTTGAGCGACCGGTGGACCAGCAGCCCGGTGTCGGCGGCGAGGGGCAGCAGCCGAGGTGCCAGCCGGTCGAGCAACTCATGGTGCTGCGGTTCGCTCGCCAGTTCGGTGCTGCCCATCATCGCGAGGAGCTGATTGGCCCGGGCGACCCGTTCGGAGAGCACCGCCCGCGCGGATTCGAGGTGGCGGAGATCGCCGACCCGAATTCCGCGCCGCCCGAACTTGTCCTCATACGCCGGGCCGATGCCCCGCCCTGTCGTGCCGATCTTCTGGCTCCGCTCGTGGGCCTTGTCGAGCAGCTTGTGGTAGGGCAACACCAGGTGGGCGCGGTCCGAGACGAAGATCCGTCCCTGGACGTGGACGCCCTTGGCGGCCAGACTATCGAGCTCGAGGAAGAACGTCTCCGGATCGAGCACGACCCCGTTGCCGACGACGCAGGTGCAGCTGTCGTGCAGGATACCGGACGGGATCTGCTGCAGGATGAACTGGGCATCGCCGATGCACACGGTGTGGCCGGCGTTCGCCCCGCCCTGGTAGCGGACCACGAAGTCCGCCTGCTCGGCGAGCACATCGACCAGTTTTCCCTTGCCTTCGTCGCCCCACTGGGCCCCGACGACGACTACGCAGTGCGTCTTTGGATTGAACATTCTGGCTATGGCACAAAAGAAATGGGGCCCCCACGGCGGGGGCCCCGATGTATCCTCTGGTGAAAGCTAGGCGCGGAGAAGACGTTGTCAACGCCAGCGCTCCCCATGACGCGCCCCTGCACCGTGCCCGGCAGAGTGACTGGCCGGCGACCTCATCGGGCCGGTGGCGGGAGGGCGCCGACGGCCCTTCCGACCGCTTCCGCGGTGTCCAGCCCCAGGTCATCCATCGTGTCCCTCGGCGTGTGCAGGCGACTGAGGTCAGCCCAGTCGAGCCGGGCCAGCGTCACGGCCCGGGCGCCAGACCGCGCCATCGGGAGGCTGTCGGTCATGATCCCAACCGGCAACCGGCGGACGACGACTCTCGCGGCGGCACCCCGCAGGACGGGGAGCAACTCCTCGGCAAGGGTGCGGCCGCGGGCATCGTGAGCTACGAGGTAAAGCGCACCCCGGTCGGTCAGGGTATCGAGGTTCAGCACGTCCGCGACTCCCAGGGTGCCCGTTTCCCGCAGGAAGGCCCGGGCGCCCACCAGGCCAAATTCCTCGGCGCCGGTGAAGACGAACCCCACCCCGGGATCCTGGCTGCTCTCCGCGGCCAGCAGTGCGGCGAGGAGCCCTGTCCCATTGTCTCTGGCACCTGGCGATGTCCCGCGAAGCCGTCCGCGACCCGCCAGGGCTCCGGCAGCGAGCGACAGCCCGGCGGCCGCTGCCACGGCGACACCCGGAAGGGCCCCGTCCCGCATCGGCCGCCAGAGCGCGAGCCCGGTCATGAGCCCCCCCGCCAGCAGCATCACCCACACGGCGAGCAGCCGCCCGGCCATGGAGTGCCCTTGGGCCTTGGAATCGACATGGGCCACAATCCAGCGATGCACCGAAGCGGGGCCGCGTGTCGCTACGAGGTTGGCGTCCTCGCGCCGTTCGGCTCCGGGCACTTCGACGCCGGTACCGATCCCCCAGGCCAGCAGGCTGAGCGCGACCGCGCCCGCCACCCACACCAACGGGGCGAGCACCCCGGGCAATTGCCCCATCAGGAGGAGCGGGATCTCGAGGAGGGTGAGCCAGCCCAGCCCGGCCCCGAGCAGTGGGAAGGCGTTGAGTGAGGATGGCTGGAAGCTGAATCGCTGCTCGCAGACCTGGTACCCGAGTTCCGTGAGGTGACGGATCAGCAGTCCCCGTGCGGCGGTGGCAGCAGGCGTGCCGGCTTCACGCGGAAGCGCAATCAGCGCGGCAAGGACTTCGCGTGCCTTCACGCGCCCAGGGCGGCGGCCGCCTCGGCCGAGATCTGGCCCTCGGCCTGAAGCTGCGCGGCGCACTGCTCGAAGGTCTGCATGCCGTCCTCGCCGCCTTCGAACATGACGGTCCGGAGCGAGTGGATTCGCTCGGGGTCACGCAGGATCGCGCGGACGGCTGCCGTCGCCACCAGGACCTCGACGGCGGCGATGCGGCCGCCATCATCCTTCATGGGGACGAGCCGCTGCGCGAGGACCCCTCTCAGCACCTCGGAGAGACGGACCTGACCGATCTCCCGCTCCACTCCGGGAAACATGGAGTGCAGCCGTGCGATCGTGCTGTAGACGTCGGCGGTGGGGAGCGTCGAGATGACGAGATGGCCCCGTTCGGCGGCCTTGATGGCGGTGTCGAGCGTTTCGTGATCCGAGACCTCGCCGATGACGATTACATCCGGGTCCTGGCGGAGCGCTGCCTGCAGGCCGACCGCGAAGCTCTCGGTATCGACGCCGACCTCGCGCTGAGTCACGGAGCACTTCACGTCCCGATGCAGGAACTCGATCGGATTCTCGATCGTCACGATGTGCCGCTGCAGATTCTGATTGATATGGTTGAGCATCGCCGCCACGGTGGAACTCTTGCCGCTCCCCGACACGCCGGTCACCAGCAGGAGTCCCTGCTCCAGCTCGGCGAGGCGGGCCACGACCGGCGGGAGGCGAAGCTCTTCGGTGGTGGGCACGGTGAACGGAATCACCCGCATCACCACCATGAAGGACGAGCGCTGCCGGAGCACATTCACCCGGAAGCGTCCCACGCCCGGCATGCCCCACGAGCAGTCGAAGTCCTTGAGCTGATCGAGGCGGGTACGGTCATCCTCGTTGGGGAGGAGCTTCAGCGCGATCGCCCGCGTCTGATCGGGGGTCAGCCGCTGCTTGGTGAGCGGCACGAGCTTGCCGTTGATCCGGGCACGGAAGACATCACCGGCCTTGATATGCAGGTCGGAAGCGCCTCGCTCGACAGCCGCCTTGATGATCTTTTCCATTCAGGCCTACCTCAGAATCGGGTGGGGGCGTGCCCCACCCCTAGCGGTCGTCCCGGCGCGGCAGGAACCCCATCCGCTCGTGGACGCCGGTCATGGTTTCCCGGGCGATCCGCCGCGCCCGCGCCGCGCCGTCGCCCAGGACCTGCTCGACACGTTCGGGGTGGGCGTCGTACTCGGCCGCACGGGCACGGATCGGGGCCAGTGCCGCGTTCAGGTTCTCCGCCAGCACCTTTTTGCAGTCGATGCAGCCCCAGCCGGCGCTGCGGCAGTTGGCATCGACCAGCGCCACCGTCTCCGGCGGCGAAAAGTACTTGTGCAGCGAGAAGATATTGCAGTTGTCCGGATTGCCCGGATCCTGCCGGCGAATGCGCGCCGGATCGGTCTTCGCAGGCCGCAGCTTGTTCCACACCTCCTCGGGCGGCTCCAGCATCCCGATGGTGTTACCCAGGCTCTTCGACATCTTGGCCTGGCCATCGAGCCCCATGATCCGCTTGGCCTCGGTCAGCATCGGCTGCGGCTCGGGAAAGAAGTCCACGCCACCGCCGAATTCCGCGTTCCACTTGCGGCAGATTTCGCGGGTCAGTTCCAGGTGCTGGACCTGGTCCTCGCCCACGGGCACGAGATCGGCCCGGTAGAGCAGGATGTCGGCCGCCATCAGCACCGGATAGTTCAGCAGACCCGCCGGGATGCTCTCGAACCGGGTAGACTTATCTTTGAACTGCGTCATCCGCTCGAGCTCGCCGATCGGTGTGACCGTATTGAACAGCCACTGCAGTTCGGAATGTTCGGGGACGTGTGACTGGACAAACAGCGTCACCCGATCGGGATCGATCCCTGCCGCCAGCAGGCCGACCGCCATCTCGCGAGTCCGCCGGGCGAGCGTACTCGCCTCGTACTTGCCGGTGATGGCGTGGAGATCGACGACGCAGAAGAGGCACTCGTAGGACTGCTGCAGGCGAACCCAGTTCTGCACGGCGCCGAGCCAGTTCCCGATATGGAGCTCGCCCGAGGGCTGGATTCCGGAGAAGATTCGCGGCATCGGGGCAAGCTATCGGACGGGGGGATCGCACGCAATATGACGCCGGCCAATGACTTACTGAATCTCGCCACCACCGCATGCCACGCCGCCGGCGACTACCTCCGGCGGGTCGAGCGGCCTCGCGATCCGAGCCGGTGGACCGCGAAAGGGCGTTCCGACTGGGCCACGGAGGTGGACCGGGATTCAGAGAAGCTCATCACCCGCATCCTGACCGAAGGGGCTCCTGGCTCGGTGGTGATCGGCGAGGAACTGAGCCCGGACGTCGTCACGCGAGGGCTGGTCTGGGTCGTCGATCCGCTCGACGGCACCACCAACTTCCTGCATGGCTTCCCCGCCTTCGCCGTCTCGATCGGGGCCGCCGTGGATGGCGTCCTGCAGGCGGCGGCCGTCCTGCATGTTCCGCTCGATCGCCTGACAACCGCGACCCTGGGTGGGGGCGCCTATGAGGACGGCCAGCCGATCCGGGTCTCCCCCATCACCGATCCGGCCCATTCGCTCCTCGGCACCGGTTTCCCGTTCCGGGATTTTTCGAAGCTGGACACGTATCTCGGACAGCTCACCGGAGTCACCCTGGCCTCCTCCGGCGTGCGCCGGCCCGGCTCGGCGGCGATCGACCTGGCGGATGTCGCGGCCGGCAGGTTCGAGGGCTTCTGGGAGCAGCGACTCTCGGCGTGGGACATCGCGGCGGGCATTCTCCTGATCCGCGAGGCAGGCGGCCGGGTGACCGACTTCAGCGGCCGGGATCTCGGTGTCGAGCATTCGGAGGTGGTTGCCGGCAACCCCGCGATTCATGCCTGGCTGCTGGACATGATGCTGCCGGCGACCCCGATACGGCGCTGAGCGCCCGGGGCCGTCAGTCACCCTTCACCAGTTGAGTCCCGATGGCCGACGATATCTCGCTCGCCAACTTTGCGGAGTCAGTCGCCGCCGCCACGCCGGCACCGGCAGGCGGCTCCGTGGCGGCGGTCTGCGCCGCGCTGGCCGCCGCCCTGACCGGCATGGTGGGCCGAGTGGCTCAGGCCAGGGCTGGGGCGGATACCAGTGCCGGCCTGGCCGACCTGATCGAGTCCGCAGACCGGGCCCGTGGGCGTCTGCTGGAGCTCGCGGGCGAGGATGCACGGGCCTTCGAGGCGGTGATTGTGGCCCGCCGAAGCGTCGCCGGAACCGAGCTCGATCGTGCGGATCGATTGGCCAAGGCCTGGCGCAAGGCGGCGAGGGTTCCATCGGACGTGGTGCTGCTCTCCCGTCAGGTGGCCCAGCTCGCGCGGCGCGCAGCGCGGGAGGGCCCCACCTCGACGCTGGGAGACGCGGTGATGGCGGCGCTGGTCGCCGCGGCGACAGCCGCCGGATCCCAGGTCAACCTGCGACTCAACGTGCAGGCGGCCGGAAGCCCGGCGGACCTGCGGGTGCTGATGGATCAGTCGGAAGTGATTCTGCGTGAGACCCAGCACGCGGCGTCCGACACCCGGCTGGCGGCGGAGGAGCGATTGACTGGAGCATCACGACCCGCGACCGAGGGCTAGGGGTCGCGATCGGCGGCGGGCAGTGGGCCAGTGTCCCGGCGGTCCCTACCCGAGAAGGCTCCTGCCATTGCGGACGCGTGGCCGACCTTCCGCTCGTCTCAGTGGCACTTCCCGCCGCTCTGATCCCAGATCCGTCCGCCGATCTCGAGAAATGCCGACCGGTACTCGGCCTTGCCCAGTGTGAGCAGCAGTACTCCGGCGCGGCCCATGATCCTTGCGGCGCTGGTGGGGAGGATGGCCTTCCTGAATCCGCGAAGCTCCTCGCCGCCCGTCCCCGCGATGATCTGCGTGACTCCCTTCGCCGAGTCGACGGTGCCCGCTGGAGTCATCGGCAGAAAGCGTTCGTAGTCGTGGTCGTGGCCAGTGAGTACGAGATCGACCCCATTGTCGTAGAACAGCTGCCACATCCGGCCGAGTGAGGGATCGCCCCCATGCCATCCCGAACTGAAGCGGGGGTGATGCCCGTAGGCGACCGTGCACAGCGTCTTGTGGGCCTTGAGATCCTTCTCCAGCCAGTCCAGCTCCGCCTTGCTGGCCGAATCGGTGAAGAGCGGACTCACGAGTATCTCGGTGTTGAGCGCGATCACGTGCCACGCGCCAACGTCATAGCTGTAGTAGCCCTTGCCGACCGAGCCTGCGGCGGAGCCGAAGTACTTGTAGTACGGGGCCGCATCGGCGCTGTAATACTCATGGTTGCCGGGAACCGGGCGCAGCTTCTTGAGGATGCGCTTCTCGGAATCGCCCCAGGTGGGTGTGAAGCAGTTGGTGAACTGGGCCGCCGTGCCCGACGTATACGCGTTGTCACCCATGGTAATGGCCACGTCGTCGACCTTGGCGATGCTGTCCGCCCGAAGCACGCTATCGACCAGTGCCGCCGTGCCCCTGCTCAATATCTGAGTGCAACTCGCGATGTCGCCCGCCCCGATCATGATCGATGCGCCGCTCAGCGCGACGAGTGCGGCGGGCGCGTCGGCCGGCGGGGGAGTGAGCTCGATCGGCGGCTTGCATGAGGCGACCGCGATCAGCATGGCGGGACAGAGCATGGAATGAGCGAACCGCATGAGCATTATCGTGGTTGAAAGGTGACGCCGCACATCGCGACGAGTCCGCAGGCGGCGTGGCTACAGGTGGAGGCCGAATCCGACGTGTAGACCATGGTGGCCCGGTTCTGTGGTGCGCACGATCGTGAGCACGGATGACGCATCGCCCCGCCCGATCCACACTCCACCGCCCGCTCTGGCGTGCCATCCGCCCGGCGAACGTCCGTCGACATACACCCGCCCGGCCTCGGCGACTCCGAGAATCCCCACACTGAACGGCATCAGTATCTTGAGGTGCGCGACAGGAATGCGGAGCTCCGACGTGCCATAGAGGGAGGCGTCGCCCGCGTACCGCTGGGTGTCCATGTACCGTGTCGTCCCTATGCCACCGATGAACGCCGCTTCGTGGAAGGGAAAGGCGCCGAACAGCCGCCTGCCGCCTGCGCGTACCACGAAGTACGGATGGGTAGGGACCGGGAGTGGAATCGTCAGGCCCAGGGTCACGGCCGCCACTTCAAACGGCGAGCGCACATCCAGAAGCGCGGGGAAGTAGAACCCCTCGAGCTGCACCAGAGCCCTGGGGGGGGCGTGCTGCGGGTCCTCACGCACGCCGCGCCACTCATACCGCACCCCGAGCTGCAGGCCCGCCTGATTGAACGGGCCGTACCCATACGGACGGATGGTCGCAAGGTACGGGCTTCGTGCGCCGTCCGTCGCCGAATGCTGGATCACGGGGCCCAGCGAAATGTCCATCCGCTCCCCGACCGCGATCGCGATCGCCGGAT
The DNA here is from genome assembly GCA_036741755.1 of Gemmatimonadales bacterium. Lineage (GTDB taxonomy): Bacteria > Gemmatimonadota > Gemmatimonadetes > Gemmatimonadales > GWC2-71-9 > JADJOM01. Next base: position 12,059 of record DAINRP010000041.1, read on the forward strand.
GGAACTTCCACCGGGTCTGGTGCACCTCGAAGTAGCCATTGCTGCCGCCCGAGTCGATGGTCGCGTTGCCGAACCCGTAGAAGCTGAGGTCTTCAAGCTGGGACATCCCGGCCATGGCCGTGAAGTGGAGCGGCGAAGATTCCATCCGCTGGTCCGCCGAGAGCTCGACGCTGACACCCTGATGCCTGAATGCGTACGCGCCCTCGAGCTTCACCATCGAGGAGTACGGGCGACGGGCGAACCCGTATCCGTACCGGACGATCCCGACGCGCGGCGTAATGCCGCTGCGGCGGTGCAGGCTGAGTCCCGCGACTGGCTGGAAACCGCTGCCGTCATCTGGGCGGTGGGGCACCAGCGTGCCGTTCATGGTCTCCCAGGGGCGGCGGTCGAACATCGAATCCGCTCCGTACGACACGCCGCCAACCGTGCCCGCATCGTACAGGCGGGTCGGGTGCCGGTGTCCCGCCACCGTGGAGGAGTCGATGAGCGTGTTGGTGCCGTTCCCGCCGATGACGCGGACGGTGATGCTCTGCTCCACTTGGCCGGTCACCAGCGCGGTATCATCGCCGCCATGCAGATAGACCAGGATTTCCAAGGTCTCCCGGGCATCGAACCGCCGGGAGAAACCCGGCATGCCTCCGGACTCGAGCCGGACGTCGACGGAGCTATCGCTCACCCGGCTGATCACCACGCGCTCCGGTGCATCGCTGCCCTGGACCTGCACCCGCCTGGCGAGCAGGCGGTAGAACCGGTCCGCGGCGTCGGGCAGCGCGGCGCGGCGGCTCTTGAGCACCGCTTCCAGTTGTGGAGCGGAAGCCTGGTACTCCAGCGGCATCGCGCGCGCCGCGGCATGGATCACCGAGTCGGTGATCCGTGCCTGCAGCGCGTGAGCGACCGAATCCCACACCGGCTTCTCGAGTCCGCTGAGGAGCCGGGCATCGAACCCCAGGGTCTCCGTCAGTCCCCGGACGTTCGGCTCATCGGCAAAGGACACCAGACTCGGCTGTACCATCCGGGCCAGGGACACCAGCCATCCACCGTAGGACGTGAAGGCATGATCCCGGTCGCGCGCGATCGGCACCCACTGCGTCTTCGGGGCCGATTCCAGGCGGGCCCACTTCCAGTTGCCGGGATGGCGATCGTTGTCATTCATCAGGAAGTCGGTCAGCCGCGCCGCCAGGAAGGCGCGTGCGTCGACATGCTGCCTGGAATCGCCGTTCAGCAGACGCAGCAGCTCTTCGCTGTCGATGATCTTGGTGGCGCCGCCGAACCCGGACCCGTCGCCGGGCACGTTGGGATACTCCTCGATCATCCCGAGTCGCCCCGCGAAATCCCCGCGGAACTTGCCGAGCGCCGAGTCATCGGCCATGACCATGAGCACCGCGGTCGGATGCAGAACGCCGCTCGCTTCGAGGATCGGCGCCGCGATGATGGCCGCGGCCGGATGCATCGCGCTGACCGCGTCCTGGAAGATGCCTTCGGCGGGCGTGCCCTTAAGTGACGCCGGCGCGGTGCTGGAGGACTTGTCGGAAAGACGGAAGACGTACTCGGTCCCGTCGACCGTTTCGAGCCGGAGCGACTTGGTCTGCGCCCCGCCACCCACCTTGGTCGGATGGATGCCACCAGCGTACCGGTCGAGGTGCAGAACGGGCACCCGAACCGGCTTCACCCACAGGTGGCGATACCCGCTGCCGTACACCCAGCGGTGGAGGGCGCCCGCATGGTAGCGTGACCCCATGGCGACCGTGATGCTGTCCGCCTGCGCGGCCGGCGGGGGCGCGAACTGCCCCGCCGCTGCCGGCGGTGACCCCGTCAGTGCGCCCGCCGCCACACCCAATGCCGCGCGGAGCGGACACCGCCACCGGAGCACTCAGGGCCACCGGTAAAGGGTAATGAGCGCCGGACCCTGCCTGGCCTCGTCACTCACGATGAGCATGCTGTCCTTCGTGATCGCGACGCCTTCGGGCTGCTGGTGCATGGCGGGGAGCGGGCGCGCGAACACCATCGCGCCCGTCGGCGTAACCTCGAGGAGCGCCCTCTGCAGGGACGCGACCAGTACATAGTTCCCCGTCAGGGGATCGACGCTGATGTCGGAGGGCTCCATGTTCGTCCACCCGTTGCTGCCGATCACGCCGGCGAGGGGGACGGTGAGCCGCGACAGCCGCGTGCCGCTGTCGCTCTGCAGGCTCCAGCGGTAGATGACGAGCGCATCGCGGAGGTCCTTGTCGTCGACGTGCTTGCATGCCAGCAGCAGGGAGTTGATCGCCGGATCGAAGGCGACACCCTCGAACTCGCACTGCTGTTTCAGCCCGGTATCGTGCACCTTGTAGGCGACGTGCGCGCCGTCCGCGCCTTCGCGGAACTCGTACAGCTTGCCGTTGCTGGCGAGCATGAACAACTCGTCGTTGGCGACCGCTATCCCTTCGAAATCGCCTTTGAGCAATTCGTTGCCGAGCGCAAACCGCTTCACCAGCACGCCACGCCGGTAGTCGATTTCCCAGACTACGCCGAGTTCATCACCATGCACCAGCAGCCGGCCGTCGCTCGTCAGCGCGAGCCCCGAAATCTCCTGCAGCGCGTGCGGGAGCACCCACCGGGCCAGCGGCGTTGCTCGCCCGCCACTGGTATCATGGTGCGCCAGGGCCTGTACCAGGCGGGCGCTGCGCGCGACCGCGGTCGGGCTGCCCAGCACCGAGGGCAGATCATCCTGTGAGGCCTGGCACGCCGCTCCCACGAGCACAGCGATGGACAGCACTGCGGCGCGTCGGGCCCCGCTCATGCCGGCTGCTCCTGCGCTTTGCGCTCCTGCCGAAGCTCGCCCGCCTCTTTGGCGAGTGCGTCACCAATCTCCACGTCGGCTCCGGCAATGATACTATCGCCATTCGCGCGAATCGCCGTCAGTATCGCATCGCGACTCACCGACTTGCGGGTACGGACGATATAGTAGAGCTCTGACGGCTTGCCCGCGTTGGTCACTACCTCGTCGAGCTTCCAGCGCTTGGTGACCCGGTCGAGCGCCGTCTCGACCTGCTCCTGTGCTTCAGCGAGCTTGCCCGTCGTGACCGTGACGATCGCATCGAACCGCGGCTTCTTGCCGTTGGTCCCGAGCAGAGCTTTCACCCGTGCAAACCGGTCGGCGAGCGCCTCCACCTTCGTGGGCGTGAGCGCGAGGACCAGGTCGCGATCGGGTACGGTGTTGCCGCCCTTGTCCTTGCCCGCGAGATCGCCGAGCGGCTCCGCCCAGAGGGAACCGGCGGTGGGTTCGAGCACGGTTCGGCCGAAGTCAAACCGCCAGATCAGCACCATGAGGAAGTTGAACAGCATGGAGAGCAGCAGTGCCACCATGATCACCTGGACGCCGGCCGCAAAGCCGACCGCGATGGCCAGGAAGATGAACACCACATCGCGCGCATCGCTCAGGTTGGTACGGAAGCGTACCGCAGCGACGACCCCGCCTAGACTGAATGCCAGCGCGAGACTGTTGCGCACGATCAGCACGATGCCGGCGACGATCAGTGGCAACACGATCAGGACCTGCACGATAGACTGATTGTGGCCCTCTCCCTTGCGAGCCGACATGTACACCCAGGTGACCGGCAGCATGAGAGCGAGCGTGCTCAAGAAGACGAATGTGGTGCTGAGGGCGAACGTGAAGCGCGACAGGCCGTCCCCAGGCGTCGTCTGCACCTGGCCTGCCTCGAGCCCGTCCTGCAGCAGCAGCGGGGTCTTGGATAGCTGCTCGAGGCGCTCGCCCGACAACATGCCGTCGAGAACGGGGAGGAAGTGAAAGAGCACCAGGCCGACAATGGCGAGCACCGCATAGTACGCGGCGAGCCGCCGGAGTGGCTTCGAGGAGCCAAGAGTGAGTGCATTGATCAACCGCGCGAAGATGCCCATAGAATGCGCCTGCCGGTGAAAGACCGCGTGCTCATGTCGAACAGCCGAGGGCGGTGGGTGAGCGAATCA
>DAINRP010000042.1:0-9667 GCA_036741755.1 Gemmatimonadales bacterium
GGGCCGGCGAGCACGGCAGTGCGCGCCTACCCCGCCCCTCGCACCGCCTGGGCGACGGCGAGCGCATCGCGCGTGACGCCGACGTTGTGGACCCGGAAGAGCCGGGCGCCGCGCTCGTAGGCCAGCACGCACGCGGCCGCCGTCGCGACATCCCGTTCACCGACCTCGCGACCGGTGACGCTCCCCAGAAAGCGCTTCCGGGACGGGCCCACCAGGAGCGGACGTCCGAGCGAGCGGAGCGCGGCGAGCTGATCGAGGAGTTCGAGATTCTGTTCGGCCGTCTTCGCGAAGCCGAAGCCCGGATCGAGGACGATGGCGTCGGACGCGATCCCGGCGGCCAGTCCCGCTTCCAAGGCCATACGGAGTTCCTCACGGACGGCCGTGACCACATCCGGGCTGTACTCCGCATGATCCAGCCGTGCCATGGTACTCACGGTCCCCCGCGAATGCATGAGGATGGCTCCAGCGCGGGTCGCGGCGACGGCCGCGGCTGCGGCGGGGTCGAGGCGAAAGGCCGACACGTCGTTGACGATGGCAGCACCGGCATCGATTGCGGCCCGTGCCACCGCAGCCTTCACGGTATCCACGGACAGGAGCACCGAGGCGTGGCGGTGCACCAGCGCCTCCACGATGGGAATCACCCGCAGGAGTTCCGCTGCCTCCGGCACCGGTTCGGTGCCGGGCCGCGTGGATTCCCCGCCGAGATCGAGAATGCTCGCGCCATCGGCGAACAGCCGATCCGCCTGCGCGAGGGCTTCGGCGGGCTCCAGGTAGCGACCACCATCGCTGAAGGAATCCGGGGTGAGGTTGAGGATCCCCACGATGACGGGACGATCGAGCTGCACCGGTCCCCGGGCCGTCAGCCACGCCGTGGGCATCTCCGGTGTCAGCACTCGGCCAACGGCGTGGGCGACCTCTGCGAGCGCGGGCGGGACCACCCACGGGCGCGCGAGCGCGCTCAGCCGAGCCTCGCTGCCGCCAAGAATCGCCCAGTCATCGCCGGTCAGGACCTCGAGCCCGAGCTGCCCGGCATAGTGAACGAGCGCGAGAAGGGTACTCTCTTCGAGACCCGAAAGGTCAAGCGCGGCGGCCCGCATTCCGCCGGCCGCCGCGTCTGACTTGACCTCATCCCACCCCCGGCCGCGCAGGGCTTCGGCCACCGCGCGCGGGGAGTGGACCCCGAGTGCGCGCGCGATCACGCGCCCATGGGTTCAGCCGGCGGGGCACCGAGTATCGGCGTCCGCTGTGGCGCCTGATCGTTCTTTGGCAGCACCGTGGCCGAGGGGGCCGGCGGCGGCGGCGAGGACGGAGCCATGGGCGGCAGCGCCTTGCCCTGCGCGAGCAGATCGATGTCTTCCCGGTCGATGGTCTCCCGTTCGAGGAGGGCGGCGGCGATCTGATCGAGCAGCAGCCGGTTCTCGGTCAGGATCCTCCGCGCGCCTTCGTGGGCCTCGTCGAGGAAGTGCTTCACCTCGTCGTCGACGACCTGCGCGGTGCGCTCGGAGACTTCCCGGCGCTGGCCGAATTCGCGACCGAGGAAGATTTCCTGTTCGCGGTCGCCGATCGCCATCATGCCGATCTTCTCGCTCATGCCGAACTGGGTCACCATCCGCCGGGCGATCGCCGTGGCCTGTTCGATGTCGCTGCCGGCGCCGGTGGTCACCTTGTTGGCGCCGAAGATCAGCTCTTCCGCCACCCGCCCGCCGAACGCGATCGCGAGCCGGCCGATCAGCCATTCCTTCGTCTGGCCGTACCGGTCCTTGTCCGGCAGCGACATCATGAGCCCGAGTGCGCGGCCGCGAGGCACAATCGTGACCTTGTGGATCGGATCCGAGCCCTCGGTCTTCATCGAGACGACCGAGTGTCCGGCCTCGTGATAGGCGGTGAGCCGACGCTCTTCCTCGGAGAGCACCAGGCTCTTCCGCTCGACACCGAGCATCACCTTGTCCTTGGCGTCCTCGAAGTCCTGCATTTCGACCAGGGTCTTATTGCGCCGGGCGGCGAGCAGCGCCGCCTCGTTGACGAGGTTGGCGAGATCGGCGCCGGCCATCCCAGGCGTGCCCTTGGCGATCACCTCGAGGATCACGTCCGCCGCCAGCGGGATCTTCCGGGTGTGCACCCGCAGGATGCCCTCCCGGCCACGCACGTCCGGGGCATCGACCACGATCTGGCGGTCGAAACGGCCCGGCCGGAGCAGCGCGGGGTCGAGCACGTCGGGACGGTTGGTAGCGGCGATGAGGATCACGCCGTCGTTCGATTCAAACCCATCCATCTCGACCAGCAGCTGGTTCAGGGTCTGCTCCCGTTCGTCGTGCCCGCCGCCGAGACCGGCCCCGCGATGGCGGCCGACGGCGTCGATTTCGTCAATGAAGATGATGCATGGGGCGTGGGCCTTCCCCTGCTCGAACAGGTCGCGCACCCGCGACGCGCCGACGCCGACGAACATCTCGACGAAATCGGAGCCCGACATCGAGAAGAAGGGACGCGCGGCCTCGCCGGCCACGGCCTTGGCGAGCAGCGTCTTGCCGGTGCCCGGCGGGCCGACCAGCAGCGCGCCCTTCGGGAGCCGCCCGCCGAGGCGGGTGAACTTCTGCGGATCCTTGAGGAACTCGATGATCTCCTGCAGCTCGACCTTGGCCTCGTCCGCGCCGGCGACATCGGCGAAGGTCAGCTTGGGCGTATCGCCGGAGAGCAGCTTCGCCTTGCTCTTGCCGAAGCTGAAGGCGCGGCTGCCGCCGGCCTGGAGCTGGCGCAGCAGGAACACCCACAGGCCGATGATGACGATCCAGGGCAGTGCCGCGACCAGGAAGCTCGCGATACCGATCTTCGGCTCCTTGGCCGAGATGGGCACGCCCGAGCGCTCCAGCTCAGCCAGCAGCTGTTCGCTGTCCTTTATGGGCAGGAGGACCACGAAGGCCTTGGCCTTCCGGTCGTCCTGAGTGACTGGATTGACGAATTCGCCCTCAAGTTGCTTGCCGTCGTACACGGTCACGTCTTTCACGTTGCCGGCCGACAGCTGCTGCTTGAATGCGGTATAGGTGAACTCCTGGACCGCGCTCTTCTGATTGTTCATCAGCTGAAAGAGCGCCATCGCGACCAGCGCGACGAGGAGCCAAAGTGCGAGATTCTTGCTCAGGCCCCGCCAATCAGGCCGGGGCGGCGTCGGAGGCATGCGTTCAGCCATTCAACCCAGATCCGCGATATACGGGAGGTGCCGGAAATCCTCCGCGTGATCAAGGCCGTAACCCACCAGAAACGCCGGCGGAGCCACGAACCCCGTGAACCGGACCTCCGGCAACGGGGGAGCGATGCGCTTATCCAGCAGCGCGCATATCGCAAGGCTCCGAGGCCCCCGGGACCGCAACCGGTCCATCAGGGAAGCCAGGGTTCGACCGCTATCAATAATATCCTCAACGAGCAGGATATGCCTGCCCGCCAGTGCCGCCGAGGGCTCGTAGAGGAGTCGCACTTCCCCGCTGGAAGTCGTCCCCGTGCCATACGAACTGGCGATGAGGAAGTCCACGCGCAGTGGCCGCTCGATCGCCCGCACCAGATCGGCGAGGAAGACGAAGCTCCCCTTGAGCAGCCCGATGAGCAGCAGGTCCCCGTCGGGGTATGCCTGGGTGACCTCCCGGCCCAGTTCACGGACCCGCCGCGCGATGGTGGCTTCGTCGAACACCACCTGCTGGACGGCGCGCCCGCCGGTTCTCGGGTCAGCCACGGGGTTCGACGTCGATCCTGAGTGCCGGATCGCCCGCGGCGGGAATCAGCATATCCGATCGGCAAACACCTGGAATCCAGGCGAGCTCCCCTGCCCCCTCCACCATCGGCCAGCTGACCCGCTCGCTGCGGGGCACCCGCGCATCCTGAAAGCACCGCACGGCGAGTCTGCGCCCAGTCCCCCCGAGGGGTGCCAATCGGTCCCCGGGGCGCCAGGCCCGCAATGCGAGTGCGGAGGGGATGAACCAGGCCGTGCGACCGTCGCGCGCCTGCACCCCAGGGGCGGACTCCAGCGTCCAGCGTACGCGCCAGGGTCCCCAGATGGTCTGCCCTTCCGGGGTGGAGAGGAACCGTGGTCCACCAGCCTCCGGCGCCGAAGGCGGTACCACGCGCAAACGCCCGAAGGCGAGTTCAAGGCGCCATCCGCCGGTGAGATCGGCGGTCGCCCCGCTTTGCGCAAACGCCAGCGCCGCGAGCGCCCGGCGGACGCGCGCCGGACCCGCAGGCGCCCCGGCGTTCCGCACCAGGCTCTCCGTCAGACACGCCGCCAGCGTAGCCGGAAGATCGAGCAACACCGGCCAGTGGACCGAGCAGGATCCGGACTCGGCGCTGGCGTCGAGCCCGGGCCAGGACCAGAGCGCTTCATCCCATGCGCGCCGGTCCCGGAAGGCGTGGCGGCGGAGTTCGCCCAGCTTGCGAGCGATGTCCGGCATCCGCTCCTCGAGCTCCGGCAGCAGCGACCTGCGGATCCAGGAGCGCAGATGCCGGGGGTCCCGGTTGGCTGGATCGTTCCACCATCGCAATCCATGAGTACGGCAATACCGGCGAAGGGTTCGGCGCGAGAACCCCAGTAGTGGTCGAGCGACCCCCCGCTCCCGCGCCGACATGCCGGCCAGACCGGCGGGCCCGGAACCCCGGAGCGCCCGCATCAGCACGGTTTCGCGCTGATCGTCGGCGTGATGAGCGGTGAGAATCCACCGCGCACCCTGCGTCTGGCGGGTGGCGCGGAGCCATGCATACCGCGCCGCCCGTGCGCGGGTCTCGCTGGTCTTCGGGCCGAGGTCGAGCCGGGTCGTGAGGAAACGGAGCCCATACTCCCGCGCGAGCGCCTCGACCTCATGCGCTACGAGCGTGCTCTCGGGCTGAATGCCATGATCGACGTGGGCGACGATCAGTTCGAGATGATGGTGCTCCCGGCTGCGGACCAGCAGGTCGAGCAGGGCGACCGAATCGGGGCCGCCTGAGACGGCGACCAGCACTCGCCCCGGCCCCAGACGGAGGCCTTCGAGATGCTCGGCGAACCGGTCGAGGACGCGCATTCAGGAATGGGGCTCCGCCGACTGGCTCGCTTCGAGGTGGAAGCGGGGGATCTCCGCGCTGAAGGACGTGCCATCCGACCGGTGGAAGCGGTACTCGCCTTCCATGTAGCCGCTGGGGGACTTGAGGACGCAGAAGCTCTGGTACTCGTGGACCTGGCCCTTCGCGAGCAGCGGCTGTTCGCCGACGACGCCCTCGCCCTCGACGGCAGTGTCTTCCCCGATCGAGTCGTGAATGAGCCAGCGACGGGAACGGAGCTGCGCGGTCAGTTCGCCGACGTTCTCGATCCGCACGAAATAGGCGAAGACATACTGCTGCTTGCCCACATTCGACCGTTCCGGCAGGTACACCGGCCGGACCGTGATGCGGATACCCTCGGACAACCGGTAGTAGAAGGGAGGCGGGGACATGGGTCTAAAACTAAGGCGGTCACCCGCCGGCCGTCAGAGGAGCTGCCGACGGCTGGCGGATGACAGTCGCCCGATCACGGTTTGGCCGGCTCGGGCTTGCCCTTCGAGAAATTTCCGGCCTTCACGACCGTGAGCTTCGACGGGTCGATGTAGCGGCGCATCGCCCCGTTGATGATGTCGGGGGTAAGGGCCCCGACGCGCTTCTCGAAGTCGGCATCGAAGGCGAGGGTACGGCCGATGAAGAGATTGTTTCCCAGCTGGCCCGCGAGCGAGGGGTCCTGAGCACGGGTGACCTGGCGTGACTGGAGCCACCCCTCCTTGGCCTTCTGCACCTCTTCAGGGGTGAACCCGTCGTTCCGGACCCGGTCGATCTCCTCGCGGAACGCCTGCTCCAGCCGAGAGGCGTTCTCCGGAGCGTAGATGGCGAAGGTCTGGAATCCGCCGGCCTTGTCGAGCGGGCTCGCAAACAGCCCTGACCCGACGCCATAACTGATCCCTTCCTTCTGCCGGATTCGGACGGCCAGGCGAGAGTTCAGAAAGCCACCGCCGAGCATGTAATTGCCGAGCAGCAGCGCGGGATAGTCGGGGTCGTCGTCCCGCACCGGGAGATTCAACCCGGCGAGGAAGAAGGCGTTCGCCTTATCAGGGGTCTCGATCGTGATGCTATTCGGAGAGACGTCGTTGAACACGGTGGGGATCCGCTCGAACGGCCCGGGGCTCTTCCAGGATCCGAACAGCTCAGTGGCCGTTGCGGTCATCTCCCGGCTGTCGAAATCGCCGATCGCGACGAGTTCGCCGTTCGACGCGCCGTAGTTCTCGGCATAGAACCGGCGCACCTGATCAAGGGTGGCAGCGGTGTAATCCGCGACCTGCTCATCGAATGTCGCCACGTACCGGGGATCGCCCTTGGGATAGGGATTCAGGTATCGCTGATAGGCGTTCGACCCCAGGGCAGTCGGCTCGGAGCGGTTCTGCTCGATGCCGGCCAGGTTCTCGCGGCGCAATTCGTCGAACTCCTTGGCGTCGAAGGCAGGCTCGCGAAGGATCTCACCGACCAGCCGGAGCACCGGCACCACATTGGGCCGGGTGGTCTCGATGCTGACACGAATGGAGGTCGGCCCGCCGAACATGCTCACGCGGGCCTTCAGCCGATCGATTTCATCCTGGATCTGCTGCCGGCTCTTGGTCCGGGTGCCACGCATCAGCATGTCGGCCGCGAGGTCCCCAACCGTCGCCATGCTGGTCGCGCTGGCCAGGGTGCCGAAGCGGAGCGTCAGGCTCACATTCACCGCCCCGCCCCGGTTCTGCTTGGGCAGCAGCGCGAGCTTGACGCCACCGGCGAGCACGGACTTGGTGGTGCGCCGCTCGATGTTGTCCGGGCTGGGATCGAACGCCTCACCGGCGGCGAGGGTGGTGTCTCCCTTGTAGTCCGCGACCAGCGCCGCCACATCCGGCGCGGCCGGAATCTCGGCGCGGTCGGGCTTCTCCGTGGGGATGAATTCACCCCAGGTCGTGTTGGATGGCTTGAGATAGGTGGAGGCCACCCGTGCGACATCCTCGACGGTGACCTTCTTGACCCGGTCGCGATGCAGGAAGAACATCCGCCAGTCGCCCATCGCCGCCCACTCCGACAGCGAGAGACCGACCCGGTCGGAGCGGTTGAGGGTCAGCTCGATGTTCTTCACCAGCTGGGTCTTCGCGCGGGCGACCTCCTCCGCAGTCGGCGGGTGGGCGACCACCTCCGCGAGCGCCTGCTCGAGTCCCTGGCGGGCCACCCCGAGATCGTCCTCCTTGCGCACCTGCGCCGAGGCGATCAGCACGCCCGGCTCCCGCAGCTGGTACCCGTAGGCGGACACGCTGGCGGCCTTCTTCGTCTCGACCAGCGCCTTGTACAGGCGCCCGGAGGGCTCATCACCCAGGATCTGCTCCAGCACGTCGACTGCCGCATAGTCCTCGGCCGCGCCCGAGGGCACGTGATACACCGCCATGACGACCTGCACATCGCCGACCCGGCGGAGCGTAACGCTCCGCTCACCGTCCTGCGTGGGCTCCGCGGTGTAAGTCGGCCACAGCTTCAGCGCACCCTTGCGGTCCGGGCGTGGAATCCGCCCGAACTTCTGCTGGACCAGGCTCAGCGCCCTGGACGGGTCGAACTTGCCGGTCACGAACAGGATGGCATTGTCCGGCTGGTAGTAACGGCGATAGAAAGCCTGCAGGCGCTCGATCGGCACCTGCTCAATGTCCGACCGGGCGCCGATGGTCGAGTTGCCGTAGTTGTGCCAGAGGAACGCCGTCGAAAGCACCCGTTCCTCGAGCACTGACCCCGGGTCGTTCTCACCCGACTCGAACTCGTTGCGCACCACGGTGAATTCGGACTCGAGATCCTTCCTGGCGATGTAGCTGTTGATCATCCGGTCCGCTTCGAGGTCCAGCGCCCAGGTGAGATTGGTGTCGCTGGCGCTGAAGGTCTCGAAGTAATTGGTGCGGTCGAACCAGGTGCTCCCGTTGGGCCGCGCGCCGTGCTCGGTGAGCTCCTGCGGGATGTTCTTGTGACGTGGCGTGCCCTTGAAGACCATGTGTTCGAGCAGATGCGCCATGCCCGTTTCGCCATAGCCCTCGTGCCGGGAGCCCACCAGGTAGGTGATGTTGACGGTTGCGGTGGGCTTGGACGCATCGGGAAAGAGCACCACGCGCAGGCCGTTTGACAGGCGGAACTCGGTCAGTCCTTCAACCGACGTCACCAGCACCGGCTGCGCCCTGCCGGGTGCGGCGACCCGCGGACGCGCCGGTGCCGGCTTCGCCACCGGCGGAGACTGGGCCGGCAGCAGCCCGGGCACAGACACAGCGAGGAGCACCGTGAGCAGCAGGGAGCGAATGCGGCGGGACATCAGCAACCTCTTGAGAAGGAGAGAAGCAGCGGGAGGCCGACCTCGCGCAGGCGGCAAGTCGCTGGGTTCCAACATACAGGGGATCGCCCTCATCGTGGAATCCGGGAGTCCGGCGCAGCAGATCGGCGCTCGCCGCGTCCGCCCCCGCAGGGACTGCGGTGGGCCTAGACCGCCGGTCCCCCGCCAGGTTTCCGCAGCGCTTCGAGGATGCGGCCAGCACCGTCAGCCACGAGGCGCGCCGCGAGTTCCCTGCCCACTGCCTCAGCGCTCTGCCGATCGTACACCGGCCGCTCGATAGTGCCCTCGACAACCCGGCGGCCATCCAGTGAAACCACTCGCCCGCGCAACCGGAGCACCGCATTCGAGGCGGGTCTGACGATCGCGGTCGGATCCACGAGTTCGCCCAGCGCGGCCACGGGAACCTCACAGCCGCCCTCCAGAGCATGCAGCAGCGCGCGTTCTGCGCCGACACACGCCGCCGCACGGGGATCGTGCATGGCCCGCTCGGCCGCCTTAGTCGCCCGGGTATCGCCGGTCCGCGCCGTCACCGCCAGGGCAGCCTGCCCCGGAGCGGGCAGCATGAGCTGGTACGGCAGCCGCTCGGAGATCCGATGTCCGAGGCTGAGTCGTACCAGCCCCGCGCAGGCGAGCAGCGTCGCGGCAATGGCGGGATTCCGGTCGAGTTTGGCCAGCCTGGTGTCGACGTTTCCGCGGATCTCGATGATTGTGAGATCGGGGCGGGCACTGAGCAACTGCGCCCGCCGGCGGAGGCTGCTGGTTGCGATACATGCGCCGGGCGGGAGCGCCGAGAATCCGGTGCCGTCTCGGGTGACCAGCGCGTCCCGCGGATCTTCCCGGGTGCTCACGGCGACCAGCGCGATGCCGTCAGGCAGCCGCGTTGGCAGGTCCTTGAGCGAGTGCACCGCCAGATCAATGCGCCCGTCGAGGATGGCCTCGTCGAGCTGCCGAGTGAAGAGCGCGGGGTCGGAGAGCTGACCAATCGGGGTCTCCGGCGCAAGGTCACCGGTCGTCAGGATTTCGATGGTCTCGGTCTGAAAGCCGGCGGCGGCGAGCGCCTCACACGCGTGCGACGTCTGCCAGCGCGCGAGGGCGCTCCCGCGAGTACCGACCCGAAGCACAGTGGCATGCGGTGGGCTCATTGATCGTTTCGGCCTGGGGTTCGGGTTCCACGCTAAGTGGCATGCAGAGAGGACGCCGGGCGCGAGCGCTTCTTGGAACTCCTGGTCCTGCCCTTCGCCACCTTCCGCGCTGAGGCGTGGCCCGACGACTCGATCCCTGCACCGCCCAGATGATAGCGCCGCAGCTTGACGT
>DAINRP010000042.1:9767-15920 GCA_036741755.1 Gemmatimonadales bacterium
GGGTCGCCGAAAGCGGCGCTGCGAACCCACGCCGTCATCTCGAATGCTCATGCGGCCGCGATGGCGGTCTGAAAGCCCAGCGGCACCCAGGGCTGCAGGAGGGTGACCGGCAGCGTCGCGATCTTGCCCAGCATGAATGGCAGAAACCGCGATTCGAGGGAGCCCGTGAATCCGCGACCATGGCGCTCCTGCTCCCCGAGCCACCAGAGCACGTACGGATCCAGGGTCCCCCTCTGATACTGCTTCACAACGTGCCAGCCCGAGCGCTCCACCACGGCGCGCAGAGTGGCTGGCGAATAGGCCGCCGTGTGCCGCGGCGTGTGGTAACCGGCCCAGCAACTGCCCTGCAACCGCCTTGTCAGCCCGCTGTGATCTGGCACCTCGATCACCAGTAGAGTCCCGGGCCGCGCCAGGCTCCGCAGGTGCCGGAGCGTTTCAACAGGCTGATAGAGATGTTCCAGCACATGCCAGAGGGTGATTCGGTCGAAGGGCCCCGCGAGCGGCAGCGATTCGAGTACGCCGGCGTGCAGTGACAAGCCCAGCCACGACGCGGGATCCCTCGACCATCCGCTGGCATCGAAGTCGGTCCCGACAGCGCGGGCCCCCGTCTGCTCGTGTATCAGCCGCAGAAAGCTGGGGCGGCCACAGCCGACGTCGAGAATCGACTGCTCGGGTGTGAGGCGGCCGAGGCGCTGCACCGTGCGCGCCCTCGCCCGGTCGGTACGGGCCTCGGCGCTCCGCACCAGGCGGGCCCAGCGTCCCCATGCATCCGGCCCCCGGTGCGGGAGGTAGTCCCTGTAATACCGACCGATGTCGGTCTCGGGAACCCGCGGAGTGAGGAACACGAGACCGCAGCCGGTACATCGCATGAACGCAAAGCTCTCACTGCCGTCCCCCATCTGTACCCTGCTCCGCGCCTCCGGAACCGCGTCGGCCGCACCGCAACACAGACATGGCGTGGCTTCGCGGGGCAGCGGGCTCACGGGCGGCGGCCAGTTCCGTCATCGGCCCGCGATGCTTGCGATGAGGTCCTCGACTCCCGGACCTGCCGCAGGCCGGATTCGCACGCCGCACTCCACAGCGTCAGCGCCAGGTCATCGTGCAACACCGAGGTGAACGCGGCCTCGAAGGCGGATGGCGCGAGGTACACGCCGTTCGCGAGCATTGCATGAAAGAAGACCCTGTACGAGTCCCGGTCGGCCTGTCGGGCGCTGGCATAGTCCGTCACGGGCGCCGAACTGAAGAAGGGCGTGAACATCGTGCCGACCCGATTGACGACCAGTGGCAGATCCAGGGATGCCGCGAGCCGGGCCAGCTCCGCCGTGGCCCGCTCGGCCCAGCGCTCGGCCTTCTGCCAGGTACCCTCGACGGCGAGTGCGTCTAGTGTGGCCATCCCGGCCGCCATAGCGAGCGGATTGCCTGACAGAGTCCCCGCCTGATAAACCGGACCCGCCGGTGCCACCTGCTGCATGAGGGCGGCCCGTCCGCCGTACGCGGCTGCCGGCAGCCCGCCACCGACCACCTTGCCGATGCAGGTCAGGTCCGGCTCGATGCCATACAGCGTCTGCGCGCCGCGGAGGTGGACTCGCCACCCGGTCATGACTTCGTCGAAGATGAGGATCGCACCGTGGCGGGCGGTGATCGCGCGCAGCCCGGCAAGGTATCCGGGCAGCGGAGGCACCACCCCCATGTTGCCCGCCACGGGCTCGACGATGACGGCGGCGATCGCATCTCCGCGCATGCGGAAGAGCTGCTCCACCGCCTCCAGGTCGTTATACGGGAGGACGCGGGTGTCGGCGACGGTCGCTGCAGTGACGCCCGGCGAGTCAGGCAGGCCGAGGGTGGCGACTCCCGATCCAGCCGCCGCGAGCAGCGGATCGGCGTGGCCGTGGTAGCAACCCTCGAACTTCACGATCGCCGACCGGCCGGTCGCGGCCCGGGCGAGGCGGAGCGCGCTCATTGTCGCTTCCGTGCCCGAATTGACGAAGCGCACCATCTCCATGGCGGGAAAGGTCGCGATCACTCGCTCGGCGAGTTCGACTTCCAGTTCGCAGGGGGCACCGTAGCTGGTACCGCGTTGTGCCGCCTCGGTGATCGCGCGAACGACATCCGGCGCGGCGTGGCCCAGAATCAACGGGCCCCACGAGAGGACCAGGTCGAGATACCGGTGCCCGTCCACATCCACCATATAGGCACCGCTGCCGCGAGCGATAAACCGCGGCGTGCCTCCCACGCCGCGGAAGGCACGCACCGGGCTGTTCACCCCGCCGGGGAGCAAGCTCGACGCCCGGCGGAAGAGCGCCTCGGAGCGAGGGTTCGCCGTGGCCTCCGAAGCGGGCGAAAGGTGCAGATCGGTCATGCACCGGCCTCATCAGCGAGCCACCGCGCCGCCGCGGCGGCGTGGTACGTGATGATCCCGTCCGCTCCGGCGCGACGCATCCCGAGGAGCGATTCCAGAACGACTCGGCGCTCATCGATCCAGCCACGTTCCGCCGCAGCCTTGACCATCGCGTACTCGCCGCTGACGTTGTAGGCTATCAGGGGTAGATCAGTCTCGCGGCGGACGGCGGCCAGGACATCGAGGTAGGCGAGCGCGGGCTTGACCATCAGCATGTCGGCCCCTTCGGCCTCATCGAGGCGGGCTTCGAGAAGCGCCTCCCGCTTGTTGGCGGGATCCATCTGGTATTGCCGCCGGTCACCGAAGGCGGGGGTGCTCCCGGCCGCCTCGCGGAACGGCCCGTAGAAGCCGCTGGCGTACTTCACGGCGTAGCTGAGGATGGCGCGGTCGCTGTGGCCGGAGGCATCGAGGGCAGCCCGAATCGCCGCGACCATGCCATCCATCATGCCGCTGGGCGCGATAATGTCGGCACCCGCGTCCGCGTGCACCTGGGAGGCCCGGCCAAGGATTTCGAGCGTTGCATCGTTGTCGACCTCGTCGCCCCGAAGCACGCCGCAGTGTCCGTGGCTGGTATATTCACAGCAGCACATGTCGCTGATGAGACAGAGATCGGCGAAGCTCCGGCGCAGATACCGGAGCGCCTGCGGCACGATCCCTTCGGGATCGAAATTCTCCGATCCGGCCGGGTCCTTTTGCGCGGGAATGCCGAAGAGGATGACCGAGCGGACACCGGCGGCGACGGCCTCTTCGACCTCCCGGTGGAGCATTCCGTCGACAGACAACTGGGCGACGCCGGGCATCGCGCCGATCGGCCGCCGGACATCACGGCCATGACATACAAAAAACGGAGCGATCAGCTGTGAGGGCACCAGCCTGGTCTCCCGGACGAGCGCCCGAAGCGCGGCGGTGCGGCGGCGGCGGCGGGGACGCTCCAGGGGAACTTCCCGGCCGGAGGTGTTTCCGGGAGCCGGAGCAAAGGAGCTCATGGGGATACCTTGAGTGTCATGTTGACGGGGCAGGAACCATGGCGCACTGTTTCTGACGCACGCGCAAGTCAACGTAGCTGCATCGCAAAATCACAGTCCAGCGGAGCGAATCATGGCCCACATCGACCAGTGTATTCCCGGGACGGAAGCCAGAATCGTCAGCTCGGGAGTACCGCGGGTAAAGGGCAAGACCGGACTCATCGTTGAAGTGAGCCGCATCAAGCGGAAGCCCACCGATCGCCTGCTCGACCGCATCACGGTTGATGTGCCAGGGCATGGCGACGTGGTTCTCACCCCTGAGGACCTGGAGATCGTCGCCCGGTGAGCCTCGAGGTACCCCGCGAAGAGGTGGTACTGATTGAGGGCCGACTGCATCGCGCCTTCTCAATATTCGTCTTCGACCAGCGCGGCGCCCTGCTGTTACAACGGCGCGCCCTTGGGAAGTACCACTCCGCGGGTCGCTGGTCAAACACCTGCTGCGGTCATCCGCGCCCGGAGGAAGAAACTCGGGCAGCTGCGGAAAGGCGACTCCAGGAGGAGATGGGGTTCCGTTGCGCCCTGCTCCCGGCCTTCGAATTTCGCTACCGCGCCCGGGTGGGGCCGACTCTGCGCGAGCACGAGCACGACTCGATCTTCGTCGGAAGTTTTGCCGGCCAGCCGACCCCCAACCCGAGCGAGGTTGCGGACTGGCGCTACTCGCTGCTCGGCCTGGTGCGCGGCGAGCTTCGCCGGCGCCCCAACCGGTATACCATCTGGCTCCGGCTGCTGCTGGCCGAGCGGTTCGGACAACTGAGGGATGCGGCGCGCGGACTGCTCCGCCATTGAAGCTGCCGTTTCTCAATGAACCGCCGAATGGCCGAGATACCGAGAGATCGGATCGGGCCCAACTCGATCCCCCAGAGGGCGGCGGCGCAGCGCGGGCGACATGGCCCGATCAGCGGTGACGCGCCCTTCCCTCCCCTTTCCCCCAGCCGCGCCAATGGTCGTACTTCGCCTCCTGGCACCGCGCCTGCTCCTGTTCCTCGCACTTCCACATGGCGGCTGGGCGCAGCAGCGCTCCGGTCTCCCGGCAGTTCCGCTCCGCTGCGGACTGCTCATCACCCACTCCGCGCGCATCGTCCCGGGCGCCCATGCGCTCGGCGGTTCCGCCACTATCGACTCGGGGTGTGTGACCATACGGGGCGAGAATCTCACGGTCGACTTCTCCAGCGCGGTCATGCAGGGCTCGGCGCCGGACTGGGCGCCTGACCGCGCCACGGGCCTCGCCATCCTGATCGATGGCGGGCGGGACGTACGGCTGATTCGTCCCCAGGTGCACGGCTACAAGGTCGGCATTCTCGCCCGGGGCACCCGCAATCTTTCGATCGAGGGCGGGGACCTGAGCCACAACTGGAAGCCCCGACTGTACAGTCTCATCGAGCATGAGAGCCTCGTCGACTGGCTCTCGTTCCACCACAACGAACAGGACGAATGGCTGCGCTACGGCGCGGCGATCTACCTGTCGGGGGTGCATGGTGGAACCATTCGGGGCGTCGTCTCCGAGCAGGGGATGAATGGTCTGATGCTGAGTTCGAGCGACAGCGTTCGGGTCGAGGAGAACAGCTTCTCGTTCAATTCAGGGCTCGGCGTCGGGCTCTACCGGTCCAGCGACAACCTGATCCTGCACAATCGGCTCGACTACAACGTCCGCGGCTACAGTCACGGGCAATATCGTCGGGGGCAGGACTCCGCCGGCCTGCTCCTGTTCGAGCAGAGTTCGCGCAACATCGTGGCCTGGAACTCGGTGACCCACGGCGGGGACGGGCTCTTCCTGTGGGCGGGCCAGAGCACCATGAACTCGGGAGTCGGCGGCGCCAACGACAATCTGTTTCTTGGCAACGATTTCAGCTTTGCGCCGACCAACGCGATGGAGGCCACCTTCAGCCGGAATCAGTTCATCGGCAACCGGGTGACGGGAAGCGACCATGGCCTGTGGGGCGGTTACAGCTACGAGAGCAGCGTCGTCGCCAACTGCTTCAGCGGGAATCGGATTGGTATCGCGATCGAGCATGGCCAGGACAATCTGATCCATGGCAACCAGTTCTCCGGCGACTCCACCGCGATACGCCTGTGGGGCGACCACCTCGAGCCATCCGACTGGGGCTATCCGCGCCACCGCGACACCCGCAGTCGCGACTATCAAGTCACGGAGAATCACTTCACCGGCCACCGCGTCCTGCTGCGGGCGCGGAATACCACGGGCCTGCTGCTCGCCGGCAACCGGTGGACAGGTGTCGACAGCGTGAGCGTGCTTGGGGACTCGACGACTCTGGAGTCCCGTGACAACGTCGAGTCGGCAGACGGCGTGGCGGACTGTGCCCACATGCCTTCGATTGCTCCTGCCGCACTGGCAAGCTTCCCGACTGCGATGGGGCGCCCCCGGCCGCTACCTGCTTCATCGGCCGCGCGGCGCGATCGCTCGGCGATCGTAATAGACGAATGGGGGCCCTACGACTGGCGATCGCCACGGCTCTGGCCGGTGGACAGCAGCCACGCCTCACCGCTTCGCCTCGCCGTGCTCGGGCCGACTGGCAGATGGAAGGTGGTCGGGCGACGCGGGGTAGCCACCCTGTCCGCGATAGCCGGTCGGGTGGGCGACACACTCACCGTGACCCCCATGCCTGATTCCCTCGGCGACTGGGCGGTCCACCTCGAGTATCGCGGGACAGCCACCAGGTCCCCGAGGGGCCGTGCAAGGCCCGCCGGCGCGCCCTATCCGTTTGGGTATCA
>DAINRP010000043.1:0-15767 GCA_036741755.1 Gemmatimonadales bacterium
GCGAAATTCCTTGTCGGGTAAGTTCCGACCTGCACGAATGGCGTAACGACTTGAGAGCTGTCTCCTCCGTAAGCTCGGCGAAATAGCAGTATCGGTGAGGATTCCGATTACCCGCGACAGGACAAAAAGACCCCGTGCACCTTTACTACAACCTGTCATTGAACGTCGGTATAACCTGCGTAGCATAGGTGGGAGCCGTCGATCTGGTCCTTTCGGGGGCCAGGGAGGCACCAGTGAAATACCACCCTTGTTTTACTAACGTTCTCACTCGGACGGCAACCCCGTCGAGGACCGTGGCTGGTGGGTAGTTTGACTGGGGCGGTCGCCTCCTAAAGAGTACCGGAGGCGCGCTATGGTGGGCTCAGTGCGGTCGGTAATCGCACGACGAGTGTATAAGCAAAAGCCCGCCTGACTGCGAGCGCGACGGCGCAAGCAGGGACGAAAGTCGGCTTAAGTGATCCGGTGATCCCGTGTGGATGGGTCATCGCTCATCGGATAAAAGGTACGCTGGGGATAACAGGCTTATCGCGCCCGAGAGTTCACATCGACGGCGCGGTTTGGCACCTCGATGTCGGCTTATCACATCCTGGGGCTGGAGAAGGTCCCAAGGGTCCGGCTGTTCGCCGGTTAAAGTGGTACATGAGCTGGGTTCAGAACGTCGTGAGACAGTTCGGTCTGTATCCGTCGTGGGCGTGGGAGTGTTGAGGGACGTCGTCTCTAGTACGAGAGGACCGAGACGAAGCGACCGCTCGTGTACGGGCTGTCCCGCCAGGGGCAGCGCCCGGTAGCGATGTCGCGCGGAGATAACCGCTGAATGCATCTAAGTGGGAAACTCTTCCCAAGATGAACACTCCTGGAGCTTAAGCTCCCTAAAGGGCCCTGGAAGACTACCAGGTTGATAGGCGGCAGGTGCACGGAGGGCAACCTCTTCAGCCGAGTCGTACTAATCGCCCGTGAAGTTTGATCTCTCCAAATCTTTCTGGATTCCCAAACACCATCCGGACCTTCGGTTGCCACTGCTTCGGGCAGCGTGAGATACTCGCGCCGCCCCACGGTAATGGCTGACGACTAGCGCGCAGGGGCCACACCCGGTCCCATTCCGAACCCGGTAGTTAAGACCTGTAGCGCCGATGGTACTTCGCTCGAGAGGGCGTGGGAGAGTAGGCCGTCGCCAGCCACCCCTTGGAAGCCCGGGGTCCCTTACGGACCCCGGGCTTCTTTTTTTCCCTCCCCCAGGTCCCCATGGGCGCGACGCCCCCGCGCGCCTCCGTTAGATTGGCCTCATGCCAACGGAGCCCCACACCCGCGCCGGCCACATCGCCCTCGCCGGCGCCCCCAACGCCGGCAAGTCCTCCCTGCTCAATACGCTGGTGGGCTCCCATCTCGCGATCGTGAGTCCCAAGGCGCAATCCACCCGGCTGCCGGTGGTCGGGCTGGTGACGACCGCCGACACCCAGTACGTCTTCCACGACCTCCCCGGGCTGCTGGACCCCAAGTACCCGCTCCATGAGCGCATGCAGACCTCCGCGCGGGAGGCGCTGGAACGGGTGCAGGTCGTCCTCCATCTCCATCCTGCGGCGGACGCGCCCGCGCCGAAGTTCTGGCCCCTGGTCGGCACCGCACCGATTCCGGATCTGCCGGTGCTCACCGTCTACACCAAGACCGATCTCATTCCACCGGAACAGGTCGCGCTCCTCCGCGACGGGCTGCCGATCTCGGCGCAGACCCGCGAGGGATTGCCGGAACTGCTGTCGGGCCTCCGCCAGTTGCTGCCGGAGGCAGCGTTCGAGTTCGACCCGGACGACGTGGGGACACAGCCGCTCCGGTTCTTCGCCACCGAGTACATCCGGGAGGCCGCCTTTGACCTGCTGGAAGACGAGGTGCCCTATGCCATCGCAGCGGAGGTCGAGGAGTTCCGCGAGCACACGCGGCCGGTGTACATTCGAGTGACGCTGCTGGTCGAGCGTGACTCCCAGAAGGGCATTGTCATCGGACGGGGTGGCCGGACGCTCAAGGCGATCGGCCAGCACGCCCGCGCGCGGCTGGAGTCGCTGCTCGGCGAGCAGGTCTTCCTTGAGTGCTGGGTGAAGGTGCTGCCCAACTGGCGACGCAACGCTGCGGCGCTGAGCCGCCTTGGCTTTCCGGAATCCATGAGTCACACATCATGACGCTCGCCCCCGAATTGCTCGAGATCCTCGTCTGCCCCAAGTGCAAGGGGGATCTCGAACATCGCCTGGAGCCCGAGGCGCTGGTCTGCCACAGCTGCCGTCTCGTGTACGCGGTCGAGGACGGCATTCCCATCATGCTGATCGACGAGGCCAGGCCGCTTTGACCGATCTCCTAGCCGCCGCCCGTGTCGAGGCTGCCAGGCTCCAGCACGACTACGTCGGCACTGAGCATCTCGTCCTCGCGCTCATCCAGACCGGCGACCCGGCTCTCTCGACCATCCTCACCGCGTTTTCCTCCACCCCGGCGGCGCTCCGGGAACGCCTGGAGAAGCGGAGTCCGCAGGGCAGGGGCGCGCCCGCGAACCTCGAGGAGATCTCGCTCCGCTCGGGGGCAAAGCGCGCGCTCGACATCGCGCGTGCCGCAGCCCAGGGCCGGGAACCTGGCCCCCAGGAGCTGCTCGGCGCCCTGATGGCCGAACAGAAGGGCGTCGTCTCCGCGAGTCTGGGAGACCTCGGCATTCCCGTGGCGAAGGTGCGTGAGGCACTCGGCATCGAAGCGCCGGCGCCTGGCGGACGGGACGGCTCCGAGAAGCCGGCCCGCGCCGAGCGCCCCGAGCGTGAGGCGAAGCAGGGAAAGGCTGAGAAGCCGGAGCGACCGCCCAAGGGAGAGCGGCGCGAGCGCGCCGAGCGCTTGAAGGAGGAACGGCCGATGGAGGAGCGGCGTGAGCGCGGCGACAAGCGCGAGCGTGAGCCCCGTCCCCGGGACCGGGGGAACAGCCGTCCGGTCCTCGAGGAGGCGGCCGAGCCGGTGTCCCGATCGAGCAGCCCGCCTCGTATCG
Source organism: Gemmatimonadales bacterium (assembly GCA_036741755.1). Taxonomy (GTDB): domain Bacteria; phylum Gemmatimonadota; class Gemmatimonadetes; order Gemmatimonadales; family GWC2-71-9; genus JADJOM01. The sequence goes on from DAINRP010000043.1 coordinate 3,008, forward strand.
CGCCGGTGCACGAGCCCCTCCTCACCTGGCGCAAGCTGCCACTGCTCGCGATCCCGGCCAGTCTCTACCTGGCCTATGGCGGCGACTTCCCGCCACTCTGGGTCTTCATCGCCTCCTGCCTCGCCGTCCTTCCGCTCGCAGGCTACATGGGGGAAGCGACCGAGCATCTCGCGGCCCGCACCGGACCCGCGCTAGGCGGGCTCCTCAACGCGACCTTCGGCAATGCCGCCGAACTGATCATCGCCATCGTGGCACTTCAGGCCGGCAAGGTCGAGCTGGTCAAGGCCTCGATCACCGGCAGCATCATCGGCAACCTGCTGCTGATCCTCGGACTCTCGCTGATCGCCGGCGGCCTCAACAAGACGATTGTCCGCTTCAACCGTACCAACGCGGGCATGAGCGCCGGGATGATGGCCCTCGCCGTCACGGGGCTGGTCTTCCCGACGCTGTTCCACGGCGCCCATCCTGCCGACGACGCAATCCTCACCGAACTGCACCTCTCCGAATCGGTGGCGGTGGTGCTGGCGGTGACCTACGGGTTTTCGCTGCTTTTCGCGCTCAAGACTCACAAGCGCATTCTCAGCGGGGAGCCACACCCCACGGAGGGCGTGTTGTGGAGCGTGCCGGCTGCCGTCGGCGTGCTGGCGCTCGCCACGGCCGGTGTCGCGCTGGAGTCCGAGATACTGGTGCACGCCGTCGAGGGAGTGACGGCCGGCAGCAGCTGGCTCTCGGAGACGTTTCTGGGCCTGATCGTGATCCCCATCATCGGCAATGCGGCGGAGCATGCGACGGCCGTGGTGGTGGCGCGGAAGGGGAAGCTGGACCTCGCGCTGCAGATCGCGATGGGCTCGAGTGCCCAGGTAGCGCTGCTGGTCGCCCCGCTGCTGGTGCTCATCGGGGCATTCCTTGGCCCGGGGAGCACCGGTCAGTACATGAACCTGGTGTTCAGCCCACTCGAGGTCATCGCCCTGGGCCTCTCGACCCTCCTGGCGGCGATCGTCACGCTTGACGGCGAATCGCACTGGTTCGAGGGAGTGCAGCTGCTGGCGCTCTACGCCATGGTCAGTATCGCGGTGTTCTTCGTTTGACAGTGGAGCCTGAAGCCCGTAACTTCATCGCGGGAAACCTCTTACGCTTCGTGACGGAGATCTAGACTGCGCACCCGCCCGACGGTACTCTACCACGCGACTGTCGGGCACCCTGTGCCCGACCTCGTCAGGCATTGGGCGGAGTCCCGTGAACTCCCGTTGCTGGTGCTGCCGGACGCGGCGGAGGTGCACTCCATCATCCTGCGCGGCTTTCCGGCGTTCCTCTTCGTCGACGCCGACGTGACGGGCGAAGGCGGAGTCGCCCTGGTGCAGCGCCTGAAGCGTGATGCATTCACGGCTATCGTGCCGGTGGTCATGCTGTCCGGGCGGCACGATCCGGCCCGGGTGGAAAGCTGGTTCGCCGCCGGGACTGACGAAGTGATCACCAGCCTCTTTTCGCCGGCGGAGCAGCGTGCCAGGATTGAGGCGATCCAGACCCGGACGGAGCGGGATGTGTCGGTGCATCCCTCCACCCGGCTGCCGGGCACGACCGAGATCGAACGGGCCATCCGGCGGCAGCTGGACGGCGGGGGAGAATTCGCGGTCTGCTACGCCGATCTCGACCACTTCAAGGAATTCAACGACCGCTACAGCTACTATGACGGGGACCGGGTCATCTACATTCTCTCCCGGATTCTCCATGACGTGGTGAAGGGCCTGCTCGAGACTCGGGGATTCGTGGGGCACATCGGGGGAGACGACTTTATCTTCGTGATTCCCCTGCCCGAAGTGAATGAGGTCTGTACCGAGATCATCTCGGTGTTTGACACCCTGGTCCCGCTGCAGTACAACGACCAGGACCGCCGGGCCGGCTATTTCTTCGGCAAGGACCGGCGCGGTCAGCTCCATCGCGTACCGCTCATGACCCTGTCGATCGGCATCGTCACCAATCGCAGCCGGAACTTCACCCACCCGGCGCAGGTAAGCGAGCTCGCGACGGAAATGAAGAGTTACGCCAAGACGCTTCCCGGGTCTGTGTTCGTGGTGGATCGCCGCCAGCAGGCAGAATCGGACGATCCAGGCGAACGCCGTCCCGGCGGGGCCCGCTAGGGGGAGGCATGAACGTCACCTGTCCTTCCTGCGCGACGGTCTATCGCGTAGACCCGATGAAGGTACCCGAAGCCGGAGTCCGAGCACGCTGCAAGGTCTGCTCGGCCATCTTTCCGGTCACCCGGGAGGGGGAGCACACCGCCCGGCACTCGGCGCCGGTAGCGGCACCAACGGCAGCCCGGATTTCTCAGCCGGATGGCGAGGTCACGGCACCGCGGGCGGGGATCAGCCTGCCCACCGAGGATTTCGACCGTACCGCGCCGCGGCCAGCGGCCGCAGCGCCCGTCCGACCGCGCGCCGAGGATCTGGAGGCGACGGTAAAGCGGCCGGCACTACCGCCAACGGAGCCCCCGGTCGCACCGCCGAGTCCAGCAGCGCCTCGGCCAGCGGAGGATTTGGACGCGACGCTGAAGCGGCCGTCGTTGCCGCCAATGGAGCCCCCGGTTGCACCGCCGAGTCCAGTGACGTCTCCGCCAGTGGAGGATTTGGAGGCGACGGTGAAGCGGCCAGCGTTGCCGCCGATGGAGTCCCCGTTCGCGCCGCCCGCTCCCGCTGCCCCCCGGCCAACGGTGGCACCGCCCGCGGTGCCAGGCATGCCCCGGCCGACGGCGCCCCGGCAATTCCCGCCACCGCCCGCGATGGCGCCGCGGGCGCCGATGGTGCCGCCACCGGCGGTCAGACCGACGATTCCCAACCCGTCGGCCATGCCCCCGGTCCCGGCCACGCCGTTCGCGGCACCGTCTCCGCCAGCCCCGCCGGCATTCCAGGCTCCGGTACCGGCTCCGTCCCCGCCGGTCGCGTCGCCGCCTCCGGGGCGGCCCGCGGGGCGCCCGGTCAATCCGTTCCTGACTCAGGATCCTTCGCAGAAGGCCCGGAGACTGGCTCGTGCTCTCATCTCCGATCTGGCCGTCTATTACCCGGATCGGCGGAAGGAGGGGCTCGCCAAGGGGACCCTGAAGGAGCTGTTCCAGGAAGAGATCCAGAAGAGCTGGGAGGAGTATACCGATCAGGTCGGCAAGGAGATGGCGGACGGAACCTCGTACTTCAACGATGCCCTGAACGAAATCCTCGCCGGGGGACAGCGGCTCTTCTAGACCCGCACGACGTCGCGCTCCGTGGTACCCGAGACGTGAGTGGGGCGAGAGCCGCCCCGGCTCACGTCTCACTGCGTGTGGCGCCCGATTATCTTTGCCCGTTCACCTGACTTCCTTCAACTTGCGGCGACCATGCGCGACACGATCGAACACCTGGATGATCTCGAGCGGCGAGTCAATCAAATCCGGGGTTTTCTTTGACCTGGCGAGCCGACAGCAGCGACTCGCCGAACTCGAGACCCTGCAGGCCGATCCCGCCTTCTGGTCGCGCGGGGATGAGGCGCGCGCCGTCGTCCAGGAGGTGAAGGCGCTCAAGGCCTGGGTCGTGCCGGAGGCCAATCTGAGTCGCCGGCTGGGCGATGCACGCGCGATGGTCGAGTTGCTGGACGCGGAGCCGGACCAGGAACTCGAAGCCGAGCTGAAGCGGGAGACGGAGGAACTCGCCAAGGCGGTGGAGACCTTTGAACTGCAGGCCATGCTGCAGGGTCCCGATGACGCGGGCAACGCGATCGTCACCATCCACCCCGGCGCCGGGGGCACCGAATCACAGGACTGGGCGGAGATGCTGCTCCGGATGTACGTGCGCTGGGCGGAGCGGCACGGGTTCCAGGTCACGATCCTCGACCGCGTCGACGGCGAAGAAGCGGGCATCAAGTCCGCGTCGATCGAGATCGTGGGCCAGTACGCGTTCGGCTTCCTGAAGGCGGAGAAGGGGGTCCACCGGCTGGTCCGGATCTCGCCGTTCGATTCGCAGGCGCGGCGGCACACCTCCTTCGCCTCGGTCTTCGTCTACCCGGATATCGATGATACCATCGAGGTGGACCTCCGCGAGGAGGACATCAAGATGGACGTGTACCGCGCGTCGGGGGCCGGTGGCCAGCACGTCAACAAGACCTCTTCCGCCGTCCGCCTGACACATATCCCGACCGGCCTCGTGGTCGCGTGCCAGCAGGAGCGCAGCCAGGGCAAGAACAAGGCGACGGCAATGAAGATGCTCCGCGCCGCCATCTACCAGAAGAAGCTGGAGGAGCAGGAAGCGGAGAAGGCAAAGCTGGAAGCCACCAAGACCGACAACTCCTGGGGCAACCAGATCCGCTCGTACGTCTTCCAGCCCTACACGATGGTGAACGACCACCGCACGGAGCTGAAGGTGACCGATGTGCAGCGGGTCATGGACGGCGGGCTCGACGAGTTCATCGAAGCCTATCTCAAGCAGTTCGGGGAGAACGCGGCGTGAGCGAGGACCTGAGTCAGCCCGAACGACACCGCCGGGAGAAGCGGGCCGCCCTTGAAGCGATGGGGGTGCGGCCGTTCGCCTATCGCTTCGAGGTGACGCATAGCGCCGCCGCCGCCCTCGACCTCTATCGGGACGAGATGGGCGAGGCGGGCGCCGAGGTGGCGGTCGCGGGACGGGTTCAGGCATGGCGGCCGAAGGGGAAGGTGGTCTTTGGCCATCTGGAAGACGGGAGCGGCCGCATCCAGGTCTATCTCCGGGCCGACGATCTCGCCGGCAGCTGGGAGATGATCAAGCTCCTCGACCTCGACGACTACATCGGCGTGCATGGCCGGCTGATGCGGACGAAGAGCGGTGAAGTCACGGTGAAAGCGACCGCGGTGGTGCTGCTCAGCAAGTCCCTGAAGCCGTTGCCGCGTCCGAAAGTGGAAGTGCTCGAGGACGGTACGACCCGGAGTTATGGCGGCGTTGCCGATCCGGAGTTCCGCTATCGCCAGCGCTACGCCGACCTCGCGGTCCATCCGGAGGTACGCGAGGTGTTCCGACGGCGGAGCCGGGTGATCTCACGGATTCGCGCCTTTCTCGATGCCCGCGGCTTTCTCGAGGTCGAGACGCCGGTGCTGCAGTCCCTGTATGGCGGCGCGGCGGCGCGGCCGTTCGTGACCCACCACAATGCGCTCGACATGCCGTTCTACCTGCGCATCGCCGACGAGCTCTATCTCAAGCGGCTGATCGTCGGAGGCCTCGAGCGGGTGTACGAGATTGGTCACGACTTCCGCAACGAGGGGATGGACCGGTCCCACAATCCCGAGTTCACGATGCTCGAGCTGTACCAGGCCTACGCCGACTACAGCGACATGATGGCCCTGGCCGAAGCGCTGATCGCGGAACTGGTCCGGGAGGTCACGGGCGGACCGCTGGTCCTCGCGCGAGGGGAGAGCTCCCTCAACTTCATGCCGCCGTTCACCCGGGTGAGCTTCGTGGACGGCATCCTCGAGCGGAGCGGCGTGGATGTGCTCAGCGCGCCGGAAGCGGCGATGCGCGCCCGGCTGCTGGCCGCCGGCCGGCCGGCGGAGGAGGTCGGTACCTTCACCGGCGGCAAGCTGCTCGACGAGATGTTCGGCACCTTCCTCGAGCCGGCGCTGGTGCAGCCTACCTTCGTGGTAGACTACCCGAAGGCCATCTCGCCGCTCGCCAAGGAACACCGTACCGACCCGCGGGTCACCGAGCGATTCGAGCTGTTCATCCAGCATCGCGAATACGCCAATGCGTACAGCGAGCTCAACGACCCGGATGACCAGCGCGCCCGCTTCGAGGACCAGGTGAGGCAGCGTGCGGCAGGCAACGATGAGGCCCAGCCGTTCGACGCCGACTACATCCGCGCGCTCGAGTACGGGATGCCACCCACCGGCGGCATGGGTATCGGCATCGACCGGCTCATCATGCTGCTCGCCGATCAGCCCTCGATCCGCGACGTGATTCTGTTTCCCGCGATGCGGCCCGAAGAGTGACGGACGCGCCGACGCCGGTCCCCCGGCCGCATGGAGGCGCGCGCTTCCGCGATCTGCTCCGCTGGCCGTCCCGGCTGGAGCGGGAGATCGCCCTGCGGTATCTCCGCAGCCGCCGCGCCTCGGGACGGGTCAGCCTGATCACCGCGATCGCCACCGGCGGCGTCGCGGTCGGCGTCTGCGCCCTTATCGTGGTGCTCGGTGTCATGAACGGCCTGCGCAACGATTTGCGGGAGCGGATCCTGGTCGCCAATCCGCACCTCCGGATTCTGACCTACGGCAACGGGCTGCGGCTGGACAACTGGCGGGACGTGATCGTCCAGGTGAAGAAGGAGCCTGGCGTCCTCACCGCGGCGCCTGAGGTGCTCAGCCAGTCAGTGCTCTCCGCCGGGGCGGACTACGCCGAAGGAGTCAATGTGCTCGGCTTCGATCCCGACACCGGGACCATGGCCGTGACCACGCTGCCGCAGTCGCTTACCCGCGGCGATCTCACCTTCAAGCCGACCCAGCCCGATGTCGATGGCGCGATCCTCCTCGGCGCCCGGCTGGCGGAGCGGATGACGGTGTATCCGGGGGATGTGGTGACCCTGGTGCCAGCCAAGCCGCCGGAAGTGAACCGCGCGCTGGGCGTCGGCGTTCCCCGGTATTGGCGCTTCGAGGTCACGGGGACATTCGACACGGGGATGTTCCTGTACGACAACCAGTTCGTCGTCATCTCGCGGGAAGTCGCGCAGCGATTCACCGGGCTGGGCGATGCGGTCTCCGGCATCGAGGTCCGGCTCGCCGACCCGTGGCAGGCGCCGGCGATCGGGCGGCGGATCGAGAAGACGCTCGGCTATCCGTATCGCGCCCTCGATTGGCAAAGCCAGAACGAGACCCTCTTCAGTGCGCTGGAGCTCGAGAAGATCGCGATGGGCCTGATCATCTTCTTCATCATGATCGTGGCGGCCTTCAACATCGTCGGCACCCTGACGATGGTGGTCGCCGAGAAGACCCGGGAGATCGGCATCCTCCAGGCGATGGGCCTCGGCGCCGGCTCCATCGCCCGGATCTTCCTCGCACAGGGGGCGGTGATCGGCCTGCTCGGCGTGTCCACCGGCTTGATCGGCGGACTGGGCATCGCGACCCTGGTGGATCGCGGCCGATGGATCAAGATCAATCCCAGCGTGTATTTCATTGATCACCTGCCGGTGCACATCGAGGCTCTCGACGTTGTGATCGTCGTTGTCGCGAGTCTCCTGCTCGCGGTCGTGGCTACCGTGCCGCCCTCCCGCTCCGCCTCCCGGTTCACACCGGTGGAAGCGATCCGGCACGAATGAGCGCGATACTTTCGGCCCATGGAGTGGGCAAGGTGTATGTCGACGGCGATGGCCGGCCGCTCGAGATCCTCTCCGGTGTGGACTTCGAGGTCGGTCGGGGGGAGTTCGTCGCGATCGTTGGCGCGAGCGGCGCCGGCAAGAGCACGCTGCTGCATCTGCTCGGCGCGCTGGATCTGCCCTCGGCCGGCACGATCACGCTGGATGGCATCGAGTACGGCCGCTCCACCCGCGAGGAGCTGGAGCGGCTGCGCAACCGGCGCATCGGCTTCGTGTTCCAGTTCCACCACCTGCTCCGGGATTTCACCGCACTCGAGAATGTCATGATGCCCCTGCGCATCGGAGGAGCCCCGTACTCGGTGGCCCGCGCCCGGGCCGAGGCACTGCTCGGGCAGGTCGGGCTGGAGGCGCGGATGCGGCACCGGCCGCAACAGCTCTCCGGGGGAGAGCAGCAGCGCGTCGCTGTCGCGCGCGCCCTGGCCAACCAGCCGCAAGTGGTGCTCGCGGATGAGCCGTCGGGCAATCTCGACGCGTTTCAGGCGGACCGGCTGCATGAACTGCTGGGGACTCTTGCCCGCGACTTCGAGACCGCCCTCGTCGTGGTCACCCACAATCGGCACCTCGCGGCCCGGGCGGACCGGGTGCTCGGCGTCGAAGGTGGTCGCCTGGTACCGGTGGATCGCGTGGAAGTGGGGGCCTGATGCTCTGCGACCAGTGTCACGAGCGTGAGGCGGTCGTCCACCTCACCCAGATCGCCCAGGATGCGGTGGTAACGCACCATCTGTGCGAGCGCTGCGCCTCGGAGAAGGGGGTCGAGAGCGACTCGAGTCTGGGGAAGACGCCGGTCGGCACCATGCTGGCATCGATGGGCAAGAGCCTCGATGCCAGCGCGGCGCTCCCGGGAGGAGCGCCGACCGGGCCCTGTCCCTCGTGCGGTGCAACCCTCTCGGACTTCCGGGAATCGGGACGGCTGGGATGTGCGGAGTGCTATCGCGCATTCGAGGAGCCGCTGAGGGACGTCCTCCGCCGGGTGCATGGGGCCAGCCGGCACATCGGCGAGCGCTACAGCCCGAAGGGGGCGCCGGTCCACGAGGGCCCCGCGGACACGGTGCTCCAGCTGCGGGAGCAGCTCAAGGTTGCGATTGCAGCCGAGAACTTCGAGCGGGCCGCCGAGCTTCGGGACCGGCTCCGCGCTCAGGGAGGTGAGGGGTGATCGACCTGAGCCTGCTGCCCGACGGGGGAATGGCGTGGCTGGATGCGAGCGGCCCCGCGACCCATCTGGTCCTCTCCACGCGGGTCCGACTGGCGCGGAACCTGGCGAACCATCCCTTCGCGCCGCGGGCGAGTCTCGAAGATCGGGAGACGATCTACCGGGACGTGCTGGCTGCCGCCCGCGAGACCGTCTCCCTCCGCAACGCGCTGAGCTTTCGACTCGACCGGATGGAGCGGGTCGATCGCCAGTTGCTGCACGAGCGGCATCTGGTGAGCAAGGAGCTGGCAGGGCTGGAGGAACCAGCTGCGGTCCGACCGGGAGCCGCGCTGCTGGTCCAGGACCGGGTCGGGGTGATGCTGAACGAGGAAGACCACCTGCGAATGCAGGGACTCCGGTCGGGGTTCGCGCTGGAGGAGACCTACCAGGAGGTTGACCGGCTCGATTTCGAACTGGGACAACGACTTCCCTTCGCATTTCATCCGGAGTTTGGTTACCTTACCTCGTGTCCCACCAATGTCGGCACCGGGCTTCGCGCGTCAGTGCTTATCCACTTGCCTGGCTTGGTGTTGACGAAGGAAATCTCGAAGGTTCTTCAGGGTCTGGCGCAGGTTGGGCTGACCTTCCGGGGCCTGTACGGCGAGGGTAGCGAGCTGGTCGGGAATTTCTTCCAGCTGTCCAATCAGACCACGCTGGGCAAGTCCGAAAAGGAGCTGCTGGACCACCTGGGCAAGATGGTGCGGCAGGTCATCGAATACGAAGAGCAGGCGCGGCAGGTACTGCTGCGTGACGCGCGAACGATCATCGAGGACAAGGTCTGGCGGGCCTACGGCCTGCTGCGGAATGCGCGGACCCTGTCGTTCGAGGAGACCATGAGCCTCCTCTCCGGCGTCCGGCTGGGAGTCGGCCTGGGACTGGTGGATCGTTGCGGGCTGTATGCACTGAACAAGCTGCTGGTCCACACCCAGCCCGCGCATCTCGCGGCGGGCGAGGGAGTGCGACCCGATGAGCCGGATCTGAATGTTCGCCGCGCGCGGTACGTCCGCGCGCTGCTGGAAGACGAAGCAGCACGCCGAGGACAGACGCCATGAACGGGTACAACTTCACCGACCGTGTGCGGAAGGTTCTGCAGATGGCTCGCGAGGAAGCGGCCCGGCTGCACCACGAATATGTGGGGACCGAGCACATCCTACTGGGCCTCATCCGCGAGGGTGAGGGCGTCGCCGCGGCGGTGCTCCAGAACCTGAACGTCGACCTCGAAGAGATTCAGCAGAAGATTGAGGAGACCGTCAAGAAGGGGAAAGCGGCGGCCGCGACCGGCCCCGATCTCCCCTATACCTCGCGCGCCAAGAAGGTGCTCGAGCTCGCGATGACGGAAGCCCGGGAACTCAATCACAGCTACGTCGGCACCGAGCACCTGCTGCTCGGCCTGCTCCGGGAAGAGAAGGGAATCGCCGCCCAGGTGCTGACGGATGCCGGGGTGAATCTCGAGCAGAGCCGCGCGGAGACCCTGCGCCTGCTTGGCAGCGACATGCCGCCGACGCAGCAGCCCACGGGGACTTCCCCCACGCCCGCGGCGGCACCCAAGTCCGAGAAGAAGTCCAAGACCCCGGCACTCGACCACTTTTGCCGCGACCTGACCCAGCTCGCGGCCGAGGGCCAGCTCGACCCGACGATCGGGCGGGCGAAGGAAATCGAGCGCGTCATGGAGATTCTGGCGCGGCGCAAGAAGAACAACCCGGTCCTCATCGGCGAGCCCGGCGTCGGCAAGACGGCGATCGTCGAGGGCCTCGCGCTCATGATCGCGAACGGTCTCTGCCCCGACGTCCTGAAGGACCATCGGGTGCTGTCGCTCGACATGGCCGCCGTCATCGCCGGGACCAAGTACCGGGGCCAGTTCGAGGAGCGGCTGAAGGCGGTCATGAACGAGATCGCCCAGAACAAGCAGATCGTCCTGTTCATCGACGAGCTGCATACCCTGGTCGGTGCCGGCGCGGCCGAGGGGGCGATCGACGCGTCCAACATGCTGAAGCCGGCGCTCGCGCGCGGGGAGCTGCAGTGCGTGGGCGCCTCGACCCTCAACGAGTATCGCAAGTACATCGAGAAGGACGGCGCCCTCGAGCGGCGCTTCCAGACGGTCCTGGTCGATCCGCCGACCATTCCCGAGACGGTCGAGATCCTGAAGGGGCTCCGCAAGAAGTATGAGGACCACCACCGCGTGGTGATCCCCGACGACACCATCGAGGCGGCCGCGAAGCTGTCGGAGCGCTACATCACCGACCGGTTCCTGCCGGACAAGGCCATCGACGTGATCGACGAGGCGGGCGCGCGCGCCCGGCTGGCCTCGCAGGTGCCGCCGGCCGAAGTCGCCAACCTGAAGGCCGACCTTGAGAAGGTGAACCTCGAGAAGGAAGACGCCGTCCGCGACCAGAACTTCGAGCGGGCCGCGGCGCTCCGGGACAAGGAGCGGGATCTGCAGAACCAGATCCGGCTCAAGCAGGAGGAGTGGGAGAAGGAGCGCCAGACCCGGCGCCCGGTGATCGGCGAGGAAGAGATCGCGTTCATCGTCTCCCGCTGGACCGGCATTCCGGTGACCCGACTGCAGGAGCAGGAAGCGTCTCGGCTGCTGCGCATGGAAGACGAACTGCATCTGAGCGTCGTCGGCCAGGACGAGGCCATCAAGGCCATTTCCCGGGCGATCCGGCGCTCGCGGGCGGGGCTCAAGGACCCGAATCACCCGATCGGCTCGTTCATCTTCTGCGGCCCGACGGGCGTGGGCAAGACCGAACTCGCCCGGGCCCTTGCCAAGTTCCTCTTCGCCGATCCGTCCGCCCTCATCCGGGTGGACATGTCGGAGTACATGGAGAAGTTCTCCGTCAGCCGCCTGATCGGCGCTCCTCCGGGCTACGTCGGCTACGAGGACAGCGGCACGCTGACCAAGGCGATCCGGCGCAAGCCCTACTCGGTCGTGCTGCTCGACGAGATCGAAAAGGCCCATCCGGATGTCTTCAACATCCTGCTGCAGGTGCTGGACGAAGGCCACCTGACCGACAACTACGGGCGGGTGATCGATTTCAAGAATACCGTCGTCATCATGACCTCGAACGTCGGCGCCCGTGACATCATGCAGGGCAAGACGCTCGGCTTCCATGACCAGGACGCCAAGCACTCGTTCAGCAAGATGCAGGACAAGATCAAGGACGAGATCCAGAAGGTCTTCAACCCCGAGTTCCTGAACCGGATCGACGACACGATCGTCTTCCATCCGCTCGAGAAGGAGCACATCTCGCTGATCGTCAACATCCTGGTGCGCGAGGTGCAGAAGCGGGTCGGAGACGAGGTCATCCGTCTCACGCAGGCGGCGACCGACTTCCTGGCCGATCACGGCTATGACCAGAACTACGGCGCCAGACCCCTGAAGCGGGCGATCCAGAAGTACATCGAGGATCCCCTGAGCGAGAAGATCCTGCTCGGGGAGTTCACCCGGAACGACGAGATCGAAGTCGACGTCGCGCCCGAGGGTGACCGACTCGCCTTCCGCGCCCTCAGCGGTTCCAAGGCCTGACCCTGCCACGAGAGCCGGCGGTCCTTCGGGGCCGCCGGTCTCCTTTCCGCATGGCCCATTTGCGTATTCGACTGCTTGGCGTCCTCCTGTCCTGCTCGGCCCTCGTCGCCGGCTCCCTGCGCGCTCAGGAGCCTGCGCCGCCGCCGGCCGCGCCCGCCCCGGTGCTCGACAGCATCGCCGTCCAGGGCAACGTCAGGATGAGCGTGCAGCAGGTCATCGGCAGCTCCGGCCTCCTGATCGGGCAGCCCACCAACTATCGCGATATCCAGCGGGCGATCACCGCCCTCTTCCGCACCGGGCAGTTCGACGAGGTCGCGGTGGTGCAGGGCGATGACCCGGGCGGCAAGGTGGTCCTGATCATCCGGGTGACGGAGCGTCCGCTGCTGTCGCGCTGGACGGTCAAGGGTGCGGAACTGCTGTCGGAGCGTTCAGTGAAGGAACGGGTGAAACTCGCGGAGGGACGCCCCCTCGACCGCGCGGCCGTCGAGCGCGCGCGAGCGGGCATCGACTCGATGTACCACGCACAGGGCTACTACGCCGCGGTCGTGAAGGTCATCGAGACGACCCCGGGGCCGGGGCAGGCAGGCGTGGTGTTCGACATCGACGAGGGTAACCGGGTCGCCATCAGTCAGGTGATGATTGACGGCAACGAGCACTTCGCGGACAAGGCGCTGGTCAAGCGGATGGGGACCCGG
>DAINRP010000044.1:0-15675 GCA_036741755.1 Gemmatimonadales bacterium
TGGTGCCGCTCAGCACCGCTTCGGCCGGGGTGATATTGAAGGCGGTCCCGGCATGGAAGGTCCCGACGGTGACCACGGTTCCCTCGGGGTGGTCGGGCAGAAAGGGCATCACCCCGCGGCCTCCAGCACCACCTCCGGATGGAACCAGGACTCGCGGACTCGTCCGATCGCCACCAGCCGGTCGCCCTCGGCGATCGCCGCCACCGGCTGATCCGCCGCCCCATCGGGGGGCTGGTTCGTCCGCACCGCCTGTCCGTAGCCGATCACCTTCACGTCCGCGTCCGTCAGGTTCACCCGCGCCATGTGCCCCAGCACCGCGAGCGGCGGCAGCACCGCCGATCCTTCCGAGAGCTGGTCGAGCGGGATCGCCTGATCCACGTGCAGTGTGCCGATCGCCTCGCGGCGGAGCGCGGTGAGATGAGCGCCGGTGCCGAGCCGTTCACCGAGGTCACGGGCGATGCCGCGGAGGTAGGTCCCGGCACTCACGGTGGCCCGGAAGCGGACCTCCGGGTATTCGTAGCCGACCAGCTCCACCGACTGCACCACGATGTCCACTTCGGCGAGCGACAGCAGCTCGCCGCGCCGCGCCTTCTGGTAGCTCCGTTCGCCATCGACCCGTTTGGCCGAAAAGGCCGGCGGCCGCTGCCGCTGTGGTCCGAGGAAGCCCGCCAATGCCGCCTCGACCGCCGCACGGCTCGGAGCTGCTACCGCGCCGGGCTGGCTGACGATGTCGCCCAGCAGGTCGTCGGTCGTCGTCACGATGCCGAGTCGTGCCGTGGCGAGATAGGTCTTCGCCTGCTGTTCGACGAATCGCGCGAGCCGGGTACACCGCCCCGCCAGCACCACCAGCAGTCCCGTCGCGAAGGGGTCGAGCGTTCCGGTGTGTCCCACCGCCCGGGTCTTCAGAACCCGCCGTACCCGGGCGACGACATCGTGACTGGTCGGTCCCGCCGGCTTGTCGACCAGCAGCGCGCCGTTCAGTCGCCGCGCTCCGTCCGGAGCTCGCCCAGAATCCGATTGATCTTCGCGGCGTGTTCCAGCCCGCGATCCAGCTCGAACCGGATCTCCGGGATGATGCGGGTCGTGAGCACCTTCCCCACCCGCCCGCGCAGGAAGCCGGCCGCGCTCTCCAGGCCCTTCAGCGCCTCGAGCCGTTCCGCCTCTTCGCCCATGACGCTGACGCGGACAGTGGCGACCGAGAGGTCGTTGGTCACCTCCACGCTGGTGACGGTGACGAACCCGATCCGCGGGTCGCGCAATTCGGTCAGCAGCAGCTCGGCGATGACCTGCCGGACCGTCTCCGCCACCTGATCGGGGCGCCGCTTGGAGCCTTTCATACGCCGGTGACCTGGGTCTCGATGATGCGCACCCCGTCGGCGGCCTCCACGATGCGGTCCGCCTCACGGAGCGTCTCCTCCGCCACGCGATGGCTCGAGGAGACGGTGGCGCAGGCGATACCCGCCTTCTGCCACAGGTCCTGGTGCGCCACTTCCGCCACCGCCAGGTTGAGCTTCCGGAGCCGCGCCTGCAGGGCCAGCATGACCGATCGCTTGTCCTTCAGCGACTGGCATCCTTCGAGATGAAGCTCCCAGGTCTGCACCAGGGCATGCATGCCGATCAGTTGTCCGCCTTGCTGCCCGGCAGGTGGCGCTTGATCTCCTCCACGCGGTAGGCCTCGATCATGTCACCGACCTTGAGGTCGTTGAAGTTCTCGATGCCGATGCCGCACTCCTGGCCTTCCTTCACTTCCTTCGCGTCATCCTTGAAGCGCTTGAGGCTCGACAGCGACCCGTCGTACACCTGGGTACCGTCGCGCAGCACCCGGACCTTGGCGGTGCGGGTGATCGTGCCGTGGCGGACCTGGCAGCCGGCGATCGTGCCGACCTTGCTGACCTTGAAGAGCTGCAGCACCTCGGCGTCGCCCAGCACGGTCTCCTTCGATTCCGGCTTGAGGAGGCCTTCGAGCGCGTTGCGGACGTCGTCGACCGCCTCGTAGATGATGCGGTACATCCGGACGTCGACGCCCTCGCGTTCCGCCGCATGACGGGCACCCGCATCGGGCCGGACGTGGAAGCCGACGATGATCGCGCCGGACGCCTTGGCGAGCAGCACGTCGCTCTCGCTGATGGAACCCACGCCGCGGTGCACGATGTCCACCCGGACTTCGCCGGTGGAGAGCTGGCCGAGGGCGTCGGCGAGCGCTTCCGCCGGGCCGCCCTGGTCGGCCTTGATGATGATCCGGAGGGCACCCATCTGGCCCTGGGCCAGCGCGCGCGAGATGTCCTCGAGCGAGCCGCCCCGGGCCGTGCGCCGGTTCTGGGCCTCGCGCTCGAGCCGCTGCCGCTTCTGCGCGATGTCGCGCGCTTCGACGGCGTCGGCGGTCACCACGAAGTTGTCGCCCGGCGACGGAGTCCCCTCGAAGCCCAGGATCTGCACCGGGAGCGACGGGCCGACATCCTTCACGTTCTTGCCGCGCTCGTCGTAGAGCGCTCGCACGCGGCCCGAGAACTTGCCGCAGATGAAGTTGTCGCCGACGTGCAGGGTGCCCTTCTGGACCAGAATCGTCGCGACGGGGCCCTTCCCCGGGTCGAGGGTGGCCTCGACCACGGTGCCGCTCGCGGGCCGGTCGGGGTTGGCCTTGAGGTCGAGGATTTCCGCCTGCAGCAGAATCTGCTCCAGCAGCTTGTCGACGCCGGTGCCCTTCTTGGCCGAGATCGGGGTCGCCAGCACCTGGCCGCCGAACTCCTCGAGCACGACGTTGTGGGTCAGCAGGTCCTGCTTCACCTTCTGCACGTTCGCGTTGGGCAGGTCGATCTTGTTGATGGCGACGATCATCGGCACGCCGGCGTTCCTGGCATGACTGATCGCTTCCACCGTCTGCGGCATGACCGCGTCTTCCGCCGACACCACCAGCACCACGATGTCGGTCACCTGCGCGCCACGGGCGCGCATGGCGGTGAAGGCCTGGTGACCCGGGGTGTCGAGGAAGGTGATCTTCTTCCCGTTCGGCAGGGTGACGTGATAGGCGCCGATGTGCTGGGTGATGCCGCCCGCCTCGCCGGCCACCACGTTCGCATGCCGGACGTAGTCGAGCAGCGAGGTCTTGCCATGGTCGACGTGGCCCATGATCGTGACGACCGGCGGTCGCGGGAGCTGGTGCCCCTCATCGGCCTCCTCCGTCTCGACCGTGTCGGTCGGCGCGGCATAATCCTCTTCCTTCACCGCCTGGAACCCGAACTCCGACGCGATCAGCTCGATCTGGTCGAAGTCCAGCCGCTGGTTCACCGTCACCATCAGCCCCAGCCCCTTGAAGGCCAGCTGCACGATCTGGGTGGCGGGGATCTTCATCAGGTCGGCGAGTTCCGAGACCGAGATGAACTCGTTGACCCGGATGCGGGTCTTCTCGGCTTCGCGCTCGACCTTCGCGCGCTCCAGCGCCTCACGGTAGCTCGACGGGTCGCGCCGTACGCCACGCTTGACTGTCCCGCGGCTCATTCCCGCGAGGGTCTTCTCGATGTTGGCGAGCACCGCATCCTGATCGACCGACGACTTCCGGCCCTTCTTCGCCTTCTTGCGCGCGGCGCCCTTCTCGGCGTCCGGCCCGAAGGTCCGGGGACGCTCGGCCGTGCTCGGGCCCGGAGGGGCTCCCGTGTTCGGGCCGCCCGGACGCGGACCACCCGGCCGAGGGCCACCAGGACCGCCACTGGTGCGCGGACCACCGCCCGGACGGTTGCCGGATCCGGGGGGCGAGCTCGAGCTGAACACCGGCTTTGGACGATTGAACCGCTGCACTTCGCTTCCCGGCGCAACCACGGGACGCGGGATCCGGGTGGGGATCCGCGGGTTGCCGGACGGCCCCAGCGGAATATTCGGCCGTGCGGGAACTGGGGGCGGGAGCACCGGTGCGGCTGGAACAACCGGGGCAGCGGCGCTGCCGTCGCCATGGGGCTCTTCGGCGGCCGGCGCGGGCTCGGGCGGAGCCACCTCTTCAGGTGGCGCCGGCGGCAGGTCCTTGAAGAGGGCGCGCGCGCGCTCCTCGAGGGACGGAGAGAGCATCGGCTCCTCGCGCTTCTCGATCGGGCGCGCCAGTTCGATGGCCTCGAGGCGGAGCGTCTCCGCCACTCGCTCGGCTTCGAGGACCGCGTCGGCCTCGGCGACCTCGGCGGCGGTCCGGCGACGCCGGACAGGCTTTCCCGCTTCGCTGACCGGCTCTGGCTCGACGGGCTTCACCGCGGCCTTCTTCACCCGCTTCTTCGGGGCAGGCTCGTCGGCCTGGGCGGCTTTGCGCTTCTCGCGCTCCCAACGGACCCGGATGGCGGATACCTGACCATCCTCGAGCGCAGACATATGGCTCCGCGCGAAGATGTTCATGTCCTTGAGCATGCTCATCAGCTGCTCGGCGGACACGCCGAATTCTGCCGCAAGATCGTGTACTCTGGTCTTGACCACTCACGCCTCCATGTGGGTGCCGCCCGCGGCCGCCTTTGCGAGCCCCTGAGCCAGCGCCCGGTCCAACACGCCAGCGACCATGACACCCGGTTTTCCGAGTCGTGCCCCGATCGCCTCTGCCGACGGTCCCGCGAGGAGCGGGACCCCCTTCGCTGCCGCCAGCCGCACCACCTTCTCCTGTGCGCGCGGACTGACGTCCGACGCCACCACCACACACGCCACCTTCCCTGCCTGCAGCGTGACCCGAAGCTGGTCCACGCCGATCACCACCTGCCGAGCCCGGTAGCCGAGCCCGAGCAGCCGGAGAATCCGCTCAGCCCTGGGCGCCGGCGTCGTCGCTGCCTTCTTCGGTAAGCTCGGTGAGGAACGCCACCAGCTGGTCGCTCCGCTCCGCGGTCATGCCGGGGATCTTTTCGATGTCCTCGCGTTCCAGGTCGAGCACGTCCTTGAGGCGCTCGTAGCCGGCGCCGTTGAGGATCGCCAGCAGCTCCGGCGACAGCCCCTTCAGCTCGGCGAGCGGCAGCTGCATGACGGCCTCGTCCTCGGGCGGCAGCGGCGCAAACAGCGGCCCTTCGCCGCCCCGCTCCAGCCACTCGCGGCTCGAGTAGAGGTCGATCTTCCAGCCGGTCAGGTCGGAGGCGAGCCGGACGTTCTGGCCGTTGCGGCCGATCGCCAGCGAGAGCTGGTCCTCGTCGACCACGGCCTGGATCGTCTTGTTGGCCGGATCGGAGAAGACCTTGGCCACCCGGGCCGGCGCCAGCGCCAGCCGGGCGAACCGTTCCGGGTCCGGCGACCAGGGCACGATATCAATGCGCTCGCCGCCCAGTTCGTTCACCACCGCCTGCACCCGCGACCCCTTGAGCCCGACGCAGGCGCCCACCGGATCGATGGCGTCATCACGGGAGATGACCGCGATCTTGGTGCGGCTGCCAACCTCACGCGCCCAGGCGCGGATGTCGACGATGCCCTGCTGGATCTCGGGGACTTCGAGCTTGAACAGCGCCTTCACGAAGAGCGGGTCCCCGCGGGAGAGGATCAGCCGCGGCCCCTTCGGCGTCTCCTCGAGGCGCTTGAGCACGGCCCGGATGGTGTCGCCCTGGTGGAACTTTTCGCGATGGTTCTGCTCGCGATACGGAATGATCGCTTCCGCTTCACGGAACTTGTTCAGCATGATCACCAGCTTGCCGCGCTCGATCTGCTGGACTTCGCCGGAGAGCAGCTCGCCGACCTTGCTCTGGAATTCGTCGCGGATCCGGGTGCGCTCACCTTCGCGCACCCGCTGGATGACCCGCTGCTTGGCCGCCTGCACCGCGAGCCGGCCGAAGTCGGTCGCCGGGACGTCCTCTTCCAGCATGTCGCCGATCTGGAAGGCCGGATCCTCGTACTGGGCCTCCTCAAGCGAAATCTGGCAGCTCGGGTCCTCGACCGTCTCGACCACCTGCCGCAGGCGGATGATGCGGATGGAGCCCTTGAGTTCGTCGAACTCGAGCTCGAACCGGACATTGGGTCCATAGCGGCGCGCGAGCGCGGCATGGAACCCGTCCCGGAGCAGGTCGAGCAGCTCCGCGCGATCGAGTTGTTTGGTCGTTGTGAGCTCCTTGAGGGCGCTCAGCACTTCAGCGGATCCGGACATCCTTCGTCTCCTGCCCTATGGCTCGCGGCGGCCGGTGGCCGCCGGGTCATCGACCTGGAGCAGCGCTTCCTTGATATCGGCCAGCGCCACCATGGTTTCGGCTCCATCGGGGAACCGGAGTTTGACCTGCCCGTCATCGGGCACTTCCAGAATCACCGCATGCGGATGACCCGCGATCGAGCGCGCCGTCAGCCGCACTACCCTTCCTATATACCGCCGCCAATGTTCGGGAAAGCGTACCGGCCGCTCGATTCCCGGCGACGACACCTCCAGCTGATAGCGGTCTCCGAACCCGGCCGGCCCCTCGAGCAATTCCGCGAGGGCACGGCTGGTACGGGCGCAATCCTCAGAGGTGACACCATGCCCCGGCGTGCTGTCGGGGCGATCGATCCGAACCTGGATGGCTGGGCGCTGCGGCGGACCAGACCGCTTGAATTCGACCAGATCGAATCCAAGGTCGGCGACGTGGCGGCGAACTGCCTCGAGCAGCGTGGTGGCATCCATGTGGGACGGGCCAAAAAAAATGTGGGGGAACTCCCCCACATCGTCACACGACCGCGGCTGGAGATCCCCTTACAGCGCGGGAAGTATAGGGATGGAGCGGGGTTTCGTCCAGTCCCTCCCCCGTCAAATCAGCTGGGGAACGCCGAGATAGGCGACCATCCGTCCGTCCGTTCCGCCCGAAGCGCGATGGCTGTAGAAGCGGGGCCGGTCGTGAGCGGAGCACCATTGTGATGTGGACACAGGCCCGAGTCCCAGCGCAACCGCCTGTTCGGCCAGTACCGCCCGCAGGTCCGCATGCCAGGGACCGACCCCATCGTGCTCCAGTCCGCACCCCGCCATCACTTCAGAACCAACTTCATAGCAGTCGCCACAAATGCCTATGCCACAATGGACTAGGATATCTGATGGCTTCGAGCCTGTGGCCTCAATCAGGGTCTCAACTCCGCGCCGAAGGATCTGTCCTGCCGTGCCTCGCCAGCCGCTGTGGAGAAGTGAGACAGCGCGCCGGACCGGGTCGACCAGGTACACCGGAATGCAATCGGCGACGGTGACGGTGAGCAGCAGACCCGGGGTCGCAGTCGCGTGGCCGTCGACCCCCTCGATCTGCACCCACCCTCTTCCCCCGTCATGCCAGGCCACCTCGGTCCGGTGCACCTGGTTCCCCAGAATCACAGCGCCAAAGCCCGGCTCGGCCGCGCGAAAAGCCCGCCAGCGCGACATGACCTCCCCGACCGGTGCCTCGCTCCACAGGCCGAGGTCGAATCCGCGCCCCGGCAGGTCACCGCGGCCGGTGATCCCGGCGACGACGCCGTACCGGTCGCGCCAGCCGGGGACCTCGTAGCGCGGCACTTGGCCCGCCACGGGCGTCTCCCGGACGGCTGAAGAGTTCCGAGTTCCAAGTTCCGAGTCTGAGATGCCCGCTCCCTCGGAACTTGGTACTCGGAACTCGGAACTCCTATTCGACCCGTTCAATCTGTGCCCCGAGGGAGCGGAGCCGGGTATCGATCTTCTCGTAGCCGCGCTCGATCTGTCCCACGTTGTGGATGGTGCTCTGCCCTTCCGCGGCCAGCGCCGCGAGCAGCATCGCCATGCCGGCGCGGATGTCCGGGGATTCCACGGTGCCGCCCCGGAGCTGGGAGGGACCGGCAATCACCGCCCGGTGCGGATCGCAGAGGACGATCCGCGCCCCCATGCCGATCAGCTTGTCCACGAAAAAGAGCCGGGACTCGAACATCTTCTCGAAGATCAGGACCATGCCCTCGCACTGGGTGGCCGTCACTACGGCGATCGACATCGCGTCCGCCGGGAACGCCGGCCAGGGGCCGTCCTCCAGTTTGGGGACATGCCCGCCCAGGTCCGGGCGCACCCGCCGCTCCTGTCCCGCATCGACGATCAGCCGACTACCATCGACCCTCGGACGCACCCCCAGCCGCTCGAACCCCAGCAGCGTACTCCGCAGGTCATCTGGCCGAACCCCTTCGATGGTGAGCTGGCCGTTGGTCACCGCCGCAAGCCCGATGAAGCTCGCGATCTCGATATGGTCGGGACCGATCGAGTAGCTGCAGCCGCCGAGCGGGCGACCCCCCTCGATAGTGTACACATTGGTGCCGATCCCCTCGATCTGGGCCCCCATGGCGACCAGCAGCCGGGCGACATCCTGCACGTGTGGCTCGGCGGCGGCGTTCCGCAGCACGGTCCTGCCGCGCGCAGCCACCGAGGCCATGAGCGCGTTCTCGGTGCCCGTGACGCTGGGCTCGTCGAGGAAGATCTCCGCCCCCTTGAGCGTCTTGGCCTCGATCTGGTAGGTGTCGCCGAGGGAGAGCGAGGCGCCGAGCTGCTCCAGCGCCAGAAAATGGGTATCCACCCGCCGGCGTCCGATCACGTCGCCACCCGGCGGCGGGAGCATCACCATGCCGAAGCGGGCGAGCAGCGGTCCGGCGAGCAGGATCGACGCGCGAATCCGGGCACAGAGCTCCGGATTCAGGGGCTTGGTCCGGGCCGGTCGGGCGTCGATGCGGACGGTGTTGGGGCCGATCCACTCCACGACGGCACCGAGATCGGCGACCAGTGCCAGCATGGTCTCGACGTCACGGATGCGGGGCATGTTGCCCAGTTCCACCGGGCCGTCGGCCAGCAGGGTGGCGGCGATCGCGGGGAGTGCGGCGTTCTTGTTGCCCGCCGGATATACGGTGCCGCTCAGGGCGCGTCCGCCCTGTACCACGAAGCGAGGAGGCATGGCGCGAAAGGTCGGGGCGCATGGTGCACGCGTCAAGCGGTGGTGTATCTTCCCTGCTGCACCTTGCGAGGCTTCCGATCATGTTCCTGCTCCAAGCGACCGCGCCGTCCGGGGGCTGGGTCGGCCCGACGATCGCCATCTCGCTCGTCATCATCGCCGCGACGTTCCTGGCGATTGCCGTGGGCATGGCGATCGCTGCCCGGCAGGCTGCTCAGGAGATGCGCGAGCTCTCTCAGGTCATGGAATCGCTGCGTAGCGACATCGCGCCGGCGCTCGGTGCCGTCGCCACGATCTCCACCGAGGGACAGCGCCTCGCCGCGTTGATCGGCGACGAGGCCGAGGAGCTGGTGAAGTCCAGCCGCGCCCTGCGCGAGGGACTGCAGTCGCGCATCCAGAACCTGGAAGCCATCTACGAAGTGCTCGAGGAGGAGGTTGAGGAAACCGCGCTCGACCTGGCGGTGACCCTCAGGACGGTCCGCTCGGGCGCCGGCTGGTTTGGGCGTCTGCGCCGACTGCTCGGAATGGGGCGCCGCCGTTGAACAGTCGCCGGGCGCTTGCCGCGCTCGCAGTGCTTCTGGTCGCGGCGGTGCTCTTTCCGGATCGGCTCCACGCCTGGACTCCCGGGACGCATATCTATCTCGGCGAATCGGTGCTGGCCAACCTTGGGTCCCTCCCCGCGGCCATTGCCGACCTGCTTCGCGCCTTCCCGTTCGATTTCCTCTATGGCAATATCGCGGCGGACAGCTCCATCGCGAAGAAGTACGCCCCGGTGGGGCGGCACTGCCATGCGTGGCATGTGGGACAGGAAATTCATGACCTCGCCCGAACCGACGCGCTCCGGGCGTTTGGGCTGGGGTATCTCTCCCACCTGGCGGCGGACGTCGTCGCCCACAACTTCTTCGTCCCACGCCAGCTGGTACTCACCAGCAGCACGACCGGCTTCGGGCATTCCTACTGGGAGAGCCGCTTCGAGACTCCGCTCGGCGATCGCTTCGCCCGGACGGCGAAGGAAGTGATCCTGCTCGATCACACGCCGGCCGATGCCCATCTCGACCAGATCATCGCGCCCACGATCTTCAGTGTGAAGACCAACCGCCGGCTGTTCCGCGGCATGGTCCATATCACCGAGCACAAGGGGTGGCAGCGCGCCTTCCAGGTGGCCGAGAAGACCAGCCGCTGGGATCTCCCCACCGTGGATGTCGAGGAGCATCTGGCGCTGTCGTTCGACTACGTCATGGAGATGCTGGCGGAGCCCGACTCGGAGCCGCGCCGCTTCGATCCGGCGGGTGATCAGCCGCTTCGGGTCGCCAAGCAGATGCGGCGGGAGGCCCTGCTTGCCGGCGGCTGGCGCGACCCGGAGCGGCTCCGTGCGGCGGCGCTGGAGCACTTCGGACTTCCCGACCGGCGGCCGGTCTTCTGGTCCGATGCCGTCATCAAGAAGCCATGGCGGGAGTAGATCCGCTCTTCCTCGAACTGCAGACTGCCGTCGCCGGGCGCTACTCGCTGGAGCGTGAACTCGGCCGGGGCGGCATGGGGATCGTGTACCTCGCGCGCGACGTCAGCCTCGATCGCCTCGTCGCCATCAAGCTGCTGCCCCCCGAGCTCGCCGGGCGCCCCGCCCTGCGGGAGCGGTTCCTGCGGGAGGCACGGACCGCCGCGCGCCTCTCCCATCCCAACATTGTCCCGATCCACGCGGTGGAAGAGTCGGGCCGTCTCGTCTGGTTCGTGATGGCGTTCGTTCCCGGCGAAAGCCTTGGACAGCGGTTGCGTTCCCGGGGTACGGTGCCGCCGGTGGAGGCGACCCGCATCCTCCGGGACATCGCCTGGGCGCTCTCCTATGCGCACACCCAGGGCGTCATCCATCGCGATCTGAAACCCGACAACATCCTGCTCGAGGCCGGCGGGCGACGGGCGCTGATCGCCGATTTCGGCATTGCTGCACCGGTCGAGGGCGGAGGCGACAGCGCCGAGCGGATCGTCGGCACGGTCGCCTATCTAAGTCCGGAGCAGGCGAGTGGAGAGCGGGTCGACGGTCGGAGCGACCTCTACTCGCTGGGCGTGGTCGGTTACTGTACGCTCGCCGGTCGGCTGCCATACCCCGTCACCCGTCTGAGCGAACTGGTGATGCGCCAGCTCGCCGCGGCCCCACCCGCGCTCGCGTCGGTCGCCCCGCACCTGCCGCGGGCGCTCTGCCGGGCCATAGATCGCACCCTCGCTCCGCTGGCGACCGCGAGGTTCCAGACCGGGGAGGAATTTGCCAATGCGCTGGAGCAGCTCGGCAGCAGCTCCACCGAGCTCCCCGCCCCGTTCCGGGTATGGATCCAGAAAGGGAACCAGCGGCGCAGCCCCGTCATGCTGCTCATCCTGATGTGGGGCCTGCCTTCGCTCGTCGGCATCGTGTTCGCCATCGCCGGCCGGGACGAATTCGGTGCCGCCACCGCGATGTCCGTGCTGCTGGCGCTGGTGGTGACGGTCCCTGCTCTGGTGGTGCTCTCGGCCCGACTGCTCCATACCCGCAGGCTGCTTGCGGCCGGCTATTCCCACGCCGACCTCATCCTCGCGCTGGAGCAGCATGTCGAACAGCGCCGGGAGGAGTTGGCCTTCGAACATGGCAATACGCCGAGCACGCTGGGCACGGTGGTGAACGGGGGGATCCTGGTGGCCCTCGTGGTCGGGATCGGGGCGCTGATCGCCGGAGGTGCGCTGGGCTATCCGGCGGCGGGCCCGATGATCATGACCGGCTCCATCGCCCTCACGGGGGCGCTGCTGCTCGGCGCCCTCCGGAACATCATTCCCGGTGCCCGGGCCGGAGCGCGGGACCGCTGGGCAGAGTTCGCCCTCAGGTTCTGGAAAGGCCGATTCGGTCAGTGGCTCACTCGGCTTGCCGGCTGGCGCCTGAAGGCCCAATCGGCCCCGGAGGCGCTGCTGCATCGCGCCACGGAGGTGGCCCTGGGCGAGGCGGCGGACGCGCTGTTCCGGGCCCTGCCCGCGGGCGAACGTCGCGACCTGCGCCAGCTGCCCGAAGAGATCCGCTATCTCTCGTCGCAGGCGCAACTGATGCGGCGCAAGATCGAAGAGCTCGATGACCTGATCGCGCGGGCGGCGCCCGATACCCTGTTCGGTGAAGGGCGCCGGCAGGGTGATGGCGGGGCCGCCGAACTCACCGGGGCGCGCGACCTCTGGGCGAGTCGTCTCCGGGAGACCGTGACGCTGCTCGAATCCATTCGGGTCGGCCTGCTGAAGCTGCATGCCGGGAGCGCGGTTCCCGAGGCGCTGACGGCGGATCTCGACGCGGCCCGCGAGCTCAAGGAACGGCTCGGAATGCTGTTGGAAGGACAGGCGGAGGCCGATCAACTGCTCCGGCGGGAGGAGTCGTGAAGGCCGCTGTCACAGCATTGCTGGGCGCAGCGCTGCTCGGCAGTGCCCGCCTCGCCGCGCAGGAAGTGTCGATCGAGACCGAGCCGGCCAGGCCGGCGCGTGGCGCGCTGATCCGACTGCGGGTGACTCCCACGTCCGTGGAGCCGGTCACCGCCATTGAAGGGGAGGCGGCGGGAGAGCCGCTGCACTTCTCGCAGACCGATCCGGTGATCTGGACCGCGCTCGCCGGCATCCCGGTTGAGGGGGAGGACTCAATCGCCCTCACCCTCGTGCTGCTTCTCGGCGAGCGGCGGGACACGGTGCGTACGACGCTGGCCGTGGGCCGGGGCGACTATCCCAGTGAGCGATTGAAGGTCGCACCGACGATGGCGAACCCCGACAGCGCCGCGCGGGCGCGGATCGCGCGCGAGATCGCCCTCGCGCGGCAGGTGAGCCGGGCGGCGCACCTCTCGCCGCGCCGCTGGAGCGAGCCGTTCGCGCTGCCGCGCGACAGCCGCATCACCAGCGGGTTCGGGACGGGCCGCATCTACAACGGCAAACTGCTCAGCCGCCATCTCGGCACTGACTTCGCGGGCAAGGTCGGGACGCCCGTCCGTGCGACCAATGCCGGTCGCGTCGCCCTGGTCGCGCCGTTCTACCTTGCCGGCAACGTGATCTACCTCGATCACGGCGAGGGGCTCATCTCGGCGTACTTCCATCTCAGCAAGACGCTGGTGAAGCAGGGGGATGAGGTCGCGAAGGGGCAGATCATCGGCCGAGTCGGACAGAGCGGGCGGGTGACGGGCCCGCACCTGCACTGGGTCATGCGGTATGGCGGGGTGACGATCGACCCGATGTCGGTGATGGCACTGCTGGGGACGCCGTAGGCCCGCACAGCCGTGCGGGCCTACGGCGTCCCCAGTTTCGCCTGTAATACCGGCGCGACTTTCTTCGGATCCGCCTTGCCACCGCTCTTCTTCATCACCTGTCCGGTGAAGAAACCGATCAGCTTGGTCTCCCCGCCGCGGTAGCGTTCGACCTCCTTCGGATTCGCGGCCAGCACCTCATCCACCCAGCCGCCGAGTGCATCGGCATCGCCCACCTGCACCAGCCCCAGCCGGTCGGCGATGGCGCGGGGGGAGTCTTCGTTGCCTGCCAGCTCGCCGAAGATCCGCTTGGCCGCCTGGTTGCTGACCGTGCCATCCTTGACCAGTCCTACCAGCGCCGCGAGCCGCTCGGGCGACACGTCGAACCGGCCGTGCTCGTTGAAGCCGCGCAGGGCGTCGTTGATGACCCAGTTGGAGGCGGTCTTCGCCTCGACCCCCGCCTTCACGACCGTCTCGAAGTAGTCGGCGATGGGCCGCTCCGCGGCGAGCACGCTGGCGTCGTACGGGGGCAGGCCGTGCAGGGTCATGAAGCGCTCGCGCTTCGCCTCGGGGAGTTCCGGCAGCGCGTAGTGCTGCTGCTGGATCCAGAGCCGGGTCAGCACCAGCGGCGGCAGGTCGGGATCGGGAAAGTAGCGGTAGTCGTGGCTCTCCTCCTTCGACCGCATCGGCCGGACTTCCCCGGTGCCGGCATTGAAGAGCATCGTCATCTGCTCCACCCGGCCGCCCGATTCCACCACCGCGATCTGCCGGTCGCGTTCCACGATCAGCGCCCGCTCCACGTTGGCGAAGCTGTTCATGTTCTTCACCTCGGTCTTGGTGCCGAGGCGGGTGTCGCCAGGCCGGCGGATGGAGATGTTGGCGTCCACCCGGAGCGAGCCTTCCTCCATGTTGCAGTCGCTGACCTCGCAGTAGAGCAGGATCTGCTTGAGCACGGTGAGATAGGCGCGTGCCTCCCCCGGGCTCCGCATGTCGGGCTCGCTGACGATCTCCGCGAGCGGCGTGCCGGCGCGGTTGAGGTCGACGGCCGTGCGCCCGGGGATCCGGTCGTGGAGCGACTTGCCGGCGTCCTCTTCGAGATGGAGCCGGGTCACGCCTAGGGTGATGCGGCCCCGCTCCGGCGATTCGATCGTGATCTCGCCCCCGGTTGCGAGCGGCTGATCGAACTGGGAGATCTGATAGCCCTTGGGCAGGTCCGGATAGAAGTAGTTCTTCCGGGCGAATACGCTGGTCTCGTGGACGCGGCAGTTGAGCGCGAGTGCGGCACGCGTCGCCAGCTCGACCGCATGCGCGTTCGGCATCGGCAGTGCGCCCGGCAGCCCGAGGCAAACCGGACAGACCTGGGTGTTCGGAGAGGCGCCGAAGTGATTGGCGCAGCCGCAGAACATCTTCGAACGGGTGAGCAGCTGCACGTGGACTTCGAGTCCGATCACGGTTTCCCACGTCATCAGCGCACCTCCCGCCGGGGATCGATGGCCGCCTCGAGCGTGCCCGCGACGCTCAGCATCCGGGCTTCGCCGAACATCGGCGCCACCAGCTGGGCACCGATCGGCAGCCCCGCCTCCCGGCCGACCGGCAGACTCATCGCCGGCAGCGCGGCAAGGCTGATCGCGCAGGTGAAGATGTCGGCGAGGTACATCGCGACCGGGTCTTCGGTCTTTTCACCGGCCTGGAAGGCCGGTGTCGGCGTGGTCGGAGTCAGCAGCAGGTCCACTGCCTCGTCCTCGAACACCTTCCGGAAGTCCTCCGCGAGGAGGGCGCGTACCTGCTGAGCCTTTCGGTAATAGGCGTCATAGTAGCCGGAGCTGAGCACGTAGGTCCCGATGAGAATCCGGCGCTGGACCTCCGGACCGAATCCCTTGCCGCGCGTGGCGCGATAGAGCGATCCGAGGTCGCCACCCGACCCGCTGTGGCGCGGGCCGTACCGTACCCCGTCGAACCGGGCGAGGTTCGCCGCGGCCTCCGCCGGTGCGACGATGTAGTAGGTTGGCACGGCGTACTTCGCATGGGGCAGCGACACCTCTTTGACGGTGGCGCCAAGCTGCTGCAGTGTGTGGGCGGTGTGATCCAGCGCCGACCGCACCCCTCCGTCGAGGTCGGGCGGAAAGTATTCCCGCGGCATCCCGATGGTGAGGCCGGTCAGATCCTTCCTGGGGGCCTCGAGCTCCAGCGGCGGCCGCGCCGCCGAGGTGGAGTCATAGCCGTCGTGTCCGCTGATGATTGAGAGGACCCGGGCGGCATCGTCCACCGTCTGTCCGAAGACGCTGATCTGGTCCAGCGAGGAGCCGAAGGCCACCAGACCGTAGCGGCTGACGCGGCCGTACGTCGGTTTCACGCCCACGATGCCGCAGAAGCTCGCTGGCTGCCTGACGGAGCCACCGGTTTCCGAGCCGAGCGCAGCCGGAACGACGCCCGCCGCGACCAGCGCCGCGGAGCCGCCGGACGACCCGCCCGGCACCCGGGAGGGATCGATCGGGTTGTGCACCCGGCCGTAGGCGGAGTTCTCGGTGGAGGAGCCCATCGCGAACTCATCGAGGTTGGTCTTGGAAGCGATGATCGCGCCCGCCTCGCGGAGCCGGGTGACCACGGTCGCGTCATACGGGGAGACGTAC
>DAINRP010000045.1:0-7405 GCA_036741755.1 Gemmatimonadales bacterium
GCGATGACTCCGCCGGCGCCGCCACCCAGCACCAGCACCCGGCGTGGCGCAGGATGCGCCAGCATCGGGATATGCACCAGTTCCTCAACCCTGGCGATGTTCGGATCAGGAACCGGGAAGAGCGGCACGCCGTCGCTGTAGAAAGTGAGCTGTTCACCGTTCCTGACCAGGGCCAGCTGCTGATACGGGGAGTTGACTGTTGCCTGCAGATTCTTTCCCTGCCACTGCCTGGCCAGGGAATCCCGTTCAAGCCTTTCAGCTCCCGACGCAGGATGTCGAACGTCAGTTTAAGCTCGCCCGCAAACTGCTTGACGACCTCGGGGCCCTCCTGATCGATGCTGACGGCGGCGATACGGAAGCCGCGCCCGGACAGCGAATCGAATAACTGCTGCATCGCGGGCATCTCCACTCGGCAGGGGACGCACCATGTCGCCCAGATGTTCACGAGCGTGACATGCCCGCGGTAGTGGCTGCGGAGCGCGATGCTGTCCCCGGATTGCAGGTCCATCGCCTTGTAGTCCGGCGCGTCCTTGCCGACGGCAACCGGCTGGACTTCGGGGCCATAGAAGACGAGCGCGGTGCCGCCGATCAGCAGTCCTGCCAGCACCGCCAGGACCAGTACCCACTGTTTCGACATCGGTTACACCCTCACTGAGCAGCAGCGGGTAAGTGCCCGGACCGCTTCCGCGATGTCCGGCTGGCCGAAGACGGCGGTCCCGGCGACGAAGGTGTCGGCCCCGGCGCGCCAGGCCGCCTCGATGGTTTCCACGGTGATGCCGCCGTCGACCTCGAGAGCGGCCCGGGTCTCGGTGCGGTCGAACAGAGCGCGGGCCCGGGCGATCTTCGCGGTCGCGGCCGGCAGATAGGACTGCCCGCCAAATCCCGGATTGACGCTCATGATGAGCAGCAGATCGAGATCGCTGAGGACCTCTTCGACCAGGCTGAGCGGGCTCGCCGGGTTGAGCGCGAGCCCCGCCGCCATCCCGCGACCGCGGATCTGTGCGAGATGCCGCTGGACATGGCTCGTGGCTTCCGGGTGGAAGGTGAAGACGTTCACGCCGAGGTCCGCGTACTCCGCGATATAGCGCTCCGGCTCCACGACCATGAGATGCACATCGAGGGGCGCTTCGGTGAAGCGGCGGAGGGCCCGGATGAGCGGAGTCCCGAACGTCAGGTTCGGCACGAAGCGGCCGTCCATCACATCGATGTGCAGCCACTCGGCCCCACCCGCGAGGGCGGCCTCCACCTGTTCGCGCAGCCGACCGAGGTCGGTGGCAAGAATGCTCGGGGCGATGCGCACGGGCATCAGATTCCCTTTCGGGTCACGATGAGGTCGACTCTGCCGCCTCGCGGGCTGCGGGTTCCCGCTGGCGGGCGTTGTTCAAGGACCAGACCTTCCGGGCGTCCGGGGACCACTCGGCCGCCGGTGGCGCCGAGGACAAGGCCGAGCCCTTCGATCTGTTCTCGTGCCTGGGCCAGCGACAACCCCACCACCAGCGGAACGGTCAGCTCAGCGGGCCCCGAACTTATCACGAGATCGATCGGGGTGCCCACGGCACGACCGACCCCCGCACTGGGACGGCTCTGCACCACGATCCCGGCCTCGGTCGCTGCCGGGAGCGTGTCGGCCCTGCCGACCGTGAACCCGGCGGCACGCAGCACTCGCTCGGCCAGCGCACGAGGAAAGCTCGCCACATCGGGGACCGGCACGTCGGGAGGGCCGTCGCTCACGATGAGCGCGACCTGGCTGTTGGGCGCCATCACTACGCCGGGGGGCGGATCCTGCCAGACGATGGAGCCCTTGGGCGCGCTGGGGTCGGACTGCTGATCCTCGATGCGGAGCCGGAACCCCTGGGCTTCGAGCCGCTGTCGGGCCTCCGTCGCGCCGAGGTCAAGGACGCGGGGAACGGCGTGCTCCCGCTTGAGAAGCGGAGCGGGAAAGACCCAGAAGATCGTCACGAGAAACCCTGCCAGGAACATCCCCACGACGATCGCGGCCTGCTTCACGAATCGGCGTCCCGCGATCGTGGCGAGGAGGCCCCGGTCCCGGCCAACGCCTCGCGGACGACGAAACTCCATCAGCTAATCCTGCGCATGCGCGCGGCGAACGCGCCATCGACCCCATGCCGCTGCGGGAGCAGCTGCAGGTCCCCTGCGGCCGTCAGCAGCTCCTCCGGCACGGCCTGCCCCGGGTCGCGGCGGAATTCGGGATGGGCGCGCAGGAAGGTGGTCACCTGTTCCTCATTCTCTTCGGGTTCGAGCGAACATGTCGCGTAAACTAACCACCCCCCGGGCCGTACGACGGGCGCGACGGCCTCCAGCAGCCCCAGCTGCTGCTCGGCCAGCCGGGTCAGTGCCTCGGGCGCGACGCGCCATCGCGCGTCGGGGTGCCGGGCGAGCGTTCCGGTCCCGAGGCAGGGGGCGTCGAGCAGCACGAGATCGACATCTCGGCAGGGCGGGGCGGTGGCCGATGCCACAACCGGAAATTCCCGTCCGCTTCCCGCCCGTCGCAGGTTTTCGGCGAGTCGCCTGACCCGGTCCGGCCGGAGGTCGCAGGCGAGAACGCGCCCGGCGACTTGGCCGAGCGCGATGGTCTTTCCGCCTGGCGCAGCGCAGGCATCGTAGATCGTGCCGCCGGACGGGGCGTTTGCGAACCGGCTCACCAGCGCCTGCGCGCCATCCTGCACGACGAAGGCGCCCTCGGCATATCCCGGCAGTTCCTGCGGACGGGCGCTGTCGAGCACCAGACCGGCATCGAACGGTGCCCGGCGGGCGCTGGTTCCGCGTTCCCAGAGGAGCCGTTGCAGCTCATCCAGACCGCTCCGCGCCGGCTGAAGGATCAGGGGAGGCCGGGTGTTGTTCCAATCAAGCAGTCGTTCGGTGTCCGTGGCTCCGAAGCGGTCGAGCCAGCGGCGAACCAGCCACTCGGGATGCGAATACCGGTCCGCGAGATTGGCCACAGGATCCGTGCTGGTCGCGGGCGGCGCCGCCCGGCCGCCCATGCCACGCAGGATGGCGTTGGTGAAGCGTGCCGCCTTTTCGCCGAGCGCGGTGCGCGCCAGCTCCACCGTGGTTGAGACGGCAGCATGGGCCGGGATGCGGTCGAGCGCGCTGAGCTGGTATGCGCCGAGACGAAGGATGTCCCGCAGGTCGGTGGCAACGGAACTCCAGCCCCGGTGAACCAGTGGCTGGAGGCGGGCGTCGAGGTCGCTCCGGCGACGCAACACGCCGGCGGCGAGTTCGTGGGCAAGGCGGCGGTCGGAGTCCTCGAGTCCGCGGAGCCCGTGGTCGAGCGCCTGTTCGAAGGGCTGCCCCTCCTGGACCGCGCGCAGGATCCGATAGGCGGCCTGCCGGGGTGCGACCCCGTCCCTCACTCGATCATCCCGCTCGACGGGCTGGATGGGACGGCGACTTCCCGGCGCGGCATCCGGCCGGCGAGGAAGGCGAGGCGGCCCGCCTCCACGGCGTGGCGCATCGCGGCGCCCATGGCGACCGCGTCACGGGCTTCCGCGATGGCGGTGTTCATCAGGATGCCATCGACGCCCTGCTCCATTGTGAGGCAGGCATCCGACGCGGTCCCCACCCCTGCGTCGACGAGGACCGGGATATTGAGGCGCCGCTTGATGGTACGGATGCTGTAGGGATTGAGCAGCCCGAGGCCACTGCCGATCGGTGAGGCGAGCGGCATGACGGCGGCGGCGCCGGCCTCCTCCAGGCGGAGCGCGGTGATGAGGTCGTCGCTGGTATAGGCCATGACCTGGAACCCTTCCTGCACCAGCGTCCGCGTTGCCTTGAGCAGCCCGTCGGTGTCCGGGAGCAGCGTCTCCTTGTCTCCGATGACCTCGAGCTTGATGAACTCATTGAACCCGGCCTCCCGAGCGAGCCGGGCGTAACGGATCGCCTCATCGGCGGTGTAGCACCCGGCGGTGTTGGCGAGGAGGAAGAATTTCCCGGGATCGAGGTGATAGAGCATCCCCTCTTCCTTGCGGCGGTCGAGATCGATGCGCCGCACGGCAACCGTCACGACCTCGGCGCCGGCGGCCTCGATGGCCTGAACCATCTCGGCATTGCTGCGATACTTGCCGGTGCCGAGGAACAGGCGCGAACGGAAGCGGTGACCGCCGATGACCAGGGGCGGATCGATGAGTATTGTGGCGTTCGTCATGGGGGAAAGATAAGCGAGCGAGAACAACTCCGGAGACTGCAGTCCGGTCACCCCCCGCCCACGAAATGCACCAGCTCCACCGTGTCGCCGTCCGCGAGTGAGACCTCGGCGAGACGCGGGCGGCGAATGATCTCCCGGTTCAGCTCCACCACGACCATCCGCGGGTCGAGATCGAGCGCGGCGAGGAGTGTGGTGAGGGTGGCGGGAGCGGGAATCGTTCGCGGTTCGCCGTTCACGATCAGCTTCAGGTCGGTCATGCGCCCTCCAGCCATGGTCCCAGCAGCGCCAGCGCCGCCGCGGCAGGGTCGTCCGCATACCAGAGTGCCGAAATCGCGGCGACGCCATACGCGCCGGCATCGCGGACTGCCCTGGCGCGGTCCGCCGTCATGCCACCGATGGCGATGACCGGGAGATTCAGCTTCGCACCGGCCTCTACCAGGCCGAGTCCCGCCGCGCCCCTGCCAAGGTGGCTCGCGGTCTCGAAGATGTTGCCAACCATAAGGTAGTCCGCGCCCTCATCTCGGGCCCGCACGGCCTCGTCCGGCGAGTGCACCGAGGCGCCGATCCATCCCCGCCAGGCCCCGCCGAATGCGGTGCGCACATCCCGCGGGCTCAGGTCGCCGGGGCCGAGGTGGGTGCCCTGCGCCCCGAGTGCGGCGGCGATGTCGGGACGGGCGTTGACGAAGACGGAGGCCTCCGGCGGGCGCGCGAGGGCAAGGAGTCGTTCGGTGACGGAGGTGAGCCGGGCGGCGGTGGCGGTGCGATCGCGGGCGTGGATCGCGACGCTGGCACCGGCGGCGGCAATGGCCGCGGCCCGGACCGGGAAGTCCTCGCGGGCGAGTACGGCGTGGTCGGTCACGGCATGCAACCGCGGGAGCGGTCTCATGTGAAGCGCTGGCCGACCTCGACTCCGCGTCCGCGGGTCCACGCGCCGACCGGCATCCGCTTCTTGCCCGCGGGCTGCACCTCAGCCACTTCCACCGCACCTACGAGCGCAGCAATCTGCAGCATCTCGCCGGCGGCGAGCACGGTGCCGGGCTCGCCGCCCGCGTTGACGGCACGGCCGCCAAACAGCTTGACTTCCTGGTCGCCTAACATAGCCCATGCTCCGGGCTCGGGGTCGAACGCCCGCACCGCGCGGGCCAGGGTCGCCGCATCCCGGGACCAGTCCAGCCTGGCCAGCGTGCGGCTCACCTTCGGGGCGAAGGTGGCCTCGGCATGGTTCTGCGCCTCGGGCGTCGAAGCCCCGGCCTGTTGCATCATCAGCGCCTCGATCAGCGCCTCGGCCCCCAGCTCAGCCAGCCGCTCCGTCAGTTCGCCCGCGGTCTCATCCGCCGCGACCTCGGTCTCGATGCTGTGGAGGACCGGACCGGAATCGAGACCCGCTTCCATCTGCATGATGCTGACGCCGGTCGTTTCCTCGCCGTTGAGGATCGCCCACTGAATGGGGGCGGCACCGCGGAGCTTCGGCAGCAGCGAGGCATGCACGTTGAGCATGCCGGACCGCGGAATGGCGAGGATCTCCGGCTTGAGAATGTGGCCGTAGGCGACGACCACGCCGAGGTCGGCGTCGAAGGCCCGCAGTTCATCGGCGAACGGGCCCACCGGGCGCTCCGGCTGCAGGACGGGGAGGCCCTCCTCGAGGGCGACCACCTTCACCGGCGGCGGGATGACCTGACTGCGCGAGCGGCCCTGGGGGCGGTCCGGTTGGGAGACCACGGCGGCGACATCGAAGCCTTCCTCGAGCAGCGCCCGGAGGGACGGGACCGCAAACTCCGGCGTTCCGAAGAAGACGATGCGCATCAGAGCGACTCGGCCGTGTCAGGCTTGATCGCCTTGATGAAGCCGGGGTCGTCGGCGTGTTCCTTCTTCCAGCGGCCCATCAGCCGCTTGCGCTTGAGCATGCTCAGATGGTCGAGGAAGAGAATGCCGTCGAGGTGGTCGATCTCGTGCTGGACCGCCCGCGCCGCGAGGCCAACGAGCTCTTCGCGGTAGCGATTGCCGCCCTCGTCAAGGGCTTCGAGGACCACCCGGTCGGGGCGGGTGACGTCGGCGTAGATGTCGGGGATGGAGAGGCAGCCTTCCTCGCCGGTCTCCTTCCCCGAGGCCTCCACGATGCGCGGATTGATGAGGACCAGCCTCTTGTCATCGGTCTCTACCACCGCGATCCGCCTGGCCACGCCCACCTGGTTTGCGGCGAGGCCGACGCCGTGCGCCGCATGCATCGTCTCGAAGAGATCCGCGACGAACCGGCGCACTTCATCATCCACGGCCACCACCGGCTTGCTCTCTTCCCGAAGGATCGGCGAGCCGAGGAGGTGGAGGTCCAGCACGGTCATCAGACGACTCCGGTCGCGGCCTGGTCGCCCACCTTCACGATGCGGGAGCGATCGATGACGAGAGTGGAGGTGCCCGATTCGACCGTCACCCGGTCGTCCTTGACCTCTTTCACCCTGGCGATGATGCCACCCATCGTGACGATCTCATCCCCCTTCTTGAGACCCTTGAGCAGTGTCTCGTGCTTCTTCCGGGCCTGCTGCTGCGGCCGCAGGATCAGGAAGAAGAAGACCAGGCCGATGGCGCCGATCTGGAGCAGCAGCATGGTCAGGCCGGTGGAGGGGCTGTCGGTCGGGGCCATCAGGGCAAACAGGGCGATCGTCACGGAGTTCCTCGCAGGTGGTACCGCTCGAGCCAGTCACGGCGCCAGCGGTCAAAGGTGCCTTCCAGGATTCGGGCCCGCGCGAGTTCGCCGAGCCGGATCAGGAAGCGGATATTGTGAATCGAGAGGAGCCTGAGCCCGAGCATCTCCTCCGCCATGAAAAGGTGGCGGAGGTAGCCGCGGGAAAACCGGCGGCAGGTGTCGCAGTCGCACGCCGGGTCGAGGGGCTCATCACTCAGTCGGAGCTTCGCGGCGCGGATGTTCACCTTCCCCGCGCTGGTCCACGCGCTTCCGTGGCGCCCGTTCCGCGTGGCGGCCACGCAGTCGAACAGGTCCACTCCCCTGGCGATCCCCTCCAGCAGGTCGTCGGGGAAACCGACGCCCATAAGATAACGCGGCACCGCCGCGGGCAGAGTGGGGCCGAGTTCCTCGAGGACCCGGTACATGACGGGCTTGGGCTCACCGACCGACAGCCCCCCGATCGCGAGACCCGTCCACGGCCCCCGCGCGAGGGTTCCCTCAAGCGAGCGGAGCCGGAGATCGGAGTGGGTGCCGCCCTGCACGATGGGCCAGAGGGTCTG
>DAINRP010000045.1:7505-8982 GCA_036741755.1 Gemmatimonadales bacterium
CATGCCGGATCTTGCACCGGTCCAGCCAGCGCAGCGTCCGCTCCATCCCCTCTTCCGCCAACGCCCGGGGCGCCTGACCCGGCACGACGTGGTCGAAGACCATGGCGACATCGGCGCCGAGGGCCCACTGGATCTCCATCGAGGATTCCGGCGTGATCGTGCGGGTGGAGCCGTCGATGTGGCTGACGAATTCGACCCCCTGCTCCGTGATCTTCCGCAGCCCCTCCAGCGAGAAGACCTGGAAGCCGCCGGAGTCGGTCAGCATCGGCCGCGCCCAGGTGGTGAATCGGTGGAGGCCGCCCAGGGCGCGAACGACTTCCTCCCCGGGGCGGAGATGCAGATGATAGGTGTTGCCGAGGATGATCTGTGCGCCGGCCCCGTGCACTTCGGCCGGATGCAGCCCGCGCACTGTCCCGTGGGTTCCCACCGGCATGAAAGCGGGGGTCTCGACCACGCCGTGCGGCAGGGTGAGCCGTCCGGTGCGGGCCTCGCCCTCCGTGGCGTCGAGCTGGTACTCAAACATCAGTGGCATCTCGCGGACCATGAGCGCGCACGACCGGGTGCGCCAACGGGCCAAGCGCGCCAACTCGCGGATCGTCAGCGCACGCCGCCGCACACGCCAACGCGCAGGGCCGGGCTCTCACCGGATCACCATCGCGTCGCCGTAGGAGTAGAAGCGGTATCCGGCCGCCACGGCGTGACGATAGGCGGCGAGGATCCGGTCATAGCCCCCAAAGGCACACACGAGCATCAGCAGGGTCGAGCGCGGCAGGTGGAAGTTCGTGAGCAGGTGATCCACCACCCGGAACCGATAGCCGGGAGTGATCAGCAGCCGAGTATCGGCGCGGCCGGGCCGGACGGTGCCGTCGTCGTTGGCGGCGCTTTCGAGGGCCCGAACAACCGTCGTTCCCACCGCCCAGAGCTTCCCTCCACGGGCGCGGAGCGCGTGAATTGCCTCGGCGGCTGCGGCGGGGATCTCGTAGGTCTCCGGGTGCATCGGATGGGTCGCAGGATCTTCGGTCTCGACCGGCTTGAAGGTCCCCGGTCCGACTTCGAGGTCGACGCGCGCGAACTCGACGCCGCGCTCGACGAGCGCCTCGAGGATTGCCGGGGTGAAGTGCAGCCCCGCCGTCGGTGCCGCCACGCTGGCCTCGCGCTCGGCGTAGATCGTCTGGTAACGCTCCTCGTCGGCGGCCGTGGGATCCCGTTCGATGTACGGCGGCAGCGGCAGCCGTCCCATCTCACGGATCGCCTCGTCCGCACTGATGCCGACGAAGCGGACCTCCCGGTAGCCTTCCTCGAGGATGGCGACGGTCTCGATGAATGCGCCGTCGCGGATCGTGATCCGCTTGCCGGGTCGGAGCGCACTCCCCGGCTTGCCGAGGGCGATCCAGCGGTCATCCCGGCCCGGATGAAGCAGCAGCACCTCGGCGGGCGCTCCACTCGGGCGGGTGCCGAGAAATCGGGCGTGGCGGAC
>DAINRP010000045.1:9082-15583 GCA_036741755.1 Gemmatimonadales bacterium
CGCCGGGGGGCGGAGGAAAGCCGAAACGCTGATATGCCAGCGGGGTGGCGACCCGGCCGCGGGGCGTCCGCTCGAGGAAGCCCTGCTGGATGAGATAGGGCTCGTAGACCTCTTCCACCGTGTCGCTGTCCTCACCGACGGCGACCGCCACGGTGCTGAGTCCGACCGGGCCGCCGCCGAACTTCTCGATGATCGTGCGGAGGATGCGCGCGTCCATGTCGTCGAGACCGAATTCGTCGACATTGAGACGCGACAGCGCTTCCCGCGCGAGGGGACCGGTGATGCTGCCGTCCGACTTCACCTGGGCGAAGTCGCGCACCCGGCGCAGCAGCCGGTTCGCGACTCGCGGTGTGCCGCGGCTGCGCCGGGCGATTTCCATCGTGCCCTCGTCGTCGGTGGGCACGCCGATGATGCCGGCCGAACGGGCGACGATGATCCGGAGGTCCTCCGGCGAGTAGAAGTGCAGCCGCTCGACCATGCCGAAGCGGGCCCGCATCGGCGGGGTCAGCAGCCCGAATCGCGTGGTGGCGCCGATCAGGGTGAAGCGCTCGATCGCCATCGGAATGGTCTGCGCGTTCGGCCCGTCGGCGATGCGCACGTCGACCCGATAATCCTCCATCGCGGGATAGAGAAACTCCTCCAGCACCGGGCGGAGCCGGTGGATCTCGTCGATGAACAGGATGTCGCCGGGCTGCAGCGTCGTGAGGATGCTCACCAGGTCGCCCGGCTTCTCCAGGACCGGCCCGGAGGTGGTGCGCAGTTGCACGCCCATCTCCTTGGCCAGCAGCATCGCGAGCGTGGTCTTGCCGAGGCCGGGCGGCCCGAAGAAGAGCAGGTGATCGAGCTGCTCGCCCCGGCCCCTGGCCGCGTCAATCGCGATCCGCAGTGAAGCCTTCACCTGGGCCTGACCGACAAACTCTTCCAGCCGGGCCGGACGCAACGCGGCCTCGGCACCGGTTTCTTCCGGGAGCGAGTCGGGGGTCGTGATCTGGAGGCGGGTCATGTTAGTTGGCCCGCACGGCAGTGCGGGCGTACACTCAGTCCTTCAGCCGGGCATCCCAGCGCACCGGGCGCTGGCCCGGTTCGATGTTGTGCTTGGCACGGCAGTGGTTGCAGCGATCCATCGTCCGCTCGGTGCTGCGGGCGACGAGGATGCGGTTGGTGCTGCCGCAACGGGTGCAGATCCACTCGGCGGTCGTCGCGGGGACGGTCATGACGGGTCTCGGTGTTGAGCGGCGTTCAGGCGACCACAAGGGTCGTTCCGTTTGATGCCCTGGGCGACCAAGAGGGTCGCCCCTACGAATATCACTATCGGGCTGCCAGACGCTGCAGCGCCTCGCGGATCACTTTCGCGATCTCGGTGGTGCCATCCGCAATCACGGAGCGGACCGCCTCGTCTGCGGCCGCTGCCGGGTAGCCGAGGCGGATGAGTGCCTGCACCGCTTCCTCGCCGGGCCGCGGGCCGGCGGGCGGGAGGTCGAGGGGGACCTCCTTGAAACGGTCAGCCAGTTCGACGACCAGCTTCTCCGCCTTCTTCCGCCCGATTCCGCTGACCGTGGCCAGGGCCGCGATGTCGCGGGACTGAATGCTGCGGACCGCGCGCTCCGGGCCAAGGGTCGAGAGCAGCGCCATCGCCAGTTTGGGCCCGAATCCCGTCGCCGAGAGCAGCCGCTGGAAGATGGCGCGATCCGCCGAACGATCGAATCCGTAGAGCGACCAGCTGTCCTCCCGGATCACCAGCTCGGTGTACAGGCTCACCCGGCTGCCCGCCGCGGGCAGCCGTTCGAGGACGCCGAGGGGGACCGTGACTTCGTAGCCCACGCCGCCGGCGGTCTCGATGAGGACGGCGTCCCCGTCGCGCTCGCGCAGCGTGCCCGTGAGGAGTGCGATCATCGCCGGCCCCGAATCAGGTGGGTCAGCGCCACCGCGACGCCGTCGGCCGCATCGGCGGGCTGTGGTGGAGTCTTGAGCCGGAGCAGCTGCGCCACCATGAATCCCACCTGCGGCTTGAGTGCGGCGCCCTTCCCGGTCACCGTCTTCTTGATCGTCGCGGGCGAGTACTCCGCGATGGTGGTGTCCGCCTGCGCCCCGGCGAGGAGTATGACGCCGCGGGCGTGGCCGAGCACCAGCGTGGTCCGCACGTTCTTGGCGTGGAAGGCTTCCTCGACAGCGAGCACATCCGGTTCGTGCCGGGCGATCAGGGCCGCGACTTCCTCGTAGACCTGCCGAAGCCGGAGGGCGAGCAGCGCGCGGGGCGTGGTGCGGATGACGCCGCATTCGACCAGCCGGAAAAGCCCCCGCTCCCCCGTTTCCACCACTCCGTACCCGGTGGCCGCAGTGCCCGGGTCGATCCCCAGCACCCTCACCGGCCCGACCCGGTCAGTGCGACGCCTCGGCCAGGTCGGTTGCGTCGATGTCGAAATTGGAGAAGACCTTGGAGACGTCATCGAGTTCTTCGAGCGCCTCGAGCAGCTTGATCATCTGTTCGGCCTGCTTGCCCTCGACTTTCACGGAGGTCTTCGGCACCATCGCGATCTCCGCCGATTCGATCTCGAACTTCCGGGCGATCAGCGCGTCCTGCACCGCATGGAAGGTCGGCACCGTCGTCGAGATCACGTACTGCTCGCCGTCGCGCGCGAAATCCTCGGCGCCGGCCTCCAGCGCGGCTTCGAGGGTCGAGTCCTCTTGATAGCGGCTGGCGTCGAGGAAGATCTGGCCCTTGCGGTCGAACATCCAGGCGACCGAATTGGTGGAGCCGAGGTTGCCCCCGTTGCGGCTGAAGACGAAGCGCACATCGGCCACCGTGCGGGTGGGATTGTCGCTGGTGGCCTCGATGATGATCGCGGCGCCGCCGGGACCATACCCTTCGTACATCACCTCTTCGTAGATCGTGCCCT
The DNA here is from genome assembly GCA_036741755.1 of Gemmatimonadales bacterium. GTDB lineage: Bacteria > Gemmatimonadota > Gemmatimonadetes > Gemmatimonadales > GWC2-71-9 > JADJOM01. The sequence continues at coordinate 11,980 of DAINRP010000045.1, forward strand.
CGAGCTCGCCGGTGCCCTTCTTGACCGCGCGTTCGATGTTGTCGGCCGGCATGTTGACGGCTTTGGCGGCATCGATCGCGGTGCGCAGGCGCGGGTTGCCCCCCGGGTCACCGCCACCGGCCTTGGCCGCGACCGTGATTTCCCGGATCACCTTGGTCCATGAGGCGCCGCGCTTGGCGTCGGTGATCGCCTTCTTGCGCTTGATCTGCTTCCACTTGCTGTGCCCGGCCATGACGCACTCCACGCAGAGAACGGGCTGGAAGATACAGGATGGCAAAGCCGTTGGCCATTCGCCCTTCCCCCACGAGTGCAGTCCTCCGCCTCCCGATGCCGGCCAGTCTCTTGACCCGTCTCCTCCCACCCCGCTACTCTCCCCGCCCTATGCGCCGCCTCATGATCGTTGTCCTCGGGCTCGGCCTGATGGCCTGTGCCGAACCGGCCAGGAAACAGGCCGACGTGGGCGAAACTCTGCCCAATCTTCCGATCCCTCCGAATGGGGAGATCATCTCGCGTGAGGGTGGGGAGGATGCGCTCAAGTTCCGGTTCCGGAGCGACCTCGCCCCTGAGCCCATGCTGGCGTATTACCGCGGCGTCCTGGGCAAGCCGCCCTGGCGCCTGGTGAGCGACACTCCGTCGCCTGACGGAGCGGTGACGCTCTATGCCGAGCAGGATGGGCCGTCGATCTGGGTGACGATCCGGAAGGCGGACGGAGCGGCGGGGTCCTTCGTGGATATCGCGGGGGCAAAGGCGAAATAGGAAGGGCCAAGGCCTGCCTTGGCCAAGCTACCGATCCGGGTCCAGCATGTCCTCGAAGCGCAGCCAGTTCCGGTAGAAGTACAGGTCCAGGTAGCCAGTCGGGCCGTTGCGGTTCTTGCCGATGATCAGCTCCACCGCGCCTTCCACTCCATGCGCGGGCCGGTACATCTCCTCCCGATAGATCGCGAGCACCACGTCGGCGACCTGCTTGACGACTCCCTGGCCGCCCAGGTCGTCGAGGGTGGGTCGAGGATCGCGGCGTGCCGCACGGTGTTTCGGCAGCTGCGCCAGCGCGAGGATCGCCACGTCGCGCTCCAGGGCCAGGCTCTTGAGGGCGCGGATCGTCGCGGCGGCCCGCTCATCGCCGTCCGCCTGCGGGAGCGGGCTCGCCGTCATCTGCAGGTCATCGAGCACCAGCAGTCCGCGCCGGGGCACCGTGTCGAGTGCCGCTCCCACCTCCTCGAACCGTTCGCCGAGGAGGGGCCGGATGATGAGTGGCAGGTCGCGGAGCCGCAGTGCGGCGGCCCCCACCGCTGAGCGGCTCACGTCGTCGAGTTCCCCACCGCGCAGCGCATCCACCGGGACCCGCCCTTCCAGGGCGAGCGCCCGCTCCATCAGCCGTTCCTCCGACATCTCCCCCGACAGATACACCACCGGCGTTCCGGCAGCGGCGCTGCGAAGTGCGATCGCGAGCGCGAACGACGATTTCCCCGCGCCGACGTCCCCCGCGAGCACGACGAGATCCTGGCGGCGGATGCCGCCGCCGAGGAGCCGGTCGAGCGAGCCGAATCCGGTGGCGACGGTGTCGCCGGGGCCGCCGGCATCGGCGCGCGAATCCATGCGCGCGACCAGCGCTTCCGCTGGGGACGCGACGCGATCGGCATTTCCTGAGGGGCGTGTGGGACGCATGAAAGGAAGATACGAGGGCGGTGCCCTCAGCGGGACGGGCTGGCCGCCTGGCGCGCGGCGCGGGCCGCATGCTGGATCGCTTCGCCGGCATCGGCGCCGGCGGAGTCCCGGGCCGGGGCGACGAGGGTGCTCAGGACGACCGGAACTGCGTCCGCGCCGTCCTGCTTGAGCTGGAGCAGTGCCGCGGTGAGCGCCCGGCGGAGCGGCGGCGGCAGCGTGAGGCTGGAGAGCCGGGACTCGAGCGCGCTGAGACGGCGCCGTGCGGCGCGGTCCGACAGTGGCGGATCGAGGCGCAGGTCCTGGGCGATCCTGAGGGTGAGCCAGAGCGCGTAGATCCCCTCGCGCTTTGGCCCGCGGCCGGTGCGAGGGAGCAGCTGGATCAGCGCGAGCGCCGCGGGATCCCAGCCGGTCACAGGCCGAAACTCGTCAGGCGGGACAGGACCTCTTCCGGCACGATCTCCTCCATGCACAGGTGGTGACCCAGCGGGCAGCGGGGGCTGCCCTTGCTGCTGCAGGGCCGGCAGGGCAGCGGTCGTTCGAGCACCGTCGCCCGTGCCCGATAAGGGAAGAACCCGAACTGCTCCACGGTCGGCCCGAACAGCGCCACGACCGGCGTGCCGACCGCGGTGGCGAGGTGCATCGGTCCGGTGTCGCCGCTCACCGCCGCGCGCGCCCGCCGCAGCAGGGCGCCGCTCGCCTGCAGATCCAGATCGCCCGCGGCGCTCGCGGCGCTTCGGCCCGCGGAGGTCGCGATTTCGGCGGCGAGGATCCGGTCGCCGCTGCTGCCGACGACCGTCACATTGTAGCCGCGCCGGACCAGATCGGACGCGAGCCTGCGCCAGTGCCGGACCGGCCATCGCTTGGTGGCGTGGGCGGCTCCCGGGATGAGCGCGACCAGCGGCGGCTCACCGTCGAATCCCACCCGTGCCAGCCAGGCTTCGGCCCGGGCCTCCGCCGCGGGACTGGTGAACAGCTCCGCGGGCTCCCCATCAGGCGTCACGTCGAGCGCGGCCGCCGCCTCGAAGTACCGCTCGGGCACCGGCACCCGGTCGGGGTAGCTGTCGCGGTGCTCCCGGATCAGCAGGCGGCGTGGGCCGCGCCTGGCGTCGAAGCCGCTCCAGGTGCCCGGGACGAGCAGCCGCAGCACCCGGGTGCGAACACTCCCGTGGAGATCCAGCAGATGGGTGTATCGCGCACTGCGCAGGGCCCGGGCGAGCGGGACCAGCGATTGCCCCGGTGCCGCCGCGATCACCTCATCGAGGTGCGGATTGGCGGAGAGCAGGGGCGCCCAGCTCTGCTTGGTCAGTGCGGAGAGTGTGGCGGCTGGGTGCCGAGCCCGCAAGGCCCGGATGAGCGGCGTGGTGAGCAGCACGTCGCCGAGGGAGCTGAACCGGACGAGCAGGATGCGAGGGGAGGGCACGGGCGAAATGTACGTCAGGAGGATTGAGGTAAGGAGTACAGGGAGCCGGGTCACGCTTCGCCGCGCACTTCCGACTCCTGACTGTCTATCTTACCCCCATGCCACGCCCCCGCAGCATCCTCTGGGTCGACGATGAGGTCGAAAGCCTCTCCTCGCACATCCTGTTTCTCGAAGAGCAGGGCTTCCACGTCGAAAAGGCGGCCCACGGCGATGATGCCCTCGTGATGCTGCAGCGACAGCCTTACGGGGTGGTCCTGCTCGACGAGCAGATGCCGGGGCGCCGCGGCCTCGAGCTGTTCCGCGCCATCCGCAGCATCGACGCGTCGATGCCGGTGGTGATGGTGACCAAGAGCGAGGAGCCCGCGACGCTCAAGGACGCGATCGGCGCGGAGATCTCCGACTATCTGGTCAAACCGGTGAATCCGCGGCAGGTGCTGTCGGTGGTCACCCGGCTGCTCGAGGGCGACCGGATCCGCCAGCAACGGCTCTCGCGCGACTTCGCGACCCGCTTCCGCGAGC
>DAINRP010000046.1:0-15562 GCA_036741755.1 Gemmatimonadales bacterium
TTCAAGGCCGAGGCGCTGCACTTCCAGCTCGACCTGCGGCGGCCCGAGTCGCATCGCGAGGTGGGCGTGGGTGCGCCGGGCCGGCGTCAGACGCTTCCGGAACTGGTCGAGGAGTATTTCGCGCGCCGCCTGCTGCCGGGGGATATCGACCGCGCGGCGTTCGTACGGACCGGCACCGAGCTGATGGCGGCGGTCGAGCGCGAGTGGGCGGAGGGCTGATGCAGATCGAACGCGTCCGCCTCGTGAACTTCCGCCAGCATGAGGACACGGACATCGTGTTAGGCGCCGGCCTCACCGGCATCATCGGGCCGAACGGGGCAGGGAAGACCACCCTGCTCGAAGCGATCGCCTGGGCGCTGTATGGCGCGGACGCGGCGCGCGGAACCCGGGACACCATCCGGCGCCGGGGGGCCGGCGCCCGGGCCACCGTGCGCGTCGAACTGGAGTTCGTGCTGGGTCCCCACCGCTACCGTGCGGTGCGGACGCTCAACGGAGCGGAACTCTATCAGGACGCGGATCCCGCGCCGATCGCCAACAGCCTAGCGACCGTGACGGACAAGGTCGGCCGTCTGCTCGGCATGACGCGCGAGGAGTTCTTCAATACCTACTTCACCGGGCAGAAACAGCTGGCGGTGATGTCGGCGATGAAGCCGGTCGAACGAGCGCAGTTCCTCTCCCGCGTCCTCGGCTACGACCGGCTGCAGACGGCGCAGGACCGGCTCCGCGAGCAGCGCGTGGTGATTCGCGCACGGATGCAGGCGCTCGAGGCGTCGCTGCCTGATCCGCGGGAGCTTGAGGCCGAAGAGACCCGGGCCGGTGTGCGCTTGACGAACGCGAAGGAACTGGAGGCGGGCGCCCGGACTGCGCTCGAGGCCGCCGAGCGGCGGCGCGAGGAGTCGGGCCCCCGCTGGCAGGAGCTGCAGGTGCAGAAGGAACGGGTCGCCGCGCTCGACGGCGACCTTCGGCTCGCGGAGCACCGGGTGCAGGCCGCGCGGGAGGCGTTCAGTACGCTGGACCGGCAACTGGTGGCCGCCAACGAGGCGCGCGGCCGGCTGGAAGGGCTGCGTACCCAGCTCGAGCCCATCACCCAGCTGCGGCTCGAGCGGCATCGGCTCGACGAACTGGCCGGACTCTTCGCCAAGCGGCAGGTGGCACAGGCGCAGCTCGAAGAGGCGCGGATGGGGTTGCAGGCGACCCGTGGCCGGGCCGCAAAGCTGCCCCCCGCCGACGCGATCGAGCAGGCGCGCACCCGCATCGCCGAGCTGCGCGCCAGGCTCGAGAGCGTGGACGAGGCCCGTCAGGAATGCCGTTCCGCCTGGGATCGGGATCTCCAGGATGCCAAGACCAAGCTCGTGGCCCTGCGGGATCAGTACAAGGATCTCAAGGAGCAGCTCGACCGCATCACGAAGGCGGGGGCCGACGGGGCCTGCCCCACCTGCGCCCGACCCCTCGGGCGGGAATACGAGAACGTCGTCGGCATCCTGGACCGGCAGCTCGAAGACGTGAAGTTCAACGGGAATTACTTCAAGTCCCGCGTGGAGCAGCTGCAGGTCGAGCCGCTCGAGCTGCGCGACTTCGACCGGCAGCGGGATGAGGCGGAGAAGCTGCTGACCGAGGCCACGGGAGAGCTCGGCCGGCTGCAGGCGCAGGCGCAGGAGGGGCCGACCCTCCGGGCCGAACAGCTCCGGCTCGAGGCGCGGATCGCGGAGCTTGAACTGGCGGCCTCGCAGGGACCGCGAGACTACGACCCGAATCGCCACTCCGAGGTGCGGCGGCTGCTGGCGGAGCTGGATCCGCTCGCGCTGCAGGCGGAGCGGCTGAAGGCGGCGGCCGAACGGGCGGAGGCGCTGGTGGGAGAGGCGGAGCAGGCCGAACGTTCGCTCACCGAGCGCGAGGCACAGGTCGCCGCGCTCCGCGAACAGCTCGCGCTGCTCGGCTACAGCGAGGCGGCCTTCCTCTCCGCCCGTGAGGCATGGGAGGCGGCGGACCGCGCGAGGCGCGAAGCGGAGATGACGATCGTACGGGCGCGGGCGGAATGCCAGTCGGCGGAGGAGGGAGTGCAGGCGGTCGCCAAACGGCGGGAGGAGCGGGCCCGTCGCGAGGAGGAGGCGCAGCGGACCGCGCGCGAGCTCGCGCTCTACAACGAACTCGACCGTGGCTTCACCGATCTGCGCACCGATCTCAACCTGCAGCTCCGGCCGGACCTGTCGGAGATCGCCAGCGGCTTCCTGCGCGATCTCACCAACGGCCGCTATCCCGAGCTGGAGCTCGACGAGGACTATGTCGCGACGATCATCGAAGCCGGCGAGCCGAAACCGGTGATTTCCGGTGGCGAGGAGGACGTGGCGAATCTCGCCCTGCGCCTGGCCATCAGTCAGATGATTGCCGATCGCGCCGGGCAGCCGCTCTCCCTGCTGGTGCTCGACGAGATCTTCGGCTCCCTCGACGAGGAGCGCCGCGCCTCGGTGATGGACCTCCTCCGGAGTCTGGCCGACCGGTTCCCGCAGGTCATCCTCATCACCCACATCGAGAGCGTGCGCGAGGGCTTCGACCGGGTGATCCGGGTGGACTTCGACGTGGAGAAGGGGGCCGCGCGGGTGCGCGACGAAGCGCAGGGAGCGTCCGATGGCCTGGCTGCCTGACCGGGAGGTGCATGGCCCGGAGCGGCCGACCGTGCGCGACGTCGAGTCGCTCAACAGGGTCTTCTCCGAGGCTTTCACCGACCGCTATCGCCGCGACGGCATGAGCGGCGTGCGCGTCCCGCACCTGAATCCCGCCATCTGGCGCTACGCGCTGGAAGATGCCGGCGACGGGGCGATGGTCTGGCGCGATGCCGACGGGGAACTCTGCGGCTTCAACATCGTCCATCTCTCGGGGCGGGAAGGCTGGATGGGACCGCTCGCGGTTCGCCCCGACCGGCAGAGCGCCGGCCTCGGCAAGACGATGCTGCACGCCGGGATCAATTGGCTGAAGGACCGGGGTGCGCGCACGATCGGCCTCGAAACCATGCCGCGCACCATCGAGAACATCGGCTTCTACAGCCGGCTGGGTTTTCTGCCGGGGCATCTGACGATCACGCTGGTGCGCGACCTCGCGCGTCGCCCGGCGCTGCATCCCGAAGTGCTCTCGACCGCCGGGCCGGCCCGGGCTGAACGGTTACGCGCCTGCCGGGAGCTGACGCAGCAGCTGGTGCCGGGGACCGACTTCACCCGCGAACTCGCGACCACCGCCGATCTGCGGATCGGAGATACCCTGCTGCTCAGGGATGCCGGCGGCGACCTCTCGGGCTTCGCGCTCTACCACACGGCGGCACTCGCGGCCGGGCGGCCCCAGGACGAACTCCGGATCCTCAAGCTCGCCGCCCGTGACGCGGAGGTCTTCGAGCGGCTGATCGCCGCCGCCGAAGCCGCGGCCCTGGCCGCCGACATCCGGCGGGTGAGCCTGCGCTGCCAGACGGCGTTCGGTGACGCCTATCTCCGTCTGATCAACCTCGGCTACCGTGCCCACTGGACCGACCTGCGGATGACGCTCGCGGGCGCGGGGGAGCCGTCCGTCACCGCGGGTGCGGTGGTCTGGTCGAACTGGGAGATTTGATCGGCGGCCCGCACGGCGCAGGCGCACACGGCCGTGCGCGCCTACGGCCGTGCGGGTGCGGTGTCCCCGTACATCCGCGACGCCCGGTATCGCGCCAGCAGGCGCGCGCCGGCCATCTTGAAGAGCACGGCGAGCGGCACGGCGAGCAGCAGCCCCGCGAAACCCAATACCGCGCCGCCGAAGGCGAGGGCGAGCATTGTCACTACCGGATGCAGGCCCACCGACCCTCCTACGATGCGCGGGCCGGTCACCGATCCGTCGATGAACTGCACGACCAGGAAGACTCCGCCGACCCGGAGCAGGCCGTCGAGCGGTGACGGCATGGTGAGCGCGACCACCAGCGCCGGCAGGATCGAGATGACCATGCCGATATAGGGCACCAGGTTGCAGAGTCCCGCGATGACACCCAGCAACAGGGCGCTGGGCACCCCCAGGATGGCCAGCCCGCCGCCCGTCAGCACCCCCACCAGCATCGCCTCGAGCAGCTGTCCGCGAAAGAACTTGCCGAGTGCCTCGTCATACTCCGAAATGAAGGCGACGACGGGCGGGCGGCGCGCCGGCGGAATGAGGTCTTCGAGGAAGCGCAGGAGCGGCTGCCAGTCGCGCAGGAGGTAGAACGCGACCACCGGCGTCACCACGAGGTAGCCGAGGAATCCCACCAGGGTGCCGAGCTGACGGAGGAAGGCGAGTCCCCATTCGGCCAGTCCGCGAAGCAGGCCGTCCGCGTTCTCCTGCAGCAGTGCGGACAGCTGTTCGGCGTCGAGGCCGTGAATCCAGCCCCGCTGCGCGCCGCTGAGGAAGGTGAGCGCTTCCAGTCGGGCGCGGAGACTGTTGAGGAAGTTGAGCGTCGTGGCCGCGAAGCGGGGCATCGCGTTGACCACCGCGACCGCCTGGGTCCAGATCTGCGGGCCGGCGAGGACCAGCAGTGCGATGACGCCGGCGACCGGCGGCAGCGTGACGAGCAGGATGGCGAGTCCACGGGGCACCCGGCGGCGTTCCAGCTTCGCTACCAGCGGAGAGAGCAGGTAGGCGACCGCCAGAGCCAGCAGGAACGGCCCGAGCAGCCCGCCGTAGAGCTTGAGCCCCCAGAAGAGCGTCAGGGCGACCGCGATGCCCAGGGCTGTCTGCACCCCGGCGCGGGCTCGGAGCGGCCAGAGGGCCACGATCGCCAGCGGCAGCACCAGCGGCGGCACCAGTATGTCCCGCAGCGTGAGAAGGAGCAGGATGTAGAGCATCCCCGCGAGCAGCGCGGGGAGCAGGTCCCGGTTCGGTGAGCTTTCCGTCATGAACCTCCGGCGGTGGTCAACCGATGCCGGGTGGCGGGAACACTCCAGCGCCAATCACGCATGGCCGCTGCCCGGTCGGAGCGCCCACCAGCGGACGAAGAGGGCACCCGCAATCCCGAGCAGCAGATGGACGACCGATCCCGCTGGGCCGAGGGGAAAGACGAAGACCAGAAGAATCCACAGAACGAGGGCGACGATCGCGCCGAGCAGCGGCAGTGACATGCAAGTCCCGGGTGTTGCGCGTTGACGGTAGCGGAGCGAGGTCCTATCTTCGAAATCGAAAGCGGTGTCGAGGAACAACGTTATTGAGCCAACAGGTCCGTTGAAGGGCCCAGATACTGCGACTGATGTCACGCCCCACGGGGGTAGGCAGATGTTGCGGTGAGGGCGCCGAAATTTCTTCTTCGGGCTTCAATAAACCTCTTCGGCGCCGCCCTGCCATTCCCCGGGGGCACCGGCCAGCGGGCCGGTGCCTCCTTTTGTTCAAGGCTGGGGGACGCATCCTTGACGGAGCGACGGCTCCGGTCATCTTCCATTCAACCGAACTCTGGAATGGAATGTCGGCATGCCGACCATGAGCGTCACCCGCCGGATGCACTTCAATGCCGCGCATCGGCTCTTCAACCCAGCGCGCTCCGATGAGTGGAATACGCGGGTGTTCGGAGTCTGCGCCAACCCGAACTATCACGGCCACAACTACGAGATCGACATCTCGGTCGAAGGCGAGATCGACCCCGAGACCGGGTACGTGATTGACATCAACGTACTGAAGCGGCTGGCCGAGGAGAAGTTGCTGGCCCACCTCGACCACCGCAACCTCAATCTGGATGTCCCGCATTTCCGCGACGTCATCCCTACCGCGGAGAATATCGCCGTGTATTGCTGGGGCGTACTGGCGCCATCCATCCCGGCTGGCCGCCTGCTGCGTATCCGTCTCTGGGAGACCCCGCGGAACTATGTCGACTATGAAGGCCGCTGACATCGCCAAGGCGCGCACCATCTCCTTCCAGGCCGAGGTGCGTCACATGCTTGGCGCCCTGGGTGAGGATCCCGACCGCGAGGGACTTTCCAAGACGCCGGAACGGGTGGAGAAGGCGCTGCGCTGGCTGACTCGCGGCTACGGCCTTTCGGTGATGGATGCCGTCGGGGATGCACTCTTCGAAGAGCAGCACAATAGCATGATTCTGGTGCGCGAGATCGAACTGTATTCGATGTGCGAGCATCACATCCTGCCGTTCTTCGGGCGTGCCCACGTGGCTTACATCCCCAATGGCAAGATCGTGGGCCTCTCCAAGCTCCCCCGGATCGTGGAGGTGTTCGCCCGGCGGCTGCAGGTGCAGGAGCGGCTGACCGACCAGATTGCGGACGCCATCATGGAAGTGCTGGAGCCGCACGGCGTGGGGGTCCTCATCGAGGCGACCCATCTCTGCATGGCGATGCGCGGCGTCGAAAAGCAGAACTCGCGGACGGTGACCAGCGCGGTGCGGGGGATCTTCCGGAGCGACATCCGTACCCGCGAAGAGTTCCTCCGGCTGGTCTACGGTCGCGGTGGCGAATGAAGGCGCTTGAAGGCAAGCTGGCCGTCGTCACCGGGGCGTCCCGGGGCATCGGGCAGGCCGTCGCGCGCGCGCTCGCGGACGAGGGGGCGACCGTGGTCCGCCTCGCGCGGAGCCTCCCGGACCGTACGGAGGGGCCGTTCCGGGACCTGCGCTGCGATCTCGCGGAGGTGACGGAGATCGTCCGCTGCTCCACCCGAATCCTCGGCGAATGGGGCACTCCGGCCATCATCGTCCAGAACGCGGGCCTCTTCCTGCTGCAACCGTTCGAGAGCACGCAGCCGGCGGATCTCGACCAGCACTACGCCCTCAACCTCCGTGCCCCGTTCGTGCTGGCGCAAGGATTCCTGCCCGCCATGCGCGCGGCCGGCAACGGTATCCACATCACCATCGGCAGCACCTGCGATCACGTCGGCTACCCGGACAACAGCGTCTATACGGCCACCAAGTTCGGGGTGCGCGGCCTTCATGAGGCGCTGGCGGCGGAGTATCGCGGCACGGGTGTGCGCTTTTCGCTGGTCTCCCCCGGATCGGTGGACACTCCGATCTGGGATCCGTTCGACCCCGATGCGCGTCCCGGATTCCTCCGCCGCGCGCTCATGCTTCGTCCCGCCGATGTGGCGGATGCGGTGCGCTTCGTGGCCACCCGGCCTGCCCATGCGACGGTGGAGTGGCTGCGACTCTCCCCCAATCCCATCGATGGCCTGCCGTGAGCGGCAAGGAAACGCAGTGATCGTCATGCCCCCAGAACAGCACGGCACGGGTCGCCCCATCCTTGCGCTCCTGCTCGCCGCGCTCTCGACCTTCGCGCCGTTCCATACTCTCCGGGCGCAATCGCTGCCCGCGCTGCCCGACTCGTCCGGCTGGGGGGTGCACGTGCTTTCGGTCGCCCGGGATGCCGAGGGTGGCCTGTGGGTCGGCACCTACGGGCAGGGGATCTTCCGCCTCAAGCCGAAAGCGACGGCTTGGGAGCGGATTCGCCACGACTCCACAGAGACCAGTATCTCGTGGGATTTCATTCATGCCTTCGGGTTCGGGAACCGAGGCGAGATCTGGTACGGCACCGTTGGCAACGGCTGGGGCCTGTCCCAGGACGGCGGCGTGACCTGGAAGAACTGGACCTTCACGCAGCTCGGGCCGGAGTGGCAGTACGTCGCTCCGGACGGCATCGTGACCCGTGGTGACACGACCTGGGTTGGCACCGCCGACGGGATCCAGATGACGACCGACGACGGGGCGCACTGGGTAGCCATCGCGGATAGCGTCGGCCCGCCGGCCAGGGGACCGGCGGATACCGCGCTCCAGCTGTTGCAGAGTGAGTACGTCCGCCGGATCGGTCTCGACCGCCGGGGCGTCCTCGTCACCACGCTCAAGGGCAACGAGCGGCTGCTCAACACGGCGGGAACCTGGTCGACCGAACCGGTCGCCTCCGCCGCCTTCATGCCGCGCAACCGCTTTCTGCTCGACGGGCGTCCCTGGCGCGGCACCCCCTGCGGACTGCGCCCGCTGAGCGACACGCTGCCCTGCCTTCGCCGTGCCGTGAAGTCCGGTGAGGAGCCCAAACCGCTGAAGACCACCTGGTTCCGGCGACCGATCGATCGCTTCGACAATCCCTTCATCGATCAGACCTACCGGTACGGTTCGACGATGGGGGGCAACTTCCAGCAGCACCAGGGCGTCGAGTTCAACAATCCGGATGGGACGCCGGTCATGGCGATCGGCGCCGGCAAGGTGGTGTACGCCGGGCCGGCGGAGCAGGGCGCGCTGACGGTCGCGATCCGCCACGACAGCGTGGTCGTCGGCCCCACGGGGCCGCTCAGAGTCTTCAGCGTCTACTACCACAACTCCGCGCTCAAGGTGAAGGTCGGTGAGCGGGTGGCCGCGGGCGACGTCATCGCGCGCGTCGGGAACACCGGGCGAGCCACCAACGATCACCTGCACCTCGAGGTGCACGCCGCTCCCGGCGACGACGTGAGCCAGATCGTCGACTCGCTGCAGAAGTTCCCGCCCTACACCACCAATCCCGAATTGTGGATCGAGCCGCTCAACGGCACCGGTGTAGTCGCCGGCCAGGTCTTCGATGGCGCCGGCATGCCGGTCCCGCAGGCCCGCATCTACGGCCTCCTCAAGACCGATCCCGTCGAGACACCGCTGTCCTACGCCGAGACTTACGGGGACAAGGCGCACCCGCATCCGCTGTATGGCGAGCACTTCGCCATCGGCGACGTTCCGCCGGGCACCTATGTGATCGGGACCGAGATCGACGGGAAGAAGGTCTTCCGCCGGGTCACGATCGAGGCCGGGAAGCTCACCTGGGTGATCTTCCGTCCCTAGCCCGAGGGCTCCGGGGCTGTGCCCGCCCGGGGTCGAGGCCGATGTTCATCGAACTCACCGATCACCTGCGTTGCGTCGCCGACCACGACGAGTCCTTCCTCGTCCTCATTCCACACCGGATGGAGGGCCGCCGGGTACTGCAGGGCACCCTCGGCTGCCCGGTGTGTCAGGCTGAGTACCCCATCGAGGAGGGTGTCGCCGACCTGGGGCCGCCGCCGGTCGGGGCAGCGTTGACCCCGGGCCGACTCGATGCGGCCGCTCTGCTCACCTTCCTCGGCCTCGAGGGGCCTGGGGGCTTCGTGGGACTCCTCGGCGACGCGGCGCGGGCTGCGGAGGACTTCGCCGCCGCGCTTCCCGGAGTCCATCTGATCGCGATCAATCCCGTCGAACCGATGGCCCCCTCCCCGGGGGTGAGCGTCGTTCGCGCCCGGCGCATGCCACTCAAGGCCCGTTCGCTGCGCGGCGTCGTGGTCGGCGGTGCGGGCGGCGCCGATGCGGCCTGGCAGGCCGAAGCGATTCGCGCGGTGCTGCCGGGGCTTCGGGCCACGGGCGGGGGACCGGTGCCGGAGATGGATGGGTTCGAACTGCTGGGCGCGGCGGAGGGTTGGTGGGTGGGAGTGCGGCGATAAGGGCGACGGTGCAGGGGCGACTGGCCGGTCGCCCCTGCACCATCGGCCCTTCCTACATCTCGCGTCCGCCGCCCTTGGGCTCCGCGTAGACCGCCTCGATCTGGGCCTGGTAGTTCTTCTCGACGATGCGGCGCTTGACCTTGAGGGTGGGCGTCAGCTCGCCGGTCTCGATCGAGAAGTCCCGCTGAATCATCACCACCTTCTTCGGCATCTCGAACTGGGCGAGGTCCCGCAGGGTCTTCTTGACCTCCCGCTCGACCTTGTCGCACGCTTCCGGGCTGGCGCAGAGCGCCGCCTCGCTGGGGAATGAGAGCTGCTGGGTGGCGGCCCACTCCTTCAGCGCATCCAGATTCGGCACCACGAGCATCACCGGGAACTTCCGCTTGTCGCCGATCATCACCGCGTTGAGGATGAAGCGATTGGTCTTCACCCGGTTTTCGATCGGCTGCGGCGCGATGTTCTTGCCGCCCGCCGTGACGATGATGTCCTTCTTGCGGTCGGTGATGCGCACGAAACCGTCGGCGTCCACCAGCCCGATGTCGCCGGTGTGAAACCAGCCCTCGGCGTCGATGACCTCCGCCGTCGCTTCCGGCTTCTTGTAGTAGCCCTTCATCACATTGGGGCCGCGGGTGAGGATCTCGCCATCCGGCGCGATCTTGACCTCGACCCCCTCGATGGGCCGGCCGACGCTGCCCATGCGCACCGCCAAACGGTAGTTCACCGTGATCACGGGGGAGGTCTCCGTCAACCCGTAGCCCTCGTAGATCGGCAGCCCCGCGGCAAAGAAGAACTTCGCGATCTCCGCAGAAAGCGGCGCCCCGCCAGAGACGAAGAACCGGATGTTCCCGCCGGTCTTTGCCTGCAGCTTGCGGAAGACGAGTCTGTCCGCGAGCGACTTCTTCATGCTTACCAGCCCGGGCACCGGCTTGTTCGCGAGCACGTAGTCGGCCCACGTCTCGCCCACCGTACGCGCCCAGTCGAAGATCCGGCGCTTGACGGGAGACGATGCCGCCCCTTCGAGGACCTTGGCATAGATCTTCTCGTAGAGCCGCGGGACGGAGAGCAGCACGGTGGGGCGCCGCTCGAGCATGTCGCTCGAGACCGTGTCGATGCCCTGGGCGTAATTGACCAGCGCCCCAGCCTGCCACATGCAGTAGTGTCCCGCCATCCGCTCGAAGACGTGGGAGAGCGGCAGGAACGAGAGGCACTCATCGCTGGCGTGGAGATCCAGCGCCTTGAGTCCCGAGATGACGTTGGAGCACAGGTTCCCGTGCGTGAGCATCACGCCCTTCGGGTCGCCGGTGGTCCCCGAGGTGTAGATCAGTGTGGCGTGGTCGTCCGGGACGGTCTCGAGGGCTTCCTCCCGCCAGCGCGGATACCGGTCGAGTGCACGGCGTCCCCGGTCCAGCAGATCGCCGAAGGGCATGACCCCTGGTCCGGTGGCGTCGTCATCGATGGCGATGATGTGGCGGAGCGCGGGGGTGACGTCGGGGTCGCGGATCGACAGGATCTTGTCGAGCTGCTCCTTGCTCGACACCACGATAGCGACTGCACCCGAGTCCCGCAGGATATAGGAGATCTGGCCGGCCGGGAGAGTGGGGTAGATCGGGACATCCGCGCAGCGAATCGTCAGGCACGCGAAGTCGAGCCAGGCCCACTCCGGGCGGTTCTCGGCGAGGATCGCAACATTGCTCCCCGCCTTGACGCCGAGTTCCCGAAGCCCGGCGGCGAGGCAGCGGACCCGGTCCTCGACCTCGGTATAGCTGTACTCCTTCCACGCGGTGGTGCCGCGCGGCTTGCTCCGCATCGCAATCGGCCGCCGGTCGGTGCGATCGAGTCCGCCGAAGAACATTTCGTTGAGCGTACGCGGTGCGGGCATGCTGCCTCCGGGATGGGAGGGGCCGGCAGGGCCGGAAAGTGGCCTGCGGTCCTACTGAAACAGGATGGTGTAGATCTGGCCCGAGCCTGGCACTGGCGTGCCGCTCGGGCGGCTGGCACTGACCCGGACCTGGACGCTGGCCGGGGGGGTGGTGCCTGACACCTTTCGCAGCTTGACCGTGGCAGGCACCGCTCCACTCGAGAGTGTCGCCACCCGCTGACTCAGGCCGCCACCGGCGAAACGCACCGTGCCCAGTGCGGCCGCAGTGTCGACTACTTCGTAGAGCACCCGGTTGTCGAGGACGCCGCCGGCCGGATTGAACGAGAGTACCGAACTTTCCAGGGCCGCGCTCGCCGAATCGGTGGCGGGGACCGTGTCCGCCAGGGGTGACGTCAGCGTCAGGGTGTCGGAGCGCGGACGGATCGTCAGCTGGCTCAGCGTGGAGCGAAGCTTGCCGGTCACGGCCTGGACCCGTCCCGTACCGGACGTCAGCGCCGTCGTGATGAGGCCGGCCGAATCGACCATGATCAGTGTCGTGTCGGCGGACCGCCAGACGATGGTGGCGGCCACGCTGTCGCCATTGATATCGAGGGCCCGAGCCCGCAGCCGCAGGGTGTCGTTCTGCTCGACGACTGCGGGGACGGGCAGGCTCAGTTCCAGCGAGACGGGCTGGCCCTTCGGCCCCGAGAGGTTGCTGCACCCGCCAAGCAGCGCCAGGCCGGCGCACCAGCCGCGGCGGTTCACTCGGGGTCCGGCGTGCTGCCGTCCTCCAGCTCCCGGAGGGTCGCCTCGGCGTGCCGGATCCAGCGTTCGGCGTCCGGGCCCTTGGGGGGACGGGCAAGGAAGGAGCGGAGATGCTCGGCTGCTTCGCCGTCCTCTCCCTTCTCCTTGAGCCGAAACGCCAGGCCGTAGTGCGCCCCTACCAGGGTGTCATCCAGGGCGAGCGCACGCCGGTAGTGCCGGATCGCCTCGTCCTGCTGCCCGGTTTTGGTAAAGGCGATCGCCATGTTCTGCAGGATCCGCGGATCGTTCGGGTTGTCGCGCATCGCGAGGCGATACGAGGTTAGGGCCGCCTCGTAGTCCCCCTGACGCTCGAGCGCCAGCGCTTCATTCAGATAGTCGAGGCGCTGCGGCTGCAGTTTTTCCGACTTGGCGCCACCGAACAAGGACCGCCAGAAACTCATTGCGGGACAACATCCTCGCGGATCAGAGAGGGAGTTGACGCTAAGATAGCCCTGCCCTCTGGGGGCCGCAACGTGGTTGAAGGGGGGCGCGGGAGCCGGTAGCTTTGGTCACCGCGGCGATCACCTCACCGGCCGCGAGCCTCAGCAGACAGGCATGCCATGAAGCGCGCGCAACCCGCCTCCCAGCCCCGCGGTGTCCTCGAGGTCGATTGGCCCTTCTTCGGCGAGATCTGCCGCGCCCTCGCCCTGAAGGTGACCCGCGCCTACGACCCCGAGGTGGTTCTCGGCATCGCCAAGGCCGGGGTGATTCCCGGCGTGGTCGTTGCGTCGATCCTGCAGGCGGAGTTCGCCTCGATGGCCGTGACCCGGCGCGATGACGGCGGCGAGCCGATCCTGGTCACCGGACCGCCGCCGAGCATCAAGGGCCGGCGGGTGCTGCTGGTTGATGAGACATGCGACACCGGGTCGACCTTCAAGCTCGCGCTGAACGAGGTCCGGGCGCTCAAGCCGAAGGAGGTCCGGACCGCGGTGTCCTTCAAGACCGGATTGTACCTGCCGGACTTCCATGCCTTCGAGACCGAGAACCTGATCATCCTCCCCTGGGATCGGGAGATCATCGAAAACGGCGAGCTCGTCATGCGGCCGGATTACGTCAAGTGGCTCAAGGGGAACGGGTAAGGCTTGCAGAACCTGCTCACCGACGCGCTCCGGTCCTCGCGCGCCGACCATACCGAGATCCGGCTCGAGCGAAACTGGGCCACCGCAATCGCGTTCCGCGGAAGCCGGCTCGAGGGTGCCGCGACCGGGCTCGAGCTCGGCGGCATCGTGCGCTGCCTCAACCGCGGCCGTGGCTGGGGGATTGCCAGCTTTACGGGGCTCGAGGCGCTCCGCCCCATGGTGGCCCGCGCCCACGAGCTATCGCTCGCGGTCCATGTCGATCAACCGGTACGGCTCGCCGACATCCCCATTCGCACTGCGGAGCACGTGGCCGATACCGACGGTGACGTGCGCGGCGTGCCGCTCGCCGAGAAGCGGCAACTGCTCGAGCGTCTCAATCAGGAGATGCTCGCCACCGACCGGCGCATCGTCGATTCGCACGCCTCCTACGAAGACCGGGTGTCCGAGCGCTGGATCGCGACCTCTGAAGGCCTGATGGTGTACGACCTCCGCCCGGAGGTCCGGCTCGCCGCCGGTGCCGTCGCCCGGGAGGAAAGCTTTCTCGAGCGCGCCTTCGAATCCTGGGCCATCCGGGGCGGCTGGCGGTCGGTGCAGGAGACCGACCAGCTCTTCCGTACCGCCGCGCGCCGTGCGATCAGTCTGCTGAGCGCCCCGCGGATGAAGGCCGGCGTCATCCCCGTGATTCTCGATCCTCGGGCCGTCGGCGCGCTGATCCATCAGACGATCGGTCATCTCGCTGCCGCCGACGGCTCGGACTACCTGCGGATGGGCCAACGGGTCGGTTCCGACCTGCTCACGGTCGGTGATGATGGCAGCGCCTCGAGCCTGACCGGATCGCTCGCGTTCGATGACGAGGGCGCGCCGACGCAGAATACCCTCCTCGTGCAGCACGGTGTCCTGGTCGGCAAGCTCCATACGCGCGAAACCGCCGGCCGGGCCGGGACCCGGCCGACCGGAAACGCGCGGGCGGGATCGTTCCGCCGGGTGCCGACCGCGCGGCTCACGAACACCTACGTCGCGAGTGGGAGAGGCACGCTCGAGGACCTGATCCGCGGCATCCGGTACGGTGTCTACGTGAGTGACGCGATGGCAGGCGAGTCGCACTTCGGCCGGTTCTCCCTGACCACGGGCTGGGGACAGCTGATCCGCGACGGCCATCTCGCCGAGATGGTGAAGCCGGTGGTGATCACGGGGGACATCGTCGAGACGCTGTCGCGGGTGGACGCCGTGGCCGGCGACTTCCGCTGGAACCATCTCGCCAGCTGCTGCAGCCGCGGCGAGGGCGGGCGGCTCCCGGTGTCCGAGGGCGCGCCCCACCTCCGGATCGATGGCGTCTCCGTCGGCGGAGATGTGGCATGATCCAGACGCTGATCGAGCAGGCCGATCGCCGGTCGACCATGGCGGACGCCGCCCTGAGCACCGACGAGACGACGACGCTCGAGTTTACCGGCGGACGGTTGTCAGGCGCGACCACCGCGACCAGCCACGGCGTGAACCTTCGGGTGGTGTCGGAAGGGCGGGTCGGGATCGCGGGCACGACCCTGGAGGACGGCGCCGAACTGCTCGACCGGGCGCTGGAGTCGGCCCGGGTCGGGGAGCTGGCCGTGCTCGCCCTGCCACGACCGGCCCCGCTCCCGGAGGTGGTGACCCATTATCCGCGCGCCGCTTCCGCGACGGTGCCGGATCTCGCCGCGCTGGGCACGCTGGTGCGCGACCGACTCGGTGCCGAGCGTGCCGATCTCTCCCTGACGATCTCTCGCTCCCTCGGGTCGGTGCGGGTGGCCAACACCCTGGGCGTCGACGCGAGCTATGACGTCTCGCTGGTCATGCTCCGGCTGCAGGCGCGACGGAATCGTGATGCCCGGGAGCTCGCCATCGAGGGAACGCTCGCCGGCGCGGACTTTCCGGCCTTGCCGGATCTCGAGCAGCTTGTCGCCATGGTACGCCAGCGGCTGGCCTGGGCGGAGCGCGAGGCCGAGATCGCGCCAGGTCGCCAGCGGGCCGGGTTTCTCTCGACTGCGATGCCGGTGCTGCTCACGCCGGTCGAGCAGGCCCTGGTCGGCAAGGCCGCGCTGCATGGAGGCTCGCCGCTGGCGCGCCGCCGCGGCGCCCGCGCTTTCAGCGAAATGCTCACCCTGCACGATGATCCCCTGATCGACGGGCGCCCCGGCTCCCGGCCCGTCGACGACGAGGGCGTCGTCAGCCGGCCCTTGCCGCTGGTCGTCGGTGGCGAGATCGATGCGATGATCTACGATCTGGAGACTGCCGGAAGGGTAGGCGCCACTCCCTCCGGCCATGGCCGCCGCTCGACATTCGGCAAGCCGCAGGCGGCCTATTCCAATCTGGTTCTCGAGCCGGGTGGCGCCAGCTGGGAGGAGATCCTTGCCGCCGTCGGAGACGGACTGCTCATCGAGCGGCTGCG
>DAINRP010000047.1:0-15308 GCA_036741755.1 Gemmatimonadales bacterium
AGGCGCCGCCGGCGAGACCGATCGCCGGATAGACGGTGATGTCGTGGCACTGGGTCGGGCCGGGACGGATCGCCCCGGGGGCCGGCGGCGCCGGGGGCGGGCCGAACCGCGCCAGGATGATCGCCGGCAGCGCCGTACGCAACGCGGCGCTGTCGGCGCCGGTGGCCGGGCCGCTGCCGCCCCGGGCCTTCACCACACTGTCCAGCATCGGCTGGACGAACTGCGGCGGCAGTACGAACTCCTGCTCCCCGAACTTCACGGTGAAGGCTCCGGCCCTGTGGGCCCGGTCCAGCTCCTCCTTCTGCGCCGCGATGTCCTCCGGGGCTTCGCCGTGCACCGGCGGTGCCACCAGATCGTTGAAGATCCGGGGCGAGTTCACGATCGCCGCCGTCTCCGGGTGCGCCAGGGGCACCTTGATCACCTCGATCCGGAACAGCGCCGAGTTCGGATCCTGGTCCGGCGCCAGCCGGGAGCAGCCCGGCAGCTCGCTCGGCGAGCGTACGCCCGCGGAACCGGAGATATAGACGTAGACATTCTCCGGGTCCTTCGGATCGGCGAGCACGGTGTGGGTGTGCGAGCCGCGGCAGGTCTGCACGTTGCCGATGTACTTCGGATTGGCGATATCGGTGATGTCGAAGATCCTGAGGCCGCGGAGCCGGTCGGTGCTCACCGTGTCGTGCACGCCCTGGGCGCCGCAGTCGAGACGGCCGCCCTGGCCCTCACCGGAGACGAACAGCAGGTTCTTGTAGACCGACACGTCACTCTGCGAAGCGGGGCAGAGATAGGCAACCTTCAGCGACGGCTTGACCGGATTGGTGATGTCCCAGACCTGGAAGCCGTTGTAGTTGCCCTGGATCGCGTACGGTCCGCTGAACGAGAGGTCCGAATTGGTGACGCCCGCGAACTTCTCCGAGGGGCGGGTGTTCGACAGCAGGCGCATGTTCCAGGCGGCTTCGGCGGCGTCCCACAGGCCGGCCTTGAGTCCCACGCGAGGGTCGGTCTTGGGCGCGGCCATCGACCGTACCCCTGCGGCGGAGGACGACGACGAGGCGCAGGCCATCACGGACAGCAGTCCGACGGCGGCCGAGAGGTGCAGGAGCGAACCGGCGCCCAAGCGAATGCGTGGGCGTCCCGACAGGCGTTCGATATTCACAGAGAACTCCGTTAGAGGGATCGGAGGAACGGAAACAGGAAATGCCGCGTCACGGACTCTTGTCACTGGAAGGGAGCGCGGCGAGCATGCGACTCATACGGTCGATCTCCGTGGACTGGTCGGCATAGATATCCGACGCGAGCCGGAACGTCTTCTCTTCCTCGCCGGCACCCTTGGTGGCAAAGAGCTGATCCACCATCGTGAGTGCGCCCCGGTGGTGCTGGATCATGAAGGTGAGGAACAGCCGGTCGAACTCTGGCCCCCGGGCCGCGTCCAACTGCCCCAGCTGCTCGGGGGAGAGCATGCCTGGCATCAGCACCCCGCCCATGGCCATCCCCGGCATCATGTCGTGTGACGCATGGTCATCGGGAATGGTTTCATGACGGTCGCTGAGCCAGCGCTTCATCAGCCGGATCTCGTCGTTCTGGCCGACGACGATCCGCTCGCACAGCGCCCGGATCGACGGGCTCGCGCCGTGGGTGGAGGCCCAGCCGGCGATCAGCACGGCCTGCGCATGGTGGCCGATCATGCCGGTCATGAACTGGACGTCACCGGCCGTGTACGCGGGGTGGCCCGCCTCGGCCGCCTGTTGCGCGGCGGCAGGTGCCGCGCTCGCCAGCCCCGCCACCAAGGCGGCGCGCATAAATGAAAGCGATCTGGTCATGCGTCCTGGCTCCAAAGGGGATTTCGAAGTCTACGATACTACTGTAGGCGGAGTGCCCGGGGAAGTTGCCGGAATCTGACCCCGTCCCCGGCTTCGGCCAGGCTGCGCCCGGGACCTTATCGGGGTTCCTGCGCCAATGGCCGCCGCATCCAGCGGAGTGCCGGCGACGGATGGGTGATTTGCTCCGAAAGGACGAGTGGCGCCTCGCCTCGCTCCTTGGATGTAGTCCTTGCGTCCTCGCTGGCGGAGAGCAAACTATTCATCCGGTCAAACGAGTGGCTCTGCGGTGGGCACGTGGAGTCGCCTCCAGTCGAGGAGCGACGGCCTCGAATGCGCGGGCGCAACGGCTGGGGCCGATTGCGTCCGTCTTCCGTTTCCAGTGGGCATTGCAGCAGATGCCCGACGCCGTGGGCGCGTCCGTCAGGGGCCGCCAGCAGCATACTTCCGCGAGGACGCTGTCATTACCGTCTCCCTGTTGCAGCGCCTGCGGCATCCGCGCCGGGCCCGCCCGATCGATCCGCCACTCCGCGCCGAACTGCTGAGTAGCGAACGGCTCGAGGAGCGGGCGAAGATGCTGGCCGCCAGCTTTACGCTGGCGCGGGAGACGCATGCGCCACACCGCGCCTTCTTCCGCCGGCTCGAGGAGAACGCCCGGATCGTCCGCAAAGCCTACCGGCTGCTGGCCGACGACGTGCGCCGCGGCGAGTTCGTGCCTCCGGCCGCCGAGTGGCTGCTGGATAACTACCACCTGATCGAATCCGAGAGTCGAGTGATCCGGCACGACCTGCCGCCGGCATATCAGCGGCAGCTCCCCCGGCTCGCGGCCCGGCAGTACGCCGGGGCGGGCCGTGCCTATACCATGGCCATCGAGCTGGTGCGGCACACCGACGGACGACTGGACCGGTCGCTGCTGACCCGATTCATGACCGCCTATCAGACGGTGGCGCCGCTCACCATCGGCGAATTGTGGGCCTGGCCGATCATGCTGAAGGTGGCACTCCTGGAAAACCTCCGGCGGCTCGCCGAAGAAACGCTCGCGGGCCGCGAGGCCCGCATGGAGGCCAACCGGTTCCTGGATCGCATGACGGGAACCGGTGACGGAAGGCCTGAAGTGATTCCGGAGGTCCTCGAGACGGCCTGGGTCGCGCAGGTCCTGCAGCGGCTCCGGGAATACGGGCCGGCGGCGGCTGGCGTCCGCGCGGCGATCGAGTCGAGACTCGCGGCCCGCGACCTCACCGTCGAGGAGGTCATCCGGGCGGAGCACCAGGTGCTCGCCGCGGGCCAGGTATCGGTGGCCAACGCCATCACCAGCCTGCGATTCTGCGCCACGCTCGACTGGTCCCAGTACATCGAGAGTGTGAGCCTCGTGGAGCAGGTCCTCCAGCGCGATCCCGCGGCCGTGTACGGGCGCATGGACTTCCTGAGCCGTGACCGGTACCGGCAGGCCGTGGAAGAGCTCGCGGAGCCGAGTGGCGAAGCGCAGCTCCGGGTGGCGCTGCGCGCCGTGGAGAGCGCGCGCGAAGCCGCGGAACATCTCTCGAGCCAGCATCGCTCCGCCCATGTGGGATATCACCTGATCGGGCGCGGGCGCCGCGAGCTGGAAGCCGATGTTGCCTATCGTCCGCGCCTCGGTGCCCGGCTTCGGCGCTTCCTCTTCGGCTATACCACCGGAGTCTACCTTGGCTCCATCGCTCTGCTGACCGCCCTCCTCATCGGAGCCGGGCTGCTCTATGCCACGGCCCGCGGCGGGACGCCGATCGGCTGGACCGCGATCGCGCTCCTGCTCCTGATCCCCGCCTCGGAACTCGCCACGGCTGTCGTGCAGCGGATTGCCGCGGGCCTCAGTCCACCCCGGCGCCTGCCCCGGCTCGATATCGCGGATGGCGTGCCGCCCGAGTCGCGCACCATGGTCGTGATCCCGACCCTGCTGACCAGCGTCGCGGGGACCCAGCGCCTGCTCGATCACCTCGAGGTCCTGGCCCTCGGCAACGCCGATCCGAACATCCATTTCGCGATCCTGAGCGACTTCGGCGATGCGCGTGAACGACAGCTTCCGGAGGACGCCGACATCCTCGAGGCTGCACGCGCCGGAATCGCGGTGCTCAACGCCACCGTCGGACGCGGGCGGACCGACGGGTTCCATCTCTTCCATCGCGAACGCCGCTGGAACGCCGCCGAAGGCTGCTGGATGGGGTGGGAGCGGAAGCGGGGCAAGCTCGAGGAGTTCAACCGCCTGCTGCGCGGAGCGGCCGATACCAGCTTCGTGGTGCATGAGGGGAATCCGGACGTGCTCGACGGGCGGGTCCGCTACTGCCTGACGCTGGACAGCGACACCCGGCTGCCTCGGGAGGCGGCGCGCAAGCTGATCGGGATCATGGCCCACCCGCTGAATCGCGCCCATTTCGATCCTCGCCTGCGGCGGGTGACGGAAGGCTACGGGATCCTGCAGCCGCGGGTCAGCGTCACCATGGCGAGCGCGGCGGGCTCCCTCTTTGCGCGGGTCTATTCCGGCCATACCGGGGTCGACCCCTACAGCTCCGCCGTCTCCGACACCTATCAGGACCTGTTCAGCGAAGGCATCTACACCGGCAAGGGCCTCTACGATGTCGACGCGTTCATGGCCGCGCTGGAGGGGCGCGTGCCTGACAATGCCCTGCTGTCGCACGACCTCTTCGAGGGGCTGCATGCCCGGCCGGCGCTGGTCAGCGATGTCGAGGTCGTGGACGACTATCCCGCCAGCGTCCTGACCCACGCGCGGCGCCAGCATCGCTGGGCCCGCGGCGACTGGCAGATTCTCTTCTGGCTCTTCCCCTTCGTCCCGACGCGGAAGGGGATCGAGCGGAACACCCTTCCCCTGATCTCGCGCTGGAAGATCCTCGACAATCTGCGGCGCACCCTGATAGCGCCGGCCACCGTCGTGGCGCTCACGGCGGCGTGGCTCTTCTTCCCCGGCAGTCCCGCGGCCTGGACGCTGGCCATCCTCGGCACGCTCGCCTTTCCTGTCTACCCGATCCTCCTGCGCCTGCTCCGGGGCCCGGCACCGCAGCAGCCCTTCAGCGTGTTCCTGCGACTGCTCGATGACGACCTCGAAGCCGCGGGCGCCCAGGTCCTGCTGTTCATCACCTTCCTGGCGTACCACGCGTACGAAATGGTGCACGCCATCGCGCTCACGCTGGTGCGCCTCATCGTCACCCAGCGGCGACTGCTGGAGTGGGAGACCGCCGCGGCCAGCGCCGCGCGCGCGACGGGCCTCGGCGGGCGCGGAACGGCGCTGCTCTTCTTCGGCGCGATGTCCGCCAGCCCGGCCGTCGCCTTCGTCGTGGGCGTCCTGCTCGCCGGCGGCCGCCCTGGTGCCCTGCCCGCCGCCGCCCCGGTCCTGGTCCTCTGGGCCAGCGCGCCGGTGCTCGCCTGGTGGCTGAGCCGGCCGGTGGTGCCGAAGCGGCAGCTGCTCACCAGCGACGAGCGGGGCCTGCTCCGCGCCATCGCCCGCAAGACCTGGCGATACTTCGAGGTGTTCATGGGGCCCGAGGACCATGGACTCCCGCCTGACAATTTTCAGGAGCTGCCGGCGCCGATGGTGGCTCACCGCACCTCGCCGACCAACATCGCCATGGGCATGCTCTCCACCCTGGCCGCGTACGACCTCGGCTACCTCCCCACCGGCGCCCTGGTCGAGCGGCTCGAGGCGCTGCTCGGCACCACCGAAAGCCTGGAGCGCTACGAAGGGCATCTCCTCAACTGGTACGACACCCGCACGCTCGCGCCCCTGCCGCCGCGCTACGTCTCGACCGTCGACAGCGGGAATCTCGTCGGCGCACTGCTCGCGCTCGCGGCCGGTCTCATCGAGGTACGCGACCGCCCGCAGTCGGCCGGACAGGTGCGCGCCGGACTCAGCGATACCACCCGGGTGGCCCGTGAGGCACTCGCGGCGCTTGAGGCCCCCACCCAGGCCATCGACCTGCTGGCACGGGACCTGGCCGCCGTGGCCGGCGCGCTCGCGGTGGAGGGTGAGCCGGAGCCGGCGCTGCTGGCGGCGATGGCGATGCGCGACCGTCTCCAGGAGGCGATCGTCCGCTGCGAGACCGGAACCGGCGAAAGCCCGCAATGGCACGAGGCCCTCGCCTGGGCGCGTGCGGTCGCCGACGCGCTGGCGCCGGCCGCCGGCACGCATGAGGAGCACGCCGAGCAGCTGACCGGACTGGCCGAGCGCGCGATCGCGCTGGCGGACGGCATGCACTTCGGGTTCCTCTACGACCGGCAGCGGCAGATCTTCGCGATCGGCTATCGGCTGGCCGACCCCGATGGGCCGGGCCGGCTTGACGGATCCTACTACGATCTGCTCGCCTCGGAGGCGCGTCTCGCGAGCTTTGCCGCGATCGCCAAGGGCGACGTCCCCCAGAGCCACTGGTTCCATCTCGGGCGGCTGCTCACCAGCGTGGAGGGCGTGTCGACTCTCCTCTCCTGGAGCGCCACGCTCTTCGAGTACCTCATGCCGCTGCTGGTGCTGCGCAGCTACCCGGAGACGCTGCTCGACGAGTCGTGCCGCATGGCGGTGCGCCGGCAGCGCGAGTACGGACGCCAGCTCGGCGTCCCCTGGGGGATCTCGGAATCCGGGTTCAACGTCGTCGACCACCACGGGAACTATCAGTACAAGGCGTTCGGCGTGCCGGGACTCGGGCTCAAGCGCGGTCTCGCCGATGATCTGGTCATCGCGCCCTACGCCACGGCCCTGGCCGCCATGGTCGATCCGGCCCAGGCGGTGATCAACTTCCGGCGCCTGACAGAAGCGGGGGCCAGCGGGCCATACGGGTTCTACGAGGCGATCGACTACAGCCATCGCCGGGACGGTGAGGAGGCCCCGGCTCCGGGTGCGCCGAAGCAGGGAACCGTGGTCCGCGCGTTCCTCGCGCACCACCAGGGGATGAGCCTGGTCGCCATCGCCAATGCCGTCCTCGGCGACCCGATGGTCCGCCGCTTTCATGCCGACCCCCGGGTCGAGGCGACGGTGCTGCTGCTGCAGGAGCGCGCCCCCCGCCACGTGCCGATCACCGTGCCGCGGCCGGCCCAGGAGACCCGCGTCGCCGCGACCACGCCGATGGCGGCGCTCAGGCGCTTCCGCACGCCGCACACCCTGCACCCGCACGCGCAGTTCCTGACGAACGGCGCCTACTGCGCGATCGTCACCAACTCCGGTGGCGGCGCGAGCCTCTGCCGGGGCCGCGCCGTGACCCGGTATCGCGAGGACGCCACCCGGGACCTGGGAAGCCAGTTCATCTACCTCCGCGATGTGCGGAGCGGCATGGTCTGGTCCGCCACCCATCATCCCATCGCCCGGGAATCCGAGGACTACCTGGTCACGCTGCAGGCGGAGAAGGTGATCTTTCACCGGCGCGACGACGACATCGTCACCCAGCTGGAGATCGCGGTCTCCAACGAGGACGATGTGGAAGTCCGCCGGCTGTCGGTGACCAACCAGAGCGACCGCGCCCGGGAACTCGAGATCACCAGCTACGCCGAGATCGTCCTGGCGATGCCGGCGGAGGACCTGTCGCATCCCGCCTTCGGCAAGCTCTTCATCGAAACCGAATACCTGGCGGACTGCACCGCACTGGTCTGTCACCGCCGGCCACGCTCCCGGGAAGACGTCGGCCTCTGGGCGGTGCACGTGCTGGGGGTCGATGGGCGGATGCGGGGAGCGGTGGAGTGGGAGACTGATCGCCTGCGGTTCCTGGGGCGGGGCCGGGGACCCGATCGTCCCATCGCCCTCGACGGCCGGCCCCTCTCGGGGACCACGGGAGCCGTGCTCGACCCCATCGTCAGCCTGCGGCAGCGTATTCGTCTCGCGCCGGGTGCCTCCGTGCGGCTCTCGTTCGCCACCGGCGTGACCTCCGATCGCGACAGCGCGCTCGCACTGGCACAGAAGTATCACGACCAGAGCGCCGCCGCGCGGACCTTCGCCCTCGCGTTCGCGCACGCCAAGAGCCTGCAGCGGCACGTGGGGGTCTCCAGCGAGCAGGCCCAGCTCTTCGAGCGTCTGGCCTCCCGGGTGCTCTACCTCGACACCTCACTCCGGATCGACCGGGAGACCCTCGCCACCAATGTGCTGGGCCAGTCCGGGCTGTGGGCCCACGGCGTATCGGGCGATCTCCCGATCCTGCTGGTGCGGGTGCTGAGCGAGGAAGACCTGCCCCTCGTGCGGCAGGTGCTGCAGGCGCAGGAGTACTGGCGCATCAAGGGCCTCAGGGCAGACGTGGTCATCGCCAACGATCACCCGCTCAGTTATCTGGACGAGATCCACGTGCAGCTCACGACGCTGCTCGACACCGGACCGTGGGCGGCGTGGAAGCACCAGCCCGGCGGAGTCTTCCTGCTGCGCCGCGACCGGATGGGGGAGGCGGAACGGGTGCTGCTGACCAGTGCGGCGCGGGTGACGCTGAGCGGGGAACGCGGCGACCTCGCCAAGCAGCTCGATCACCCCTACGAAGAACCGCAGTCGCAGCGCGAAGTCCTCCTGGAACCGATCGAGGAACCGCCGCTGTTCCCGGCGTATCCGGAGCCCGGCCTCCCGCCTCTCAACTTCGCCAACGGCACCGGCGGGTTCAGCCAGGACGGCAGCGATTACGTGATCGTGCTCGATGGCGATCAGGAGACGCCGCTGCCGTGGGTCAACGTCATCGCCAACCCCGGTTTCGGCACCGTGGTGTCCGCCTCCGGCTCGGCGTATACCTGGAGCGAGAACAGTCGCGAAAACCGCCTGACGCCGTTCAACAACGACCCGGTGAGCGATCCATCCGGAGAGGCCATCCTGATGCGCGACGACGACACCGGTACGGTGTGGTCGCCGTTCCCCGGCACGATGCCCCGGCGCCCCGACAGCGGGCGCTTCATCATCCGGCATCGGGCCGGCGGGTCGCTCTTCTCGCATGTGAGTCATGGCATCGCGCAGGAAGCCGAGGTGGGAGTCGACACCGAGGACCCGGTGAAGGTGGTGCTGGTGACGCTCACCAACCGGTCCCATCGCCTCCGCCGGCTGAGTCTCTACTCCTATACCGAGTGGCGGCTCGGCCCCCCGCGGGCCGGCGATCATCTCCATGTCCGGACCGAGCTGGATACCGCACACGCCGCCGTGCTGGCCACCAACCCCTACAACCAGGAGTTCCCGGAGCGCGTCGCCTTTGCCGGGGCCAGCGAGTCGCTGCGATCGGCGACTGGCGACCGCCAGACATTCCTCGGGCGCAACGGCTCCGTCGCGACCGCCGAGGCGCTGGGCAGGCACAAGCTGGCCGGCACCTTCGGCGCAGGGCTCGACCCCTGCGCGGCGCTGCAGGTGGCCGTCACCCTGGCCCCCGGCGAATCCCGACGCATCGCCTTCACCCTGGGACAGGGCAGAGACCGGGAACACGCTGAGGAGCTGATCGAGCGGCACGGCACATTGACTGGTGCGGAGCGCCTCCTCCACCGGGCCCGGAGCGACTGGGCCGAGTTGCTGAGCGCGGTGCAGGTCTCCACCCCGGATGACTCCTTCGATGTGCTGGTCAACCGGTGGCTGCAGTACCAGAACCTGAGCTGCCGCCTGTGGGCCCGTTCCGCGCTTTACCAGCCGGGCGGTGCCTTCGGTTTCCGCGACCAGTTGCAGGACGTGATGGCGCTGACCCTGGTCCGGCCCGAACTCAGCCGGGAGCACATCGTGAGGGCCGCCGCCCGGCAGTTCGTGGAAGGGGACGTGCTCCACTGGTGGCACGAGCCCTCCGGCCGCGGCACCAGGACGCGCTGCTCCGACGACCTGCTCTGGCTTCCCTATGTGGTGGCGCACTACGTCGCCGCGACCGGGAACCGCGCGCTCCTCGACACCCGGGTGCCCTATCTCGACAGCCGCCTGCTCGAGCCGCACGAGATGGAGGCCTACCTCGACCCGCGGGTGTCCGCCGAATCGGGGACGATCCTGGAGCACTGCCTGCGGGCCATCGATCGCGGCCTCACCTCGGGACCCCATGGCCTCCCCCTGATCGGCAATGGCGACTGGAACGACGGCATGAACCGGGTGGGCCACGAAGGCCGGGGCGAGAGCGTCTGGCTGGGCTGGTTCCTGCGGAGCGTCCTGGACCGGTTCGTCCCGCTGTGTGAGGCAGCGGGGGACCACCAGCGCGCCGCGCGCTACGCCGCGGAAGCCGTCCGGCTGGGGAGCATGCTGGAGCTGAGCTGGGACGGAGAGTGGTACCGGCGCGCCTATTACGACGACGGTACACCGCTGGGCTCGCAGCAGAGCGAGGATTGCCGCATCGACTCGATCGCCCAGTCGTGGGCCGTGCTTTCGGGGGCGGCGCCGGCGGCCCGCACCGAACGGGCGATGGACGCCGTGCGTACCCACCTCGTGCGGCGTGCCTCCCAGACCGTGCTCCTGCTGACGCCGCCGTTCGACCAGGGGAGCCGGGACCCGGGATACATCCGGGGCTATCCGCCGGGTGTGCGCGAGAACGGCGGACAGTACACCCACGCCGCCATCTGGATGGTCATGGCGGTGGCGCGGCTCGGCAATGGCGATGAGGCGATGGAGCTCTTTCACATGCTCAACCCCATCAACCACACCCGCACCCCGGCGGACCTCGACCGCTACAAGACGGAGCCGTATGTGACCGCCGGCGACGTCTATGCGCACCACCAGCACGCGGGCCGCGGAGGATGGACCTGGTACACCGGCTCCGCCGGCTGGATGTACCAGGCGGCGATTGAGGGGATCCTCGGCCTCCGCCGCCGGGGCGACCGGTTCACCGTCGACCCCTGCATCCCGTCGGTGTGGCCAGGATTCACGATCGACTGGCGCTTCGGAAAGGCTACTTATCACATCGAGGTCACCAATCCGGGGCACTGCTCGCGGGGCGTGGCATCAGCCGAGCTCGACGGCGCGTCCTGCGATGCCGAGGCGATCCCGCTGGTGGATGACGGCAAGTCCCACCGGGTGGAGATCCGGTTGGGGGCAAGCGGTGGAGTGAGTCCCACCGCCGATCACCGAATTGCCGCACGGGTGATGAGCCCCCGCCCGTAACAAGCCCGCCCCGGAGCCCGGCGGGCCGTCCTCGCATCTGCCGACAGGTCACCGGCACCGAGGACACCCCCGTCAGGCAGACCCGCAGGACTAACTCCTCTGATCTAGTCCAAGATCCACTCAAATGAGCGATGGTATCCGACGCACGCCGGGCCCAACTTGGTGGTCCGCGCAGGCTGTTTCCCCGTCGTACCCCTCAGGGGCAAACGCAGCTGTTTGCCCCTTCCCTCCTTCGGGAAGCGATGTTCGCGAGCAGGGGGATCGGCGGGTGGAGCCAGACCATTCGAGGAGCGCACCGGATGACACGATGGAACTCGGCGACCCGGCAGGCTGGCCCCGATGGTCAGTTGGTGCGAACCGTCGGTTCGCTCTACCGTGAGAACGGAGAGGCGGCACCGTCCGCCTCAATGGCGAACGACCCGTTGCGCCTCACCGGCTTTACCCACGCGCAGCTGACCGAGGCCTTCGAGCGGGTACGCAATCCCGCCGACTGGAAAGGGCCCATCTTCGCCGAAATTCCGGCGACGGAACGGCGGGTGGTGCAGAAGGCCGTCTACTGGTTCACGGCCACCATTCCCGTGTTCGCGACAGTACCGAGGGATGCGCAGCGGCTCGTCGTGACGGCGACGGGCTATCGGCTCGGGCCGGCCGGGCACTAGCCGTCGGACAGCCGAGCATGGTCGACGCAGACCCTGCACCTGTGCAGTTGGAAGATGCGGATGGAGCGATTGTCCCTCACTCGAGTCGAGCGGTTATGCGTCCCCTGGTGTTTGCCGGCATCGTACTCGCAGGTATCGGCGCAATCGTCCTCCTGCGCGGCGGAAGCTTCGCCTCGCCGGACCACATGGTGATGATGGGCACCCTTGCCTCCGCCGCCGGCCAGCTGCAGGTGATTCCGCCCTGGGTGGGCGGACTCGGCCTTCTAGCGGGTGGCATCATGATCATGACCGGGGCACGTCGCCAGAATTGAGCATCACGATGACCAACGATCTCCTGCCTCGACGGCCTCCATGAAGCGTTCTCCGCTCCTCGTCCTGTGCACGGCAGCCCTGCTCGGCTGCGGTGGGGAGAACCTGATCCTGCCAGCCGAAGGAGCACCTGCCACCGCCACGGTCGTGAGCGGCGACTCCCAGTCGGATACCGTCGGTCATCCACTGCCGGAACTCATCGTCGTCCGGATCACCGATTCGAAGAACCGGCCGGTGCAGAACCAGCCGGTCACCTTCGCTACCCTGCTCAACGGCACCGCCGCCCAGTTCATCCCCGACACCGCCCATACCGACGCCGACGGGCGCGCGGAAGCACGCTGGGTCCTCGGGATCAGCCGCGGCCCGCAGACCGTTCGGGCACTGCTACCAGGAGCGACACCGCTTCACGTCGATCTCAGCGCCCTGGCGTCCGCCGATGCGCCTTCGACACTGCTTCCTGCCAGCGGCGACGGCCAGCAGGGCACCGCCGGCAACAAGCTGGGCCAGCCGCTGGTGGTGCGCCTGACCGACCGGTTCGGGAACGGTATCAGCGGTGGCACGGTGACGTGGACCGTCGCGAGCGGCGGCGGAACCGTGGCACCCGCCACGGCGACCCTCGACTCCAGCGGCAACGCGGCCACCGTCCTGACCCTCGGCCCGGCGGCCGGGCGCAACACCGTCTCCGCCAGGTCGGCCGGCCTCTCGGTGCTCTTTACCGCAACCGGCACCCTTATCACCGGCGCTGCAGCGAACGCAACCGTCACTGTACAGCCATCGGCCGCTGCCCAAAACACGATCGCGTTTCCGATCCAGCCCCAAGTGCGGATCACCGACCCGAACGGAAACCCGGTCGCCCAGGTGCCGGTCCTGGTCGCGATCGCATCAGGGGGCGGTGTGCTGAGCGGTTCGACCTCGCTCTTGACCGACGCGAACGGGATCGCCGCCTTTGCAGGACTCTCGCTCACCGGCACCGTGGGGCTCAGGACCCTGATCTTCACCGTCGGCACGGTCTCCGCGACCTCCTCGGCCATCGCCATCACGCCGGGGCCCGCGAGCGCGACGCGATCCAGCGCCACGGTGCCGAGCGGGACCGCCGGGGCAACGACGACAGTCACGGTCCGCACCCGGGACATCTCGGACAATCTCACGACACTGGGCGCGAGCATCGCGATCGACATCAGCGGCGCCAACAGCGCGACTCCGGCAGTGACCGACCACCACGACGGGAGTTACACCGCCGCGTACACGCCGACGCACAGTGGCACCGATCTGGTCGCGGTCACGCTCGGCGGGACTCCCATCGGCAGCAGCCCCTACGCCGGCACCGT
Source organism: Gemmatimonadales bacterium (assembly GCA_036741755.1). Lineage (GTDB taxonomy): Bacteria > Gemmatimonadota > Gemmatimonadetes > Gemmatimonadales > GWC2-71-9 > JADJOM01. The sequence goes on from DAINRP010000047.1 coordinate 13,157, forward strand.
CCAGGCGGGCCCGGTGAGCACGGGACATTCCACCATGCAGGCCGTCCCCGCCCAGATCACCGCGAGCACCGGGTCGAGCGCCGCCGCCGTGACCGTTGTCGCCCAGGATGGATACGACAATCCCGTCAGCGGGGCGGGAGTCACCTTCTCCGCGGGCGGCACCAACAACAGCCTCACGCCGACGTCCGCCACGACAGCGACGGGGGGTCAGGCGACCACCAGCTACTCCTCGACAGTCGCGGGGCCGAGGACCGTATCGGCCCGGGTGAACGGGGTCACGCTGACGCAGGTCGTCACGGTGGTTCCAGGCGCGGCCGATCCGGGACAGAGCGATGCGTCCGTACCCAGTGGCCAGAGATTCCGGTCGACGGTAATCACGGTGCAGAGCCGGGACCAGTTCGGCAACGACCTTCTCGCCGGTGGCCATCAGGTGACGATCACGGTCAGCGGCGCCAACGGCGCTGGACAGCTGAATGCCACCGACAGAGGTGATGGCAGCTATACCGCATCCTACATCCCCTTTAACAAAGGCACCGATACCATCGCCATCACGCTCGACGGCGTTCCGGTCGGCGGGAGTCCGTATCAGAGCAGGGTCCGCTAGTTGGAGCAGACCACCCTGCGTCCGGCGCTGGGTTCTTGCAGGCAAGGAGTGTCGCCATGAAGGTGCTCGTCGTGCTCACCTCGCATCAGCAGCTCGGCAACACCGGGAGGCGGACGGGGTTCTGGCTGGAGGAGTTTGCCGCGCCGTACTACGTGCTGAAGGATGGCGGCGCCACGATCACGCTCGCCTCACCGAAGGGGGGCCAGCCGCCCCTCGATCCGATCAGCGATCTGCCCGAGAACCAGACCGAGTCCACCCGGCGCTTCCGCGGCGATGTGGATGCCGGCGCGCAGCTGGCGCATACGAAGGTGCTCGGGGAGTTGTCGGCGAACGACTTCGACGCCGTCTTCTACCCGGGCGGGCACGGCCCGATGTGGGACCTGCCTGACAACGACGAGTCGATCGCGCTGATCGAGGCCTTCGTGCGGGCTGGGAAGCCGGTGGCCGCAGTCTGCCATGCCCCGGTCGCGCTGGTCAACGTGCGCGCGCCGGACGGCGAGTATCTGATCAAGCACAAGCGCGTCACCGGGTTCTCGAACACCGAGGAAGAGGCGGTGGGCCTTACCGCGGTGGTGCCCTTTCTCCTCGAGGACCGGCTCAAGGCGCGGGGCGGACTCTACAGCAAGGCCGCCGACTGGGCTCCGCACGTCGAGGTCGACGGCCAGCTGGTGACCGGACAGAACCCGGCCTCGTCGGCGCCGGCGGCGGAGGTGCTGCTCAAGCTGGTGGCCGAAAATCTTGCGGGCGCGGCGTAGCTGGCAGCGACCGCTGCCAGCGTGCTCACGGTATAGATGCAGGCGGCGTGGCATCCGGCCACGCCGCCTGCTGCAGCGTCAGGGGACCCATTCCAATAGCCGGCCGGGCTGCAGGTGGAAGAAACGGCAGAGTTCGTTGAGGGTCTCGGCGTGCAGGCGTCCGAAGACGCCGCCTGCACGGGACAGGCGATAGGCGCTGGGATAGCTGAGGCTGGTACCCTTGCAGAGGGCGTAGGCGGAGATGTGACGCGTCTTCATTATGTGGTGGATACGGAGCCGGACCATGGCGGTCTTTCGATGATGCCGCGGTGACTCTAGTCTCGAGTCTTGCGGTATATACCAGTGGAGTATAGGTATTCATTACCGCAATAGATACGGCCGCTGTACCCGCAACGCGGCACTCAGGGAGAAAGGTGCCCCCATGGATGGATCCCGGAATTCTCCCAGGTATTCCCCCCCCCCCGTCGCTCCCCATTCGATCGGTAGCACCGTCACGCCGGCTCGCTTCCGGTTGAGATATCATTTTGCAGGCGCGGTCACACCATGAAGAAGAAGCCCGTCCGCAAGGCCAGTAAGGCGGCCGCGACGGTTCCGCCAGCGCCGAGCCTCCCGGCGTCGAAGCCTATTTCGCTGATACTCATCGAGGACAACCGGCTGCTCCGCGAGGGCATCGCGGCGATGATTCACGGCCAGCCTGGCTTCCGGGTGCTGGCCGCATCCGCCGACGCCGAAGAGGCACTCCAGAAGGTGCGCGAAGCCAAGCCGGATGTGGTCCTGCTCGATTTCGGGCTCG
>DAINRP010000048.1:0-15289 GCA_036741755.1 Gemmatimonadales bacterium
CGGTTTTGCACGGTCCGGCACCAACGAAACCGGCGGCCTCGAGTGAGGCCGCCGGAGAAGAACCCAAGTCGCTTCAGCGACAGCGCCGAGCCGCGACCGAGGGCCATTGGGAGCGCGCAGCGCGACCCGGCCCGAGGGAGTCCCTTGTGGGTCGCTTTCGCGACGAACTCGCCGAGGCTTTTCGACACGCTCGTCCGATCCCGGTCACTACACTAACGAGCTCATCGAAATTGTCACGGCGAGGACGTCCCGATCACCGCCCGGATGTCCCTCGCCCACCCCTCGGCATCGTCCGGCGGCCGGAACGACCACGAGACCTTCGACTGTCCGCTGCCGGCGCTGATGATCACCCGATCGCCCTCGCGGCGGACATCCGTGGCCTTGCGCGTCGCCGCGGTGAGGTCCAGCCCGACCTTCGCATTCTTGTGAATGAAGACGCTTGTCGTGGTAACGAGGATCGACGCGTCGCGGTCCTCCCACCTGCTGCCGCGAGTGCTCCGGGAGTAGTAGGTGTACCGGAAGACCTGGTCGTCGGCCCGATGCACGATCGATTCCGCCTCGAAACGGCTAGCGAGATCCGGGGGCAGCGTCCCCGTGGTCCGATGGCAGGCGAGGGAGATCGCCAGGATCATGAGCATCGAGGAGAAGCGCATAGGACGGATCACGCGTAAGGAGTGGAGAAGGTGAGGCGGTGGCGCTAGTGCGCCGCCGGGGCATGCGCACCCAGTATCGCGGCGGCGGCGGCGATTGCGTCGTGGCTCCCGGTGAGCGCCACCAGGTCACCCGCGGCCAGCCGTTCGCCCGCTTCGGGAAATGCGATCCGTTGCTCGCCCCGGAGGAGCGCGATCACCGACGCCCCGGTGCGTCCGCGCAGATTGAGCTCCCCGAGCGACCGGCCGTTTCCCTCCGAGCGCTCCCCCACACGCAGCGGCGCGAAGTCGCCGAGCCCCGGCAGCATCCGCCGGACCGGCGCGAACTCCACCGTCTCCGCATGCGACTGCTTGGCGAGCGTCGCCACGATCAGTTCGGCGCCGGCCCGGAAGTGGCCGAAGAGATCGGTAGCCCGCCGCCAGAATACGACCCCGAAGAGCAGGAGCACCAGCCCCAGCACGGCGAGTCCGCTGAGGGGAGGCAGGAACGGCTGCGTCACCACCACCAGCGGCCCGCCCGTGGCGAGGATCGCCACCACCTGCACCGCGACGCTCATGACTCGCCGGGGCGAACGACCGTTGTCGACCTTGCCCGGTGCCGCGAGCGGGACGACGATCTCTCCCAGTTGGTCCCCCAGCGTGCGGGTGACGCGCAGAATTCCGATCAGGAACGGTGTCACCGCGGCCAGTGTCAGGAAGGCCACCACCCACGAGGCTACTTCCGGACTGATGCCGTAGCCCTCGACCAGACCGACGAGCTGGCTCCTGAGATACGACCCGGCGAAGACAAGGCCGCCGATCGCCAGCGCGTCCGCCGCGAGCCACTTCGCCGCGGAGCGCACCCGCACCCACGGCGAGCGCTCCCGCGGAGCGGTCCGGAGCGCCTCGACCCAGGCGCCGTAGAGCGAGGCTACCATCTGCACCCGGTGCGGCAGGGCGCGGTCGACCCGTTCGGCGACGGTATCGGCCACACCGGCGAACCAGGTAGACAGGAAGGCGGTCACGATCGAGACCGCCACCGCGGCCGCGACGAAGGCGCGGGGCACCACGCCGAGTGCCGCGCCGACCCCGGCGAGAATGAACGAGAACTCCCCGATCTGCGCCACGCTGAGCGCGGCCCGGATCGCTGAACGGAGACCCTTCCCGGAAAGGAAGACCCCGACCGTCACGGCGAGCGGCTTCCCGATCAGGACGACCGCGAGTACCCCGAGGGCCAGCGCCCACTCGGAGGAGAGCAAGCGAAGGTCGAGCTGCATGCCGGTGGCGACGAAGAAGATCGCCGCGAAGACATCGCGGAGCGGACGGACCTCCTCGGCTACCACCTTCCCCCCGCCTGATTCCGCCACCAGCAGCCCGGCGAGAAAGGCGCCCAGTGCCACCGAGAACCCGGCGGCCATGGCGAGAAACGACAACCCGAAGGCGAACCCCACCATGCTGACGAGCATGGTCTCGCGGTTGCGGAGGTGGACCACCCAGCGCGCGGCGCGGGGCACGATCGCCAGCCCGATGACCATGAACAGGGCCAGCACGCCGATGAGCCGTCCCGTCACGCCGGCCAGCGCGGCGCCTGACAATCCTTCACCCGATGCGGCAGCGGTCAGGAGCGCGATGATGACCATCGCGCCCAGGTCCTCGAACAGTGTGAGCGTGAAGACCGTCGGCCGGAGTTCCGGTCCGAGGGGATGTCGCTCGAGCACCTTGGCGAGGATCATGGTGCTGGAGACGGCCACCGCCCCGGCGAGGAAGGCGCTGCCCAGCGGGCTCCAGCCGAACGCGCGCCCGGCGCCGAAGCCGAGCGCCAGCATGAGTCCGATCTCCACCAGCGCGGCGAGTCCGGCCGCGGGACCGGTCCTGAGCAGCCGATCGAGCCGGAACTCGAGGCCGATGCTGAACATCAGGAGGATGACGCCGAGCTCGGAGAGCAGGTGGATGATGTGCTCATCGCTCACCCACGAGGGCGGGACGCCCGGGCCCACAATGACGCCGGCGACGAGATAACCGGCGACGACGGGCCAGCGGAGCCGTTGAAAGAGCAGCGCCGTCGCCCCGGCGGTGACGAGGACGACGGCGAGATCGCGGAGGAAGTGTTCGAGGGCGTGCACCGGATGTCTCGCGGGGGCTCGTCCCGTTCGGGCCGAGGCCTACCGTGCCTCCGCCAGGCGCTTCAGCTGCCGCAGCACCCGCTGCTGCGCCTGTCCGTTACGCACGGCGAGGAAGATGGTGTCGTCCCCGGCAATCGTGCCGATGACATCCCCCCATGCCAGCCGGTCGATGGCTACCGCGACGCGATTCGCTTCGCCCGCGGGCGTATGCAGCACGCAGAGCGCATCGCCCGCGGCCTCCGCGGTGAGCACCCCTTCGACGATGCGCCGCTCATCCGGGTGCTCGGGCTCGGCGTTGATGCGCGCGGGGCGCTGATAGGCACCGTCGACCTTGACCAGCTTGAGGGTGGTGATGTCACGGCTGACGGAGCTCTGGGTGACCTTCCATCCCTCCGCGGACAGGGCGTCGGCCAGCTCCTCCTGGGTATGAATCGGCCGGGTGCTGATCAGCTCCAGGATCTTGAGGTGGCGCTTCCGCCGGTCGCCGCTCATGGTCCGCCGCGCGACCCGCGGCGGCCCGCGAGCCGGTCAATGGCGCCATCGAATTTCCGCTGCTCCCGCGCCGCCCACGCGCGGCAGGCGCGGAGCCGGGCGCGCACCCCCGGCAGCCCGAGATTCCCCAGTCCGCCGGTACTGCGCCGCCGGCCGATGATCTCCTCGGTAGCCGGCTCCCGCCACCAGTCGCCTTCCTTGATGGCGGCGGCAACCTCGCGATAGGCGGACCGGAAGGCTCGGCCGCTTTCCACTCGGCGCATCACCTCGTCGGTCGCGAGCGGTCCGCCGCTCAGGATGTCCCGGCCCACCGAGGCGTCGACGCCGAGGCGCGGCACCGCGACGGCGAGCATGGAGAGCATCCCCTCGAGCCGGTCGACGCCGCGCATCACCGGCTCCTTGATGAGCTGGAAGTCGCGGTGATACCCGCTGCCGAGTTTCCCCTTGATCTGGAAGACGGTGAAGAGGTCCCCCTCGAGGGCGGCGGCCCGGCTGCGGGTGAGCTCGAACAGGTCGGGGTTCCGCTTGTGGGGCATGATGCTGGAGCCGGTCGCGAGATCCGGCGGCAGCACCAGGAAGCCGAACTCGTCCGAGGAGAAGGCGATCACGTCGGTACTGAGCTTGGAGAGCTCGTGTCCGAGCTGCACGCACCAGAAGAGGACGAGGGCCTCGAGCTTGCCGCGACTGTTCTGCACCAGGCCGACGTTGTGCTCCACGCTACCGAAGCCGAGCGCCTTTGCGGCCGCCTCGCGCTTGAGCGGGAGCGGCACGCCGTAGCCCGCGGCACTGCCTAACGGCGAGCGGTCTACCTTGGCCCAGACCGCAGGCGCGGCCTCGACGGTGTCGAGGATGCCCTCTGCAAAGGCGGCGGCCCACAAGCCGGCCGAGGAGGGCATGGCCCGGCGGGTATGGGTGTAGCCGGGCCACAGCACGCGCTGGTACTTCTGGGCAAAGATCAGCAGGCTCTCGGCGAGGTCAAGTGCATCCCCGCTCAGGAGCAGCAGCCGATCCTTGAGGTAGAGCCGGAGGTCGCAGGCCACCTGGTCATTCCGCGAGCGTCCGGTATGCACCCGCTCGCCGACGGGGCCGACGTTGTGAACCAGCCAGTCCTCGACCGCGGTATGCACATCTTCGTGTTCCGGGGTCACTTCGAGCCGGCCCGCCTCGACTTCGCGCAGCGCAAGGCGAAGGCCCGCGCGGAGCCGCTGGTACTCGGTCTGGCTGAGGAGCTTCGACGCCCGGAGTCCCTCGATGTGTCCCAGGCTTCCGAGAATGTCCCACGCGATCAGGCGTCCGTCCCACAGCCGGTCTTCGGCCGCGGTGTAGTCGAGCATCTGACGGTCGAGCGAATTGCTCGACGCCCACAGCGTCGTCGTCACCGGAGAGACCGGCGGCGGAGGCGTGGCACGGGACCTGGACTTCTTGCGGCTCATGCGAGATAGGCCTGGGCTAGTTGGCGATAGAAGAGCCGTGCCTCCGAGACTTCCGGCAGGTCGACGTACTCATCGGGGGTGTGCGAGCGGCGGCTGGTCCCGGGCCCGCACTTGATGGCGTCCCGGTCGCGCAAGAATACCCAGTCGGAACAGGTAGGTGAACCGAACGGCCTTCCTTCGGGACGGGCCTGGCGCGCCAGGTCGAGCAGAGGCGACCCGGGAGGCGTCTCGCAGGGGACCAGCCGGTCGGAGGTCACGATGACCTCGACATCAAGCGCCTCGGTGAGGGCCGTGGCCAGCTCGGCGTGACTCCAGTTCGGTGTACTCCGGACATCGAGGACGGCGCGGGCGATCGGCGGCGTCACGTTGCGGCTGATGCCACCCTCAAGCATCGTGGGCGTCGCGGTGGCGATCCCCAGAATCGGATGGATCCGGTCGCGAAAGAGCGACGGCAGCTTCGCGATGTTGCGGCCGAGTTCGACGATGGCGTTGGTGAAGTCGGGGTTGTCGGCAGCGTAGCCGGCGTGCCGCTGCACCCCGCGAGCGACGAGGTCCACCATCATGAGCCCGCGCTGCGCGATGGCGAACTCCAGATTGGTCGGCTCGCCGACGACCGCGGCGTCGATCGGTCCGAGCCGCGCGACGGCGGTGCCCATGGTGGTGTACTTGGTCTCTTCCTCGAAGCCAAGCACGACCATCAGTCTGCCGGCCTCGGGCCCGCCTGACTCGGCCAGATCGCGGGCGGCCATCAGCATGGCCGCGACCGAGGCCTTGGCGTCGCCGGAGCCCCGGCCGTACATCCGGTCGCCCTCGATCGTCGGCTCGAAGGCCGGCCGGGTCCACCCCTCACCGGCCGGCACGGTGTCGAGGTGCGACACGAACGCCAGCGTCCGGCCGGCTTGACGGCCGGGGACGGTGACAGCCACCGAGGCGTCGTCCCGGCTCACCTGCAGGCCGGCCGCGCGCGCCCACTCCTCCACCCATCGGGCGATCGTCTCCTCGGTCCCGCTGACCGAGTGGATCGCGACGAGGTCGCGGAGGAGCGCGATCTCAGGTTGCGAGGTCCACGCCAAGATAGGTCGCCTTTTCCTTGCGGCCGACGATCATCGTTCCGCATCCCGCGCCGGTGAACACCTCGAGCAGGATGGAATCCGGCAACCGGCCATCAATGATATGGGTACGCTCCACGCCGCCGGTGGCCGCGCGGATGCAGGCCTCCACCTTCGGGCGCATGCCCCCCGCGATCGAGCCGCTCTGCATCAGATTGGCGAGATCGTCGGGATCCGCGAAGGTCACCAGGCTCGAGGGATCGTTGCGATCGCGCAGGACGCCTGGCGCTCCCGTGAGGAAGATGAGCTTCTGCGCCTTGAGCGCCGTCGCCAGTGCCTCCGCGACCGTGGCGGCGTTGACGGTAAAGACGTTCCCGTCACTGGCCCCGGCGAGGCTCGCCACCACCGGCATGAACCGGGTCGAGAGCAGCGTCTCAAGGACCCGCGGATCCACCCGGTCGACGTCGCCGACATGGCCGTAGTCGACCTCGCGGGAAACCCCGGCGTCGTCCACCACCTTCACCGGCGGGCGGCGACGCGCGCTGATGAGATCGGCATCGACCCCCGAGAGGCCGACCGCCTGTACCTCATGGGCGCGGAGCGAGGCGAGCAGGTTCACGTTGAGGGATCCGGCGTAGACCATCTTCGCGACTTCGAGCGCGGACTCGTCGGTGACGCGGCGCCCGGCGACAATCGTGGGCTCCTGTCCGAGCCGGCGCGAAAGCGCCGTCGCCTGCGGTCCGCCGCCGTGCACCACGACGATGCGGATGCTGAGCGAGGAGAGCAGCCCGAGCTGCTGCGCCACCCGGTCGAGGGCCTCGGAGTCGGCGAGGACGTCGCCGCCCAGCTTGACGACGAAGACGTTGTCCCGATAGGCGCGCACGTAGCGGAGTGCGCCCTTGAGGCCGGTGATGCCCTTGGATGGATCGATGGTCATGGTCCGTCGTGGGTTCAGGTCTTGCCAAGCAGCGCCAGCAAGAGCGCGCGCTGCACATGCAGCCGGTTCTCCGCTTCATCCACCACCGCGGAGGTCGGTCCATCGAGTACCGCGTCATCGATTTCCACGTTGCGGCGCACGGGCAGGCAGTGCATCACCGTCGCCTGGCCGCCGCGGGTGGACTTGAGCCGCTGGGCGGTGAGCTTCCAGTCGCGGAGCCCGGCGCGGAAGGCGGCTTCCTCTTCCGGCTGCCCGAAGTGCTTCACCGCACCCCAGGACTTCACGTACACTACATCGGCGCCAACGACCGCTTCATCCGGGTCGTTCATGATGTGCACGAACTCGCCGCCGCGCGCCTGCGCGATCTTGCGGATCAGCGCGGTGTCCTCCGCATCGAGTTCGTAGCCGTCGGGCCGCCCGATCACGATCTCCATCCCCTGGTGCGCCGCCGCGAGTGCGGCGCTCGCCGGCACCGCCGTCGGGAGCGCCTTGGGATGCCAGCCCCACAGCAGCACGAAGCGCTTGCCGCGCGGATCGCCCAGCTTCTCGCGAAGGGTCATCGCGTCCGCCAGCTGCTGGCAGGGGTGCCGGCGCGACGATTCCATGTTGATGACCGGCTTCTCGCAGTACCGCGCGAAGTCGCGCACCGTCCGGTCTTCCCGCACGACGTTCCAGTCCGCCCCGCGCGGAAACGATCGGACTCCGACGACATCCGCGTAGCGACCGAGTACCTGCGCCGCATCCTTGATATGCTCGACCGTCGTGCCGTCCATGACGGCACCAGGCTCGGTCTCGAGACTCCAGCTGCTCTTGCCCGGCTCAAGGACGACGGCGTGGCCGCCATGCAGGAACATCGCCGTCTCGAAACTGGTACGGGTGCGGAGGCTGGGGTCCATGAACACCATGGCCATCACCTTGCGCTCCAGCCCCCCGAGCACCTCGCCCCGCTTGATCCTGACAGCGAGCGCGAGCAGCGCATCGATTTCTTCCCCGTTCCAGTCCTCGACGGTGATGAAATCGCGCTTGCTCACGACAGCACCTCCTTGAGGGCCGCCAGCAGCAGGTCGGCTTCGGTTCGGGAGAAGCCGAGCGGCGGGATGAGACGCAGGATCGCGGGATCGCTCGCCGTACCGGTGACGACCCGCTTTCCGAACAGCGCCTTCTGCACCTCTGCCGCCGCCCGGTTGAGACGCAGACCGATCAGCAGGCCACGCCCCTCCACACCGGTGATGGCGGGGCCGCAGAGGCCGCGCGCCTCTGCACGGAGGTATTCACCGATCTCGCGGGCGTTGGCGATCAGCCCCTCGCTCTCGATCACATCGAGTGTCGCCAGCGCAGCGGCACAGGGGACCGGGCCTCCCCCGAAGGTACTGCCGAGGTCCCCGGTACGGATCGTGGCGGAGACGGCGTCGGTCGTCACGACGGCGCCGATCGGCAGCCCCGAGGCAAGGCCCTTCGCCATTGTCAGGATGTCGGGGACAACGCCGAACGCTTCCGCCGCGGTGAAGGCTCCGCAGCGGCCGACCCCGCACTGCACTTCATCGTAGATGAGCAGAACGCCGTGCTCGGTGCAGAGTTCGCGCACCTGCTGCAGGAATGCGGGGTCACAGGCTCGGGCGCCAGCCATCCCCTGCACCGGCTCGAGGATCACGGCGGCGACCGTGGGATTGATGGCGCGCTCGAGGCCGGCCAGTTGATTGAACGGGATCTTCCGCGACAGCGGCATCCCGGCCCGTGTCGCACCCTCCTCATACTTGGCGCCATCGGTAACCGCGAGACAGGCCACGGTGCGCCCATGCCAGCCACCTTCGAGGGACACGACCGCTTTGCGACCGGTCACCTTCCGCGCGAGATGCAGCGCGTTCTCGTTGGCTTCGGCGCCCGAGTTGCAGAAGAAGACCTTGCTCAGGGGTGCGGGACAGAGGCCCGCCAGCCGCTCGGCGAGCAGTTCGCGATTGGCGTGCGGGACAGCGGTCGAATAGAAGAGCAGCTTCTCTGCCTGCGCCGCGATCGCCCGGACGACGACTGGATGGCTGTGGCCGGTCGAGGATACGGCGTGCCCGCCGTAGGCATCGAGCCATTCATTGCCGTCGGCGTCGATGAGCCAGGAACCCCGCCCCGAGACGGGGCGGAGCGGAAACTGCGCGTAGACCGGCAGCAATGCGGGCGCGGACTTCAGCATGGGAACATCCCGGCGAAGCGGAGCCCCGCCGATTCCGGGAGACCGAGAGAAAGATTCATCGCCTGCAGCGCCTGCCCACCGGCACCTTTGACCAGGTTGTCGATCACGACCATCACCTGCGCCTCGCGTCCGTCCGCCGACTGCACCGCCTGGATGATCGCGTAATTGGTGCCGACCACGTGGGTCAGTTCGGGCGCCTGATCCGCGAGACGGACGAACGGCCTGTCGCGGTAGGCAGCCTTGAAGAGCGCAGCCACGTCGGTGCTCTGCGAACGGCCATCGACACCGGTGCCGAGATCCATGTGCAGGGTCAGATGGATGCCGCGCACGAAGGGACCCGAGTGCGTCATCAGGCGCGCCCGCGCGGCTGCATCACCACGCCAGGCGCGCCAGTTGTGCAGGATCTCCGCCTCGTGGCGGTGATTCAGCACCGAGTAGGCGAAGAGGTTGTGGGCCCGGGCGGGGTGGTGCGTCGTGGGCTTGGGATGCACCCCGCTGCCGCTCGAGCCGGTCACGGCGAACAGCGCCGGGATGCCCGTCAGGCCGCTCTTCGCCAGGGGGTACAGCGCGAGTTGCGCCGCGGTCGCAAAGCAGCCCGGGGCCGCGAGCGCCGTCTTGCCGTACAGGGCTGTGCCAAGGATATCCGCGAGCGCGTAGGTGAACTTCGGCACCAGCTGCGGAGAGGTGTGTTGCCCGTAATAGCGAGCGTAGAGCTCGAGGTCGCTCACCCGGAAGTCGGCGGCGAGGTCGATCACCAGCGCGGGCGCCGCGGCGAAGACCTCCTCCGCCACCTTTGAACTCTCGCCGTGCTCCAGCGCAAGGAAGACCACATCGGCTCCGCGGGACGCTTCGGCCGGTGAGGCCCCCGAAAACCGCACGTCGGTGAGCGGCGCAAGCGCGGGGTGCACCTCGCCGACGGGCACCCCGGCCTGACTCCGGCTGGTGGCGACGACATCACCAACCTCGGGGTGCTGCAGCAGCAGCCGAAGCAGTTCGCCGCCGGCATAGCCGGCGGCGCCGATCACCGTGACCCGGATCGACATCAGACGGTAGCGGCCTCGGGTTGCCGGCTCTCCAATGCGGCCCGCACCACCTCGACCAGTCCCTGCGCATCGCGCAGCGCGTTGTGCGCCGGGAGCTGCAGCTCGGCCTGGATGTAATCGCGCCCCACTTCATTGTCCGTCGCGGGGCCGGTCAGCACCGTCACCGGCAGTCCGAAGAGATCGCGCATCAGCGTCACCGAGCCCCAGCAGCCGACGGGATCGGGTGCGGCCATCACGTAGGCCGCGCCGACCGCGGTGAGCTCCGGATCGCGCAGAATGTCCTGCACGCCGTACTCGCCGAGGATGCCGTCGCCCAGCTCGGCGACGATCACGTCGGGCTTGGAGGCGCCGAGGCGGTTGAAGATGCCCTTGGCCGCAGTCACGGTGAGTCCGGGGCGCGTGGTCGCGATGCCGGTGTCGTTGAACGTGAGTGAGGCGACCGCCCCGGCATCCAGCATCGAGAGCGAGTCCCGCATGAGCGAGACACCGGTGAGCTTGCAGGCGGCCACCCGGAGCCCCGACCGGGAGAGGCCCCGCACCAGCTCGGTCGCGGCGACGGTCTTGCCGGCGTTCATGCAGGTGCCGGCAACATAGATCACTGGCACACTGCCCTCGAGCCGGTCGGCGAGCGGCACCGAATGATCCTTGATATGGGCCGGCCGCCCGATCCGGTCTCCCAGTGCCGGGAACGACAAGATTGCGCCCAGCACCTCGGCCTTGAACGGCGCGCCGTTCTCGGGCGTCGCGGAGGTGCACCTGCCCAGGATTCCGCCCAGGTTGAGCACGTCGATCGTGTCGCCGACCGCGATCGTGCTGGGCACGACCCCCGCGTAGCCCCGCAGCGCCCGCCGGTGGCCCAGCGTGCCGGCCAGCACGTCGCCGGCGCGGAGCGACACCATGCGTCCGCTCAAATCCTCGACGGTATTGTAGCTCGACTTGTCGTGCAGGATCCGCACCGCCAGGACGTAACCCTCGGCGGCAACGATCTCGTCCCCGACGATCACCTCGGCGGCGAGATGGGCGTTCCGGGTCGACGACGAAATGCGGTCCAGGCGAATGCGCGTGGTCTTGACCATGGTACTCCTTACTTGGCGGCGACCTTCGCCGCGAGCAGTTCGGGGATCGCCGAGACGCGACTGAATGCCCGCGCCTCTTCACCGGTCCAGAGCCGGTTCTCCTCGCCGTACGTGGCGACACTCCGGTCCATCATCGAATAGGGACTCCGGGTGCCGACCACCTGAAACCGTCCCGGCGCGAGCAGCACCCGGGTATCGCCGGTGACGCGCTGCTGGCTGCTCGTCAGATAAGCCTCGATGTCCCGCAGCGTGGGATCGAAGTAATGCCCTTCGTGCAGCCGGTCGCCGTAGAAGGTGCCGAGCTGGTCCTTCCAGAACGCCTGCCACTTGGTGAGCACCAGCTTTTCGAGCTCGCGATGGGCCGCGATCAGCAGCAGCGCAGCGCCGGCCTCGAAGCCGATCCGCCCCTTGATGCCCAGCGCCGTCTCGCCGACATGGATGTTGCGGCCGAAGCCATAGGCCTCGGCCAGATCGCCAAGCTGCCGGATCAGGTCGGGGCCGCTCTGCGCCGTGCCGTCGACCGAGACCGGGACGCCCTGCGCCCAGCCGATCACGATCTCACGCGCTGCCGGAGCCTCGGCGGGCGGATCGAGCAGCTCCGGCGGAGGGCCGGCCCAGGTATCGTGAGTCCAGCCACCACCCCAGGTCGTGCCCCAGAGGCCCCGATTGATCGAGTAGGACCCCGCCTTCGGCGGCACCGGAAGCTTTCGGGCCTCGAGGAAGGCGATCGACTGCTCGCGAGTGATCGCCTCGTCGCGGATCGGCGTCACGATCTGCAGTTCCGGGGCGAGCACCCGGAACGCGATGTCGAAGCGAACCTGATCGTTGCCGGCCCCCGTGGAGCCGTGGGCGACGGCGGTGGCACCGATGGATCGCGCCGCATCGATCACCGAGAGCGCCTGCTGGGTCCGCTCGGCGGAGACCGAAAGCGGATAGACGCCACCGCGGAGGACGTTGCCCTGGATCAGATAGCGGACAAAGCGGTCGAAAACCGCCTGCCGCGCATCGATGGTGTGGTGCGCGACGGCGCCGACCGCCTTCGCCTGCCGGGCGATGGCGGCGAGCTCCGCGGCGGTGGCACCGCCGGTATCGACGTAGACGGTGTGCACCGACCAGCCCTGCTCCGCGAGATGCGGGACGCAGAACGAGGTATCGAGGCCGCCAGAGAAGGCGAGGACGAGAGTCTTCATGGCGGGTAAATATGCATTATGCACTTTGTGGCGCAAGGGCGCCCCACGGTTGCCTCTGGCCCCCCGGCACGGGTAGTCTTGCCCTCCACGAGCCGGGGCGGCAGGAGGCCGCAGCCGGCATCGTGCCTCACCCCCTGCGTGGCCGATACGTCTCGGCCGGGAGCGACCCGATGGCCTCCGATGACCCCGATTTCTCTGATGTGAGCGGTGGCAGTTCCTCGACGGCCGATGCCAAGGGTGGCCGCACCTACACGATCGCCAAGGGCGACAGCCTCTCGAAGATCGCCAAGCGCTTTTATGGTGACGCGAAGCAGTGGAAGAAGATCCATGAGGCCAACAAGGACACCATCAAGAATCCCGACCTGATCTTTCCCGGCCAGGTCATCAAGATCCCCGACGCCTGAGCCGAGCGAGCCCAATCATGAGACACCCCATGCGCAGTTCCGCGTCGTGCCTGCTCGCGGCCCTCACGCTCGCGTCCGCAGGCTGCGGCAAGAAGGAAGCACCCAAGCCTGCCGAACAGCCGGCGGTTCAGCCCGCCCCACCACCCGCTCCGCTCGCCGTCGCGTCCATCGAGCTCGGCAAGGGCGTGGACTCGATGAAGATGGTCACCGGCGGCACCATGACCTTTGGCGTGAAGGACACGATCTACGCCTCGGTGGGGACGACCGGGATTGGCAGCAATGCGACGATTGGCGCGAAGTGGAGCTTCGTGAAGAAGGACGGCAGCCTGGTGCCGGTGAATGAGTCGTCGCAGACCATCACGACATCGGGACCGGTCGCGACCGAGTTCCACATCACCAAGGCCTCGGCCTGGCCGAAGGGAAAGTACCGGATCGAAGTCACCCTGAACGGAACGGCGGCAGGAACGAGGGACTTCGAGGTGCAGTAGCGCCGCGGCTACCAGCGCTCCGCGATCAGCTCGACGACCTCCGCGAGATGGGCCACATCGCGGAGGTCGATCGTTTCCACCGGGGAGTGGGAGTAGCGCAGCGGCCAGCCGATGGCGACATCGGGAACACCCCAGGGGAGGAAGGTGGATCCATCGTTGCCCCCGCTGGTGGTGCCGTACTGCAGCGGAATCCGGTGCGCACGCGCGAGCGTTCTGAGCGAATCCACCAGCGGCGCCGGTGCCGCCGCGCTGTTGTCGAGCGCGCGGATCACCGGTCCCCGGCCTAAGGGGGCGAGTGCATACGCCTTCGGCTCGAGCGGCGCATCGGCTGAGACGAAGGTGTCGATCGCGTGGACCCGCGCTGGCCTGAGACCGAGCGCGTTCGCGACGGCCCGAGCTCCCTCCAGTCCGATCTCCTCCCGCACGCTGAAGACGAAGGTCACCGCGTGGTGGAGCTTCGCCGGATCCAGCCGTTTGAGCGCCAGCAGCAGCGCGGTGCATCCCACGCGATCGTCGAACGACCGCCCGGTGGCGCGGGTGTTCGCGAGCCGGACGTAGCGCTTGGGGCTGGTTACCGTGGCACCGACCGCGACGCCCAGCGCCTCCGTTCCCGCACGATCCGAGGTTCCGACATCCACCCGCAGTTCACCGGGGTTCCGCCGAACGATCGCCGAGTCTCGCGGCGGAAACACCCCTGGCACGATGCCGCCCGGCGTATGTACCAGCGCCGGCTCCGCCTCGTAGAGCGAAGCGAAGAAGCCGCCCCGAGTCTCGAGCAGCAGCTGCCCGTCGTCGCGTATCCCTTTCACCCTGAAGCCGATCTCGTCGAGGTGCGCGACGAAGACCACCAGCGGCTCTCCACTCCCAGCAGTGACCCACAGATTGCCGGCGGTATCGGTCTCCGCGCGGGCCCAGGCCGGGAGCTGGCGCCGGACGAGTTCGCGCACCGGAGCCTCCGTGCCGGAGACGCCATACGCCTCGACAAGCGGGGCCAACACCCGTTCGGCGTCCTGCACCGTGATGGGGCGCTGTGCCATCGCGGCGCCGGACGGAATCGATAAGAGGAGAAGAACACTCAGACCGCGCGCGCTCACTCTCCACCTCCGATCCGTTCTTCGAGGCGGCGCTCGAGTGCAGCGGCCTCGCCCAGCGAGACCGTTTCCACGACTGTGCCCCCATAGCGGACCTTGAGGCCCCAGACCTCATAGTCATGAAGGTTGTCCGGGTCGGGGGACGGCGGGCTCGTCGCCGGCTCGACGGCTGTCGCCTCGAGCAGCACGGCCGCGGTGAAGGGACCACGGGTCCTGGCGATGGTGAGTAAACCACGGCGGGTGAACGACTGCTCGACTACGAACGCGACGGTCACGCTGCCGCGCGACGGGCGGGCGTTCCGCGCCGCGGTGAGGAGCGCGGCGCAGGCGGCTCGCCTCCCCGCGACTGGCGCGGCGAGAAGACCCGCCCCGTAGCGCTGCGGCGCCTTGGTGCGCGCGACCGGGGCGAGCACCTCGAGACCCAGCGCGGCGACCTGACCGGCCGAGTCGGCGCCGACATCGACGTAGGCGTCGTCGAATGTGAATGGTGCTTCCCCCACACTGCGGCCGCGGGTGAGATGCGTGGACCGGACCCCGACCACGCCCTGCACCGGCCCGCGTCGCCCGAAGAGCGTCACTCGCTGCCCTTCAAGCTGCTGATCGGCGAGCGGCCCAGGACTGGGGCCGGCGCGCCTGAGCGTGAGGTAGCCATCGGGACGGATGCCGCCGACCACGAAACCGGGTTCGTCGATCGGGCAGGCGACGAGCGACCTGGGCTCACCATTGCCGAGGGTCAGCACGACGTTGCCGGCACGATCGCGCTCCGCACCCGGCAGGAGGATCAGGAGCGAGTCCGTCATGGCGCGTTCGAAACCGGAGACGGCCGTCATGGATGCCAATCGGATCGCGAGCGCATCGAGCGAAGGCGCCTGCGCGGCCGCCGGAGCCGGCGGGAGCGCTGCGAGGAGCAGCAGCGCCGCGATCGGGCGCGAGGGGAGTGTCGAAGTGAAGGGCCTGATCATGCCGACAATAGTCACTCGTGCGCCGGGAACGCGCCAGCAACTCCGTCAGTCCAGGGCCTCCCCGGTCCCTTCCCCGGCCGGGTCATCGAGGTCGCCGACGAGAAGGCCATGCCCGGGGGGAAGCCCGACGGCGCGATCATCAAGGCCATGTTCGAAAAAGGGATCCGCGAGCTCACTGGCAAGGATCTCA
>DAINRP010000049.1:0-15213 GCA_036741755.1 Gemmatimonadales bacterium
GGGGCGCCTACATCGATATCTGCGCGCCCGGCGCGAACATCCTCACCATCTGGGACTACGAGCTGCTGTGGGTGTCGGGGACCTCCTTTGCCTCGGGAATGGTTGCAGGCCTCGCGGGGCTGGTGCGCGCGGCATGGCCGCAGGCGACGGCCGCCGAGACAGTCGCCTTGATCGAGGACACCGCGGTGGATCTCGACGTGCTGCGCCGTTACCCGCCCTATGGACGCCTCTATCAGTTCCACGCCGAAGGTGCGCCTGCGGGGCAGGATGCCTGCAGCGATCTGAACTACTACGTGCAGACGACGCCGAAGCGGGCCTGGGCCAGGTAGGGCGGGCGCCGCACCGCGCGGCTGAGCCCGCTGGCCCGAGTTCGGCCGTAACTAGTTTCTCCCTCCTGCCATGGCACCTTCACCCCGCTCCGATCTCGCGTTTGCTGCGCCCGATCAGCTCTTCACGCTGTAACCGGTCCCGCGGCTGACGAAGAGCAGCCCTCCGCCGGCGCCGAGCAGCAGGTTGGCGGCGAAGAAGAGCAGGCTGTAGGCGACGATGCTCGCATCGGGAATCCCGGCATCGCGGAGCAGCAGGAGCCACGCACCCTCACGCAGCCCGAGGCCCGCCAGGCTGATGGGGAGCATGGTGCCGAGCGTGACCAGTGGCACGGCCACGAGGAAGGTGGCAAGCGGGAGCTGGAAGCGCATCGCCTGCGCCAGCACGACCCAGATCGAGATGTACAGGCCCTGCACCACGAACCCGAGCGCCAGCGCGCGGAGGGCCCGGGTGGGCGAACTCGCGACCTCCCGCACCGCGTCCAGCCCCTCTCGCAGCAGCGCTTGCACCCGAGTGGACCGCCGCAGGATCAGCAACCCGAGTCCCAGCACCGCCAGGCCGGCCGCCGCCAGAGCCGGCAGCCCGCCCGGCAGATGCCACGCCGTCTGGCCCAGCATGGCCCTTGTCATCTCGGGGGCGATGAGTGCGCCGAGCAGCGCGTAGAGCAGCATCGCCGTCACCCCGAACAACCGGTCGAGCAGCACACTCGCCACCGAGCCCCCTGGACGGTCGCTGTGCTGGGCCGCCGCCACGGCGCGCACGGCGTCTCCCCCCACGACCGTCGGCAAGAACAGGGAGAAGAACCCGCCGATGACGTAGAGTCGCGCGAGGTAGGACCAGGGCGGGCTGCCGGGACCGAGCAGCACCTTCCAGCGGAGGGCGGCGACGGTCTGGCCGGTGAGCAGCAGCGACGCCCCCGCCACGATGCCGAACGCCAGCCGCTCCGGCTCGATGCGACTCAGGGCACTCCAGTCCAGCCGGCGCAGGATCAGGGTGAGCAGCGCAATTCCCACCCCCAGCCGGATCCAGAAGCGATGGGCAGGCTTCACGGGCTCGCGGCGGATCCCGGCGGTTCCGGTGTCCGCAGCCGGTACCCCCTGCGTCGCGAGGCTCCCAGGTGGACGATGATTTCCGCCACCAGACCGAGCGCGATCGCCTGGGTACCGAGCACCACCAGCAGACTGCCGAGCAGCAGCATGGGGCGGTCGGCGATCGCTTCGCCCTGGGCACGCTGGACCAGCAGCACCAGCAGGATCACGGAGCCGACCAGCGCGAGCACGCTCCCCACCAGCCCGAAGAAGCGCAGCGGACGGTCGGTAAACCGGACCAGGAAGAAGAGCGCGAAGAGGTCCAGCAGCCGGCGCACGTAGGTGCCGACCGGGTAGATCCGGGTGCGGCGGTCCGCCGCATGCTGCGCGACCGGCACCTCCTCGACCGTGAATCCCTCCCGTGCGGCCAGCACCGGCAGGAAGCGGAAGAACTCCCCGTAGAGGGGGATTTCGGCCATGATGCGCCGGCGGATGGCGAACACCCCCGAGGCGACGTCTTGGAAGCCTCGCCGGGCTACCTGCCGGAGCAGCAGGCGGAACAGGGCAGCCTGCAGCAGGTTGAGCCGGGGATCGCGCCGGGGCGAGCGGCAGGCCAGGGCGAGATCAGCGCCACCCTCGACCCATTCGAGTAGCGTGGTGAGGTCCCGTGCCTCGATGCGCCGGTACGCCGGCATGAACAGCAGCAGCTCATAGCGTGCCTGCTCCGCGCCGATCTGCGCGAGCGAGCTTTCCGGCACCCGCTGCGCGACGATCAGCCGGCGGACCGGTTCTCCGGCCGTCACGAGGCGCTGGAGCGGCTCCGCCAGCTTCGCTGCCCAGGGCTCGATGACGAACAGGAACTCATGCTGGATCCCCGCCGCGCGCAGCGGCTCGGCATATTCGCGGTAGAGCGCTTCGAGCGGCTCGGGGCGCTCGCCCACCAGGACGACCACCGACACGGGGGGCAGCGATGTCACCGGAGATCTCCACGGGCCAGGGGGACGGGATCCGCCGACTCCCGGCGATGCGATTGGACCGCTGTCTCGGCGATGAGGCCCAGCAGCAGCAGGTAGCTGCTCAGGCCGAAGGCCAGCAGCGACACGGCCGGGAAGATGACCGCATTGGCCATCTCCGGCCGGTAGAAGATCGCGGTGAGGACCGCCCGCACGGCGAAGGCCACCCCGATGAGCCCCGCGGCGAGGGAGCCGATCGCGAAGAGGCTGAGGGGGGTCTCACGGAAGGAGCGGATCATCTTGATGGTCAGCAGATCGGCCAGCACCTTGGCCACCCGCGAGAGCCCATACTTGCTCTGGCCGAAGCGGCGGGCATGGTGCCGCACCGGCAGCTCCGCGATTCGGGCGCCCGCGATCGCCGCGGCGACCGCCGGGATGAAGCGATGCATCTCGGAGTAGAGATGCACCCGCTCCAGGACCTCGCGCCGGTAGGCCTTGAGCGAGCAGCCGTTGTCGCGGATCGGGACTCCGGTGAGGGCGCGGATGATCCGGTTGGCCACCCAGGAAGGGACCTTCCGGGTGAGCATCGTGTCCTGCCGCCGCTCGCGGTAACCGGCCACCAGATCGTAGCCCTCCTCGAGCCGGGCCACGAGGCCTGGGATATCCTGGGGATCGTTCTGCAGGTCGCCATCCATGCTCACCACGATTCCGCCACGGGCGTGGTCGAACCCGGCCTGCATCGCCATCGTCTGGCCGTAGTTCCGCGCCAGGCAGAGTACCCGCACCCGCGGGTCGGTCCGGGCGATGCCGGTGGCGACTGCCACGGTTGTGTCGCGGCTGCCTTCGTCGATCAGTAGCAGCTCCCAGTCATCGCCGGGGCCGAGGGCGTCCTCCACCGCACGAACCAGGTGGGGGACGTTCTCCTCTTCGTTATAGAGGGGCACCACCACCGAGAGGCGCGGCACGTGGCTGGCGCTCATGGCGTCGCTCCGCTCGTATCGGGTATCAGCCGCACCAGGAAGAGGCGGGAGCGGTTGAAGGACCACTGCTCGACGATTTCGAGCCGCTCCGGCAGGTATGGGTCGAGCACGTCCACCGTGCGGCCAGGCCACTCTTTCTCCACGATCCAGAACCGCCGCTCAGGTGGCTGGCTCAGGGCCAGGTGGTTTCGAAGGTGACGGATCTCTGCCCCGGTGTACTCGAACCGCCGGCCCTTGTCCCGGCGGGTGGCGTCATCCCGGGGCGACCATAGTACGGCGTTCGGGCCGTGGTAGTAATACTGGAACGACCAGGGCTGGCTGGCGAAACTGATGATGGGCTCACCCGGGTGCTCCCGTTCGCTGATGATCCGGGCGGGGCTCTTCCAGTCGCGAGGCCCGTTCTCATTGCGGACGTAGCTCAGGCCTCCGGCCACAACACTCAGCCCCAGGATGCCCCCGAGACCGGTGCGGAGGGTGCCCTCCGGCAGCCGGCTCGCGAGCAGAGCGGGGAAGAGGAGCAGGCCCGGGACCACGACGATCCAGTGTCGTTCGTCCACCGTGGTCGCGTTCGTGAATCTCAGGGCCAGCATGATCCCGAACCCCACGCCCGCGAACGCCGCGAACAGGGTCTCCTCCCGGCTCCAGCGTGGCCGTCCGCGCCACACACGGAGCACCAGCAGCATGAGCAGCAGCCCGGCCATCGCCTCAGCGATCGCCGGCCGACCGAACAGCGGGGTAGACCGGAACACCGAGCCCAGCGCGCGCTTGCCCGCGAACGCGAGGGGGCCGACGGCTGTCTCGGCCACCAGGGTGTCGGTGCCGGCGACCTCCTGCATGTAGGAGCCGGGCGCAGCGGCGAGATGGTTGCTCACGGTCGCGGCCCATGGCACCATCAGTGCCGTCAAGGCCACCCCGGACCAGACCAGGCGGCGCAGGTCACGTCCCGCGATCCCCGCGACGAAAAGTGCGAGCAGCACAAAGCCGGTGTAGTAGAAGGTCAGCATCCCGGCGTAGCACCAGGCGACGAACAGGACCGCCTCGCGGTTGGGGTGCGGCCCGGGTTTGACGGCGAATCGGACGAAGTGGTAGAGGGCGCCGCTGAGACAGAGGACCGCGAGTGCATATGGCCGAGCCTCGCTGGACGCCCAGAGCAGGTGTGGGGTGAATGCGGCCAGCACGCCCACGGTGAATCCCGCGAACCGGATGCCGAGCACGACCGAGAGGCGATGCAGGTAGGCCGCCGCTCCCACCATGAAAAGCAGCGACAGCACCCGGGTGAACTCGATCGTGGGGTTGAGCCGCCGCCACAGGTTCGCCAAGACGAAGTAGACCGGGGGCTTGTTCGAACTGCTCGAGGCCGAGCGTACCGACTCGCCGATGGTGCCCCCGGTCTCCATGAGCGTGATGCTCTCGTCCACCCAGAGGCTCTTGTGGAGGTTGATCCACAGGCTGGCGCCCACCAGAAACAGCAGCGCGAGCAGCAGCGGCATCCACTCACGAATCCCGCTGCGGGGCGCGGCCATTACGGGCATGGGCAGGTCTTGGGGGTGAACGGGGACGGTGTCGGCGGCCAGGAGGGGCAAGCACCGTGCCTGGCCGACGGGGGAGATTACATGGGAGTGGTCCCGGGGGCCACCCCGCTCGAGACCCAGTGCCCTCAGCGCGAGCGGACGGTGCGACGGCGAGGCATGTTATGCGGGAACCGGTTAGGGTTATGCCTGCCACCCTGTGCTGCCTGTCCGGGACCGTCGAGCCGGTGGACCGCGGCGGCAGGGCGGCAGTGGAATCCCCGCCATAACGGTATCCCGGACCCGAAGCGACTCGCGGAGGCCCCCCCATGCACCGAGAAGCCGCGCCTGACACGCCGACGGTGCCTGCCGAAGGACGGTTGCGGAGGGTGCTGCACCGGTTCGTGCCGGCCCACTTCCATGATCCGGTTGGCCTCGCCCGCCGATTGCGGCGGAGCGGCAATCCGGCCGCCATGTTTGCCATGCGGGCGGCCGGCTACGGTCTGCTGCTCACGCCCCTCGACCTCCTGCTGGCGCCCCTCGACAAGCTGCGCTCCAGCCGCGCGACACCGCCTCGGCTCCCCATCATCCTGCTATGCGGCGCCCCGAGGTCGGGAACCACCCTCACGGCACAACTCCTCATCCACAATCTGCCGGTCGCGTTCTTCAACAACCTGACCTCGGTCTTCCCTCGTGCCCCGCTTACCGCGGTGTCGACCTTCGGCCGCCTCATGGGCAGGGAGGAGGTCAGCTACCACAGCTACTATGGCCGGACCACCCGGTGGTCAGGCCCCAATGACGGTCTCTATCTCTGGGACCGATGGCTGGGCGGCGACCGCACCCGCATTCCTGCCTCCCTGACCCCCGCTGCAGAGCAGGCGATGGTGCGCTTCTTCGGAGCGTTCGAGCGCATGACCGGCCGACCCCTGGTGGCCAAGAACAACTCACTCAACGCCTGCGCCAGCCTGGTCGCCGCCGCTCTCCCGACCAGCCGCTTCATCTGCCTGGAGCGGTCCCGGACAGCGAATGCCATCTCACTGTTGCGCGCCCGCAGAGAGATCCACGGCCGGGAGGACATTCCATACGGTCTGGTGCGCCCCGGGACGGTTCCACTGGCCGACCCTGTCGAAGACGTGTGCAGCCAGGTGCTGTTTCATGAGGAGCTGGCCCAGCAGCAGCTCGCACGGCTCGGCCCCGAGCGGTTCTGGAGGGTGCGCTTCGAGGAGGTGTGCCGTGACCCGCGGGCCTTCCTCGCCCGAGTGAGCGAGGAATTGCTGGGACAGCCGCTGGATCCCGATCGGCCGGACCGCTCTCTGGGGCCGATTGCCACCGGGGCCCGCGGCCCGGTGGACGCGCAGCTGGTGCGCCGGATCGACGAGACGTTCGAGTGGCTGGCGCCGGATATCGCCGGATGACTGGCGTACCTGAGCAGAAGGGACAAACTCGGCGGTCGGAAGTGTGGGCCGTGCTCCTGCTGCTCGCGGCGGCGGCCCTCCCGCGGCTGATCGCGCTCGCGGCGGACCCGGCGCCGGACCGGGACATCGAATTCCTCTATGATGAGGGGCTCTGGCTCCACAACGCGCGCAATCACGTGCTGTTTGGCGCCTGGGTGCTGGATGAGCAGCATGCCGCCCTGGGCGTGACCCCGCTCTATACCGCCGTGCTGGCGCTGGTCTACCGGGTGCTCGGCGTGGGATTCGCGCAGACCCGCCTGCTGGCCGGCCTGTCAGGCATCCTCACGGTGCTGGTCCTCTACGCGGCGCTCCGGGCCCGGGTCGGCCTGCGGCAGGCGCTCGCTCCCGCGCTGGTACTGAGCCTCAGCTACTTCACGGTGACGTCCAACCGGGTCGGGCTCCCCGAGTCGTTCCAGCTGCTGCTGGCGACCGCTGCCGCCGCGGGCGTGCTGCTCGCGGTCGAGCGGCCCGTGTGGGGGGTGCTCGGTGGCGCGGGCTTCGTGCTATGCCAGCTGGCCAAGCCGTCCGCGGCCCTGCTGGGACCGGTCTTCGTTGCGTTCTGGGCCTTCCAGTGGCACCGCGCCCGGCGGGGCGACGGCTCGCCCCCCTGGCGTGCGGTGGCAACCTTCGCCGGGGGCGCGGCGCTGGCGGCGCTCGTCTCGTGGTTCACCGTGGTCGGGCCGCACTGGGCGCTCGTCCGTCAGGATCTCGCCGTCAGCCTCGCGACGCAGGCTTCGGAGGCGGGCGGCTCACACGCTGGCGTGATACCGTTCTTCGGCCTGCCCGGCTTCGGATTCCGCTTCGGCGGATTCTTCCAGATGTCGGTGGTGCCGCTCGCCCTGGTGGTCCTGCTGCTCGTCGGCCGTCTGAGCCGGGCCGAGCAGCGGCCGCTTCGGGCCGACGAGATGCTGGGCTGGGCCTGGCTGGTGATCGGCTTGGGCTTCATCGGGCTCCTGCACTTTCAGCGCGATCGCCGCTTCCTGATCCTCATGCCTGCCGTGGCCCTGCTCGCCGGGCGGGCGCTGGCCGAGGGTGGCATCTGGCTGCCGGCCCGCCAGCCGGAGATCCCCTGGTGGCGGCGCGCCGCAGCGGGAGCTGCCGCCGGTGCGCTTCTTGGACTCTACCTGCAGCGACCGCTGCTCGAGCCGCTTCGGGCGCTCGCCGCGGGGATGGGCCTGGAAGCAGCCGATGGCTTGAGCACCACCATGGCGAGCTCGGCGATCTGGAGCGCAACGGTCTTGCTGCTCGCTGGGTTGGCGGTTCTGGCCTGGCCTTGGCTACCGCGCCACCCGCTCCGGCTTCCTTCCGTGCTGGCGGTCGGGCTGTTTCTGCTGACCGAGCCGGCGCGGCTCGTACTCAACCTGTCCCGGCCCACCTACACGATGCGGGATGCCTCGCGGGCGCTGGGGGAGCTGACCCGGGATTGGGACCGGCGCGACAAGGTGATGGTCGGTGGAATGGCGGTGACCCTGGCCCAGGAGAACGACCTCTTCGCCTTTCCCATCCGCAGCCGGCCCGAACTTGGCCTGACCATCAACGGCGACGGCTGGGAGCGGTTTGCCCCAGCCATCGCGGTGGTGGACAAGATCCGGGGCAAGGAGGATGACCCGCCGCCCCGGGAAGTGCTCGACCGCGGTTACCGTCTGTGGCGGCGATTCGGGATCTTGCCCGGCCCGAAGGGGAAGCCCAGGTGGTTCGTCACTTACTACGTGCGGCCGGACCTCTGTCGCGGCTGTTCTCCGGCGCCCTGAGAGAGGGCTCCGCTGACGGAGACTCCACCGGATCGAGGATCAGGGCGACCTGCTCAACTCGGTGGGGCTGGAGGACGCGAGGGAGGCGAGCCGGGAGACGAAGCCGCGCGTCGCGGTCAGCGCCGGCCGGGTTCCCGCGTCGACGATGCGGCACCCCGTCACACAGGTCCCGGCAATCCGCTGGACCTCCTCGAACCGGACCCGGTTGAAGTCGTCGTCGGCGTAGCGCGCATTGAGGAAGTCCAGGAGCGCCTTCACTTCGTTCGCGAGTCCGGTCTCCATGGCGCGGAAGCCGGCGTATACCTCGTCCACCAGTGCGCCATCGGGGGCCTGGCTGCCGCGGCCAATGCCGGCGTAGCCGATCTTGCCGGCGGAGAAGTCGGCGCCACGATAGAGATTGCAGGCATCGAACACGCCGACCGCACGACGGGCGGCCTTGAGCAGGGCGGGGCGCTCGTCCAGATAGGCGCGATGCGCGGTGCAGAAGATGAGGATCTCGGCCGGCTGCACCGCCGACGCGAGGTCCCGGGTGAAGAGTTCCGCCAGTCCGAAGCGGCGCAGATTCTGGTCGTTGGGGTACACGTACGGATCATGCAGGGTGACCCGTGTCCCGAGATTCAGCAGCAGCCGGGCCAGCACCAGCGTCGGCGAATTGCGGGTGTCCTCGGAGTTGAACCGGTAGGCCGTGCCGAGGAGGGCCACGCTCCGGCCGTTGAGGGGCCCGAAGCGCGCCTCCGCGAGGGCGAGGGTGGCCGCCGGGGATTCGTCGTTGATCGTGCGGGAGGCGAGGATCAGGCTCGCCGAACTGTCCACCCGTGCTTCCAGCGCACGCCACCAGAGCAGGATGCCGTCCTTGGGGAGGCAGTGTCCTCCGACGCCGACGGTCGGCACGAGCAGGCCACCACTCGGCACCGCGTTGGGGACGGCCGACGCCCCGTCATCCTGCGCCAGCCGCCCATTCACCCGATCCCGCAGCGCGAAGAAGTCGATGTCCCGCGCGTCGCAGTAACGTGCCACCTCGGCCGCGAAGGCGATGCGCACGTCGCGGTAGGCGTTCTCGAGGGTCTTCACCACCTCGGCCGTCAGGCTGTTGGTCGGGTGCAGGGTGCCCTGGGTGACGATGCCGGCGTAGAGTCGCTGGATCAGGGCCGGGGTGTCGCGATGCAGTCCGGCGACCACCTTGTCGGAGGCCGCGACCCGCTCCACCAGTCTGCCAGGCATCACCCTGTTGGGGCTGTTGCCGAGCAGGATGTGCTCGCCTTCGCGGAGCCCCGCGCGCGCGAAATGTTCGCGGACCACCGTGGCCATCGAGGAGGGCGCCAGGGTGGACTCGAAGATCACCAGCGGCACGTTGCCGGCGGGCCGGTCGGCCAGGGCGGCCTCGATGCCGGTGAGCGCCTCGAACAGCGGCTCGTAGTCAGGCGCGTTGCCGCGCTTGTCGGTCTGGGTGGCAATGAGGATCACGTCCGCATCCGCGAGGTCGCGGTAGTGATGGCTCGCCGAGAGGAGCCCCGCCGCCACCGTTTCGGTCACGATCCGGTCGAGATCGGGTTCGATCCCGCCGATCGGGGAGCGACCCTGGTTGATCGCGCCGACCTTCCAGCCCGAGGTCGGCGAATTGCGCTGCACCACGAGCACCCGGGCCGGCTCGTCCTGCCCGATCCGGATCCGCGCCTGCGCCAGCAGCGCGGCCATGGGCATCCCGACGATGCCCGGCCCGACCACGGCGATCTTGCGGACCTGCCAGTCAGTGACTCGACCCTCGACGAACGTGAGCGGCATGTACTCGACTCCTCGGAATGCAGACGGTGGCGTCGGTGTCAGTGCGACGGTGCGTCGATGAAGGTGCGGTACCACAGTTCGAGGTTGAGCAGACCCCAGAGCCGGCGGCTGAAGGCGCCTTCGTAGGCCATCAGCTTCTCGACCTCGATGGGGTCGAACAAGCCGCGCTCCCGGCAGCGCTGGGAGAGCAGCACGTCGGCGAAGAAATCACGGGACCGTCCCCGGGCCCAGAGATGCAGCGGCACCGGGAAGCCCATCTTGTCCTTGCGCGACAGGATGGCGTCCGGCAGTATCCCGCCGATGGCGCGCTTGAGGATGTACTTGAGTTCGCCGCCCTTGAACTTCATGCCCGGTGGCATGCTCGCGACCAGGTCCGCCAGCCGGTGATCCAGCAGGGGGACCCGGGACTCGAGTGACGACGCCATGGTGACCCGGTCCTCCACCTGCAGCAGGGCGGGCAGGTTGGTGACCATGTCGTAGTGGGTCATCTTGTTGTAATAGGAGGCGGTGTCCGGGTGATTGAAGACCGCGCGGAACCGTTCGAACAGCGCCTCCGAGTCGTGCCCAGCCCGGAATTCCGGGGAGAAGAGTGACAGCGCGCCGCCGCTCCGGTCGACCAGATGGAAGTACCGGCGGTCCATCTCCTCGAACAGTCCCGTCCGCCAGAACTGCTGCATCATCGGCACGTACTGCTTGAGCGAGGGCAGGTTCGGCAGGATGGAGGCGAGGGAGACGATGTGCTCCGCCTCCTCGTTGCTCTCGTGGATCGCGCCCTTCACCGCCTGTTCGAAGTACGCCATCAGGTATCGGGCGTACCCCCCGAAGATCTCGTCCCCTCCCTGGCCCCCCAGTACCACCTTCACCTGCCGCGCCGCCTCCCGCGAGACCATGTACTGCGGGAAGAGTCCGGGGCCGGCGACCGGTTCGTCCATGTGATAGATCAGCCGCGGCAGGAGGTCGACGAAGTCCGCCTCGGTCGGCGTGACCAGGTGCATCGTCGCGCCGCAGGCCTCCGCCACCATCCGGGCATACCCGGACTCGTCGAACTCAGGTCCTTCGTCGAATCGCCCGGTGAACACCTGCAGCGAGCCCGCCCCCGCGCGTGAGGCGAGCATGGAGACGAGACTGGAGTCCATGCCCCCGCTCAGATAGGCACCGACCGGCACGTCGGAGCGCATCTGCAGTCGCACGGCGTCGGCGAGCAGCCAGCGGATCTGCTCGACGAAGTAACCCTCGGTGTGGTCCTGGTCGACCCGGAACCGCGGTTCCCAGTAGCGCACCGACCGGTGGGTGCCGGTGGCGAGGTCCACCACGTGATACTCGCCGGGCAGCACCTTGGTAACGCCCTCGAACATGGTGCGTTCGGCCATGACCAACTGGAACGTCAGATACTCCCGCACCCCGTCCAGGTTCGCCTCCGCCCGCACCTCAGGATCGGCCAGCAGCGCCTTGATCTCCGAGGCGAAGAGGACCCGGGCAGGTGTGGCGTGCAGGTAGAGGGGTTTGATCCCGAAGTGGTCCCGGGCGAGCAGCACCTGCTGTCGCTCCCGGTCGTACAGCACGAACGCGAACATGCCGTTGAGCCGCTGGATGCACTCGGGTCCGTACTCCTCGTACAGCTGGAGAATGACCTCCGTGTCGGAAGTGGTGCGGAAGCTGCGGCCGCGGGCGCGGAGTTCGTCCCGCAATTCGATGTAGTTGTAGATCTCGCCGTTGAAGACGATCACCGAGCGGTCGGTCGCCATCGGCTGATGGCCGCTCGCGAGATCGATGATCGACAACCGCCGGTGGGCGAATGCCACTGGCCCCTCCGCGAACTCGCCCGCATCGTCCGGACCGCGATGGCGGATGACGTCCGCCATGTGGCGGGCAGCCTCCACACGGGCTGCCTGCCCGTCGAATCGGAGGACGCCGGCGATGCCGCACATCGCTAGGAGGCCCGCACGGCAGCGCCGCGCCCGCTGGGAGAAACGAGAGGGATCGGGTCGACCGCGCGCAGGGACTGGCCGCCCCGGCCGAGAATGGCCCGTGCATGCGTGCTCATGTCCACCAGCCGGAAATGCTCACCGAGGATCCGGAGCACCTTGAGGAAGAGTCCGATCTTCCGCTTGCCTGACAGGTCCATGCCCGGGAAGAACGCCAGCTCCCGCACCTGGTCGCCGCCCAGCAGGTCGAGCGGGTGCAGCAGGAAGCTTGGCTCGATGCCCGTCAGGCGGCAGGCCAGCAGCGCGCTTCGCAGATAGGCGACCATCAGCGGCTCCGAGTACCGGCTCAGGTAGAGCAGGTAGCTCAGGTGAAACGGCACCTTGATCGCCGGCATGGTCGTGACCGGCAGTTCGAGCAGCGTCCGTCCGGAGCCCAGCCGCCAGTGATACGGTGCGATGGGGCGGAGGCCGTCGCGGAAGCTGCCGAAGAGTCCGGCGCGCTCCCGCCGCTGTTCGTCGGTCAGTTTGGCGGTCATGAAGTAGTAGCGGCGGGCCAGCGGCCCGAGATAGGTCGGCAGGGTGGACGCGTCGTACAGATAGCCGCGATCGAGCAGCAGCTCGAGGAGCAGCGGGCTCCAGCTGTAGCCCGGTCCGCGGAATCCGATCGGTCGCTGTCCGGTCGCCCGAACGAGCGCATCCTCGGTCCGGGACAGCTCTGCCACCAGCTGCTCCCGCGAATAGAGGTGGAGCCAGGGCTCGTGCTCGTAGGAATGATTCCCCACCTCATGCCCGCGGGCGGTGAGGCTCCGAAAGGCCCCCTGATTCTCCTCGCGATCGGCATCGATGCCGACACAGAAGAAGGTGATCCGGAGCCCGAGTTCGTCCAGCGCGTCGAGGACCGGCGGAAAGAACCGGTCGAGATAGGTCGGACGGGTTTCCCACCCCGGATCGCCATGGGTCTTCATGTACGACCAGAGATTGTCCACGTCGAGCGAGACGCTCGCCATCGGGCGCGGATCGGTCACCTCAGACTCCCGCGACCGGTCGGGTGCGCGCGAGGTGCGGCCCCAACTCGGCCGCCTTCGCGTTGGCGAGCGCCACGGTCTCGTTCAGGTTCAGCGTGCCGTTGGCGATCTGTGCCGAGTTGACGAGGAACACGCCCGGCAGCGAGGTCGCGACCGGAGGCAGCGCGCGCTCGCTGTAGCGCAGCGTGGAGACTGCCAGCACCTCACGTACCCGGGCGACCTCGAACGCCAGCACCTCTTCCCTCCGGAAGTGCGGATACATCCGCTCGAGCGCGGCGAGGAACTCTTCCCGGATCTCGGCGTCCTGCCGCGACCAGAAAGCGTCATCCTGGGTCAGGTAGCGCGGCAGGTAGACCAGCGCGTGCCCGCCGAATGTCGCCGGCTCCACCAGGGCGGTCATCTCGATGACCGCCGTGAAGGGGACCCACGGTTCGGTGATGTTGGTGACGTAGTACTGCGCCAGCGGTCGCTTGAGGAGCAGGGAAGCGCAGGCAATCCCCTGGTAAGTCACCCCGGCGAGGCGGGCCCGTTCGGGCTCTGTGAGTTCCGGGCAGAGCGCCGCCGCGCGACCACAGGGCACCGTGAGCACGACCTTGTCGAAGAGCAGCCGTGACCCGTCGCTGAGCTCCACGCAGACGTCGCTCTCCGGCTGCATCGCGGAGCCGTCGAGCGTGCTGCTCACCCGTGCCGCCGGCACCCCGCAGGCGAAGCGCACGCCCGCCGACTCCAGCCGATTGCGGAGCCGCTGCAGCACAACGCTGTAGCCACCATCGACATATCCGAACAGCTCGCGCTTGAGCCCCGAACGCCGGGCGGCGTACATCCGCGCGATGATCGCCCAGATGAAGGAGGCGCTGGCCACCCGATAGTTCTCGCCGAGCTTACTCTTGAGGAGCGGGAGCCAGATCCGTTCGAAGGTGTTCCGGCCTGACCACGTCGCCAGCCACTCGGTGACCGGCACGGCCTCGAGCGGCCGGCCATCACGGATGCGGGAGGCATGCAGGATCGTCGCAGCCAGCCGGACCTTGTCGAGGAGCGACAACGGGGGGAAGCGCAGGAAGTCGAGGCTGGTCGAGAATGAGTAGAGGGTGCCGTCGGTATAGAAACCGGTTCGGGTGGTCCCCCATCGCAGCCGGTCGCCGAGACCGAGTTCCTCGAGCAGGCCGCGGAGGTGCCGGTCCGAGAGCAGGATGACGTGGTAGAAGCGGTCCCAGGTGAATCCGCCGAGCTCCTGCGGAGCGGCGAGCCCGCCGGGGACGCTGGCGCCCTCGATGATCGTGACCTGATGGCCTTCGGCCTGCAGTCGCCAGGCGAGGGTCATCCCCAACACGCCTCCGCCGATGATCCCGACTTCAGACATAACGGAGCACGTCGGCGACCGTCGGCGTGGTGGCCCGGCGGACCAGCACGGGCGAGCGGCCGGAGAACCGCAGCCGTGCCAGCCGTGCCAGCAGGCCCAGATGGCCCATGATCGTGCGGACGACCTTCATCTTCGACTGCCCCATCACCCGGACCTGGAGCGTGGCTGGGAACTCCACGATCTGTCCCCCCATCAGGTCGAGCCGTCCCAGCAGCTCGGCGACGCCGAGAAACCGGGTGTCGCTGATGCTCACCTGGAGCGCGCTGCTTCGCCGGTACACCCGGAAGCAGCTGGTGTAGGTCGCGAACTTGTGGTGCAGCACTCGCTGATAGAGGCGCGACAGGGTCCGGGAGAGGGCCAGCCTCCATCCGGGCACGTTGCGGACCCGGCCCAGGGGATGGTAGGGCGATGCGGTGACGAGATCGATATCGGGACCGAGGAGCGGGATCATCTCGGCCAGCCGGTGCGGATCGTAGGTGCAATCGCAGTCGATCGAGCAGACTACCTCCGTTGTCGCTGCCCGAAGCCCGGTCTCGATGGCGCCTGCCACCCCCAGATTTCCCGTGTGATGGACGACTCGGCAGTCCGGTCGCGTGCCGAAGCTCTGTTCCAGCGCCTCGCCGGTGCCGTCGCTGCTCGCGTCGTCCACGAAGACGAAGTGCAGGGCATAGCTCGCCGACAGGGCGTCGGTCACGCTCTTGAGGGTGTTGGCCAGGTAGGGGAGGATCAGCTCCTCGTTGAAGCACGGGACGACGATCGTCACCGGTGTCCTCGGCGCTCCGGCGATGGCGGCGGACGCCTGCTCCGCGCGGGGCCGCACGGCGATCGCCTCGGGGCTTCGTGCCGGGGCCATGGGCACCGGCGCCGTCCCCGTGGTGGCAAGGCCGAGGTAATCTGAAATTGAGGTGAATGAGTAGCGGTTGAGATAATACCGGATCAGTGTGGGCACCCGATTGAGGTGACGATAGGAGCGCACCCGCTGGAGCCACGGCGCGGCGCTGATCTTCGGGACCTCTGGGTCCATCTCCCACACGTGGAAGTACATGACGTACGGCGCCGTGTAGGTCCGCACCCAGCGATCGACGGCCCGCCGCACGAACCACTCCGGAAGCTGGCGGAA
>DAINRP010000050.1:0-15182 GCA_036741755.1 Gemmatimonadales bacterium
GAAGCCGAGCTTGGTGAGGCGGAGCCGGGTGAGCTCGCGGTCGCTGAGGTGTTCGAGCGCGGCGCCGTTCAGGGTGACGCCGCCGCTGGTCGGCGTGTCGATGCCGCCGAGCAGCTGCAGCAGGGTGGACTTGCCGCAGCCGGACGGACCGACGATGGCGACGTACTCACCGGCCCGCACCTCGAGCGAGACGCCGCGGAGCGCGTGCACCGTCTCCCCGTTCATCGGGTAGTCCTTGCGGAGCTCGCGGGCGACCAGGATCGGGGGAGCGCCGGGAAGCTGACCTCGCCTGCTCATCGTGGACGGACCTCGGGAATCGGTACGGGCGCCGCCGCGCGCGACTGGTGTCGCATCAGGTGGCATCGCTCCGGAGCGTCGCGGCGATCGGCGCCCGCGCGGCGAGCAGCGCCGGATAGGCGCCGGCGAGGATGCCGGTCAGCACCAGCACCAGCGCGGCAACGAGGAGGCTGCGCGGCTCGGGGACGAAGAACGAGATCGCCGCCGGGAGCCCTGGAAAGGCGGTGAGAATGCGGTCGAGGTATTCCGCGGTAAGCACTCCCAGCAGCACCCCGAGACTGCCGCCGATCAGCGTGAGGGTCCCACCCTCGACCATCACGCCACGCACGATGCTTCCCTGACTCACCCCGATGGCGCGGAGCGTCGCGATCTCGCCGAGGCGCTCGTTCACCGTGATGGTCATGAGGGTCGCCACCAGCAGCACCGTCACCCCAAGGCTGATGGTGCCGAGAATGTAGGAAAGCTGGCGGAAGTAGACGAGGCGCTCGCGGAAGTGCGCCAGCATGTCGCCGACGCTGTTGATCTCGAGCGCCGGCAGTGCGGCACGGAGCCGTTCGGTGGTGGCGGCGAGTGACGCGCCGTCCCTGATCTTCACGACGAAGGCGGAGACCCGGTCCTCGGTGCGGCGGCGGGCGAGGTCCTGCATGAGAGGCAGCAGCGCGGCGACCGAAGGCTGACCCTTGTAGTCGTAGAGGAAGTGAACGATGCCGCGAACCACGAGGCGCCGCTCGACGGCGGCGACGGCGGCCTGCGGATCGAGTCGCGCCACGAGGGTCACGGTGTCGCCAATACCGGCGCCGAGCAGGGTGCTCGAGGCTTGGCTGAGCAGGACGCCGGTGCTGTCCGCCGGAGCGAGGTCCCGCCCGTCATCGAGCTGGTAGATCGCCTGCGCGACGGGATCGACGCCGTACCCGAAGAGCGTCACCAGGGTATCGGTCCGGCGGGCATAGAGCGACGCGCCGAGCAGCGGACCGGCGGCGACAACGGCGGAATCGGAGAGCATGACCGCGCGCACGCCGCGCGCGCCGGGGATGGTCGCCTCGGTATCGAAGGGGAGCGTGCCCTTCGGTGAGACCCGCACCTGGAAGCCGCGGCCGAGCAGCAGTCGTTCGAAGGAGCGTTCGATGCCGCCCGACAGCAGCACCATGTCGAGCAGCATCGCGGTCGTCACCATGATCCCGGCGATCGCGAGCCCGGTGCGGATCGGGTGGCGCAACAGATTGCGGACCGGGTTCACCCCCGCCCCCACAGGATCATCGGGTTGGTCCGGATCAGGCGCCACGCCGCGAGCGAGCCGGCCAGCAGGCCGAGCCCGATCGAGAGCAGCACGCTGAAGCGGATGATCGCCGGCGTCACGATTGAAAAGACCAGCGTGGTATCGAAGAAGTGCTGGTAGTAGAGATTGGTCACTGCGCTGGCTGCGATGGCGAGGCCGACCCCGATGACGGAGCCGAGGGCCGCGACGAGGATCGCCTCCAGCAAGAGCGCGCTGAAGATCGTCCGCCGGCTGATGCCGGTGAATCGCATGACCGCGGCGTCCCGCCGGCGCTCCTCCACCTTGAGCAGCATGATGCAGAGCAGGAAGATGGCGCTCGCCACCACGGAGATCACCGCGATGGCCTCGTGGAAGCGGCTCACGACCCGGAAGGTCTGGGATGATTCGCTGGCGATCTCGGCGGAGGGATAGGCCCGGAACCCGAAGGCCACCTCATTGAGTGCTTCGGTGGCCGTGCCCGGTCGTGCGCCGGGGAGGAGGCCGACGCCGAAACGGTCCACCCGGTCGGGGGCACCGAGCAGCGCGGCGAGATCCGGCAGGTGGAGCCGGAGATAGTACTCCCGCTTGGTGATCGCGGAGGGGTCGGCGGCGGGTTCGTACACGGCCGCGACGACCGCACGGCGCCCGGTGCCTCCAGCGTCGAGGCCGATCGCGATCGTGTCCCCCACCCCGGCGCCCAGCCGATCGGCGAGGCGGCGCTCGAGGGCGACCGAGAGCAGCGCCGGAAGCATCGGCGGCTGGGTTGCGCGGGCCGAATC
Source organism: Gemmatimonadales bacterium (assembly GCA_036741755.1). GTDB lineage: Bacteria > Gemmatimonadota > Gemmatimonadetes > Gemmatimonadales > GWC2-71-9 > JADJOM01. Next base: position 2,332 of record DAINRP010000050.1, read on the forward strand.
GACGGGGCCTGTGAACAGCAGCGACAGCAGCAATCCGAGAGTCATGGTGTCCGGTCGAGGGCCTTCGCCTGGCGGCGGTGGCGCCGTGAGGGAGCGCCGCAATCTACTCACGCTTGGCTCCCTGCCCGTCCAACGTTATCGTAGGGGCACACATGACACGATTCGAGACGCCGCGCGTCGCCATTGTCGGGGCTGGGGAGATCGGCCGGGGGTGGGCCGCGCTCGCCGTCGCCGCCGGCTGGCCGGTGACCATCTATGACGCGGACGCAGAAATCCTGTCGCCCGCGACGGAGGCGATCGGCGACCGGGTGGTTTCGCTGGTGCGGCTCAAACGGGCCGAGGCGCAGGTGGCGGAGGATGCGCTCAACCTGATGCGGGTCGGGCGGAGTCTGCTGCAGGCGGTGGAAGACGCCGACTGGATCATCGAGGCGGTCCCCGAAGATCTGGCCGTCAAGCTGAAGGCGCTCGGGCTGATCGAACAGGTGGCGCGCCGCGCCGCGATCATCACCAGCTGTGCCAGTGGCTTCGGCCCGTCGGCGCTGAGCAGCCGGCTCGACCGTCCCGAGCGGTTCCTCGTCACCCACCCGCTCAATCCCGTCGAGCTGATCCCGCTGGTGGAAGTCGTCCCCTCGCCGAAGACCGACCCCGAGTGCATCGAGGACATCCGCTTCTGGCTCGGCATGCTGGGCCGGTCGCCGATTGTCTTCAAGAAGGAAGTGGAGGGAAACGTCGCGGCCCGGCTCACCGCGGCCGTCTGGCGGGAGTGCATCCAGCTGGTGGTGGACGGCGTGCTGGATGTGGAGGATGTCGACCGCGCGATGTCGGTGGGACCGGGACTCGCCTGGGTGAGTTCAGGCCCGCATCTGGATCATCACCTGGCGGCGGGGGCGTGGGGGGTGGATGTCTACCTGTCGCGGATGCTGAGCAGCTATGAAGCGATCTGGAAGTCGCTCGCCGACTGGAGCACGCTCGATATCGAGGATCGCAAGCGATTCATCCGCCTGATCGACAAGGCCTACACCCCGCACCTCCCCGAACTGCACGAAGCCCGCGACCAGAGGCTCGTGCGGCTGCTCGAGGCGCTGCGGGAGTAGCAGATACTCAGTGCCTAGTGCTTAGTGCCTGGCACTTGGTACTCGGTGGCGGTTCAGCGGGCGCGCGGAAGAAATCCGCCACTAGGTACTTAGCACTAGGCACTAAGCACTAAGCACTCTGGCTCACCCAACCCAATCCCGTACTGTCGTCAGCAGCAGCCAGCCGTTCAGCCCCACGATCGCCACCGTCACGAGCCACGCCGCGAGCATCAGCGGCCGGCTGTTGACGAACTCCCCCATCTTGCCCTTGTGACTGGTGAACAGCACCAGCGGCACCACTGCGAACGAAAGCTGCATGCTGAGGATGACCTGGCTCAGGATGAGCAGGCTCCCCACCCCTTTCTCGCCATAGAGCGCCGTCACGATCACCGCCGGCACGATCGCGATGAGCCGGGTGATGAGGCGCCGGAGCCAGGCCGGCAGCCGGATGTCGAGGAACCCTTCCATTACGATCTGCCCCGCCAGCGTGCCGGTGATGGTGGAGTTCTGCCCCGAGGCGAGCAGCGCGAGCGCGAACAGCGTGCTCGCGAGGCCGGTGCCGAGCAGCGGCGCCAGCAGGCTGTGGGCGTCGTGGATGTCGGCCACGTTCTCGTGGCCGGTGCCGTGGAAGGTCGCGGCGGCGAGGATGAGGATCGCCGCATTGATCAGAAAGGCGAAGATCAGCGCGAGGGTCGAGTCGAGGGTGGCGTAGCGGAGCGCCTCGCGGATACTGGCGGTGCCGGGCCCGACCCGGCGGGTCTGCACGATCGCCGAGTGGAGATAGAGGTTGTGCGGCATCACCGTCGCGCCGAGGATGCCGATCGCGATGTAGAGCATCACCGGGTTGGTGATGATCTGCGAGGTCGGCACCAGCCCGGCGGCGACCTGCGCCATGTCCGGCCGCGCCAGCACCAGCTCGACGCCGAAGCAGACTGCGACCGTCGCGACCAGGACGATGACGAGGGCCTCGAGGTAGCGGAATCCCTTGTGCTGCAGCAGGAGGATCAGCAGTACGTCCGCCGCGGTCAGGCAGACGCCCCACAGCAGTGGAATTCCGAAGAGCAGATTGAGCGCGATGGCGGAGCCGATCACCTCCGCGAGGTCGCAGGCGGCGATGGCGATCTCGCACAGCACCCAGAGCACGAAGCTCACCGGGCGGCTGTAGTGATCGCGGCAGGCCTGCGCGAGGTCGCGGCCGGTCACCAGCCCGAGCTTGACCGCGAGCGCCTGCAGCAGGATCGCCATCAGATTCGAAATGAGGATGACGCTGAGCAGGGTGTACCCGAAGCGGGCGCCACCGGCGAGGTCGGTGGCCCAGTTGCCCGGATCCATGTAGCCCACGGCCACCATGTACCCCGGCCCGGCGAAGGCCAGCATCTTCCGCCACACCCCGGCGCCCTCCGGAATCGTGACCGACTGATAGGCCTCCGGCAGGCTCGGCCGCCGGCGCGGGAAGCGCCAGGCGGGCGCAGGTGGTCTCGGCTGGGTGATCGTGGTCATCCCGAGACCTCGGGCCGCGCACAGAGCAGGAGCCGCGCGATTTCGTCACCGAGGACGTGGCGGATGCCGTCGACCACGACCGTCACCGGCCCGTGGAAGGGCTGGCGGTCAATCACGGTGGCGCGGGCCCCCGGCGTGAGCCCGAAGCTCGCGATGTAGCGCAGCCGATCGGCGTGATTGGTGTCGGCTCGGCGCACCACGACGGTCTCGCCGGTCGCGATATCGGAGAGCGGAGTGTAGACCAGCTCCGCGATAGTGCCGTCGGCGGCGGGGATCGGGTCGCCGTGGGGATCGAAATGCGGGTCGCCAAGCGCATTCGCCATGCGCTCGATGAGGGCATCGCTCACCGCGTGCTCCAGCCGGTCCGCCTCCTCGTGAACCACCTCCCAGCCATATCCCAGGAACCCGACCAGGTAAGCCTCGATGATGCGATGGCGCCGCACCATCCGGAGGGCGAGCCGGCGGCCGTCCCGGGTCAGCTGCACACCCTTGTACGGCTCGTGCTCCAGCAGCCCCTGCTCGGAGAGCCGCTTGATCATTCCGCTCACCGACGCCGGGGCGAGGTCCAGCGTCTGGGCCAGCTCGGTAGTGCCGGCCGCGGTGCCGCCAGCGGTGAGGTGGAAGATGGCCTTGAGGTAGTCCTCCGCCGAGTGCGTGAGGACCTCCCGTGCGGGATTGCCGGTCATAGGCTGACGAGCCTCCACAGCTGGGCCACCAGGAAGCAGACGGTGAACCCAAGTCCGAGCGGCAGGAGCACCGAGAGCACCGTCCACCGGGTGCTGGCTGTTTCCCGGTAGATGGTGTAGACCGTCGTGCTGCAGGGGTTATGGAGCAGGGAGAAGAGCATCAGGTTGACGCCGGTGAGTGCGGTCCAGCCGGCGCCGTGAAGCAGCGTCGACACGGCGGCCGGTGAGTCCAGATCGAACATCACGCCGGCCCCGCTGCCGACGCCGGCGATCCGCCCGGTAAGCACCGTCAGCATCAGCACCGTGGGGATGACGATCTCGTTGGCGGGGATCGCGACCACGTAGGCCAGCAGGATCACTCCGTTGAGGCCCAGCAGCACGCCGAACGGATCCAGCGCGTGGACGGCGTGCGCCGCGAGGCTCGCGCCGCCGATCGAGATGTTGCACACCAGCCAGATCACTGCGCCGGCCGGCGCGGCGAACACCACGGCGCGCCACAGCACGATGAGAGTGCGGTCGATGAGCGAGGTGTAGAGCGTCCGCAGGATGCTGGGCGGTCGATAGGGCGGCAGCTCCAGGCTGAACGTGGTGGCCTCGCCGCGGAGCACGGTGCGGGTGAGCAGCCAGGATGCGAAGAACATCATCACGATGCCCAGCACCGCGACACCCACCACCGCGCCGGCGGAGGCGAGACCGGCGAGCGGCGCCGGCACCACCGCGCCCACGAAGATGGTCGCCATCAGGATCTGGGTGGGCCAACGGCCGTTGCAGAGCGAGAAGTTGTTGGTGATGATCGCCACCAGCCGCTCCCGCGGGCTGTCGATCACCCGGGTGGCGACCACCCCCGCGGCGTTGCAGCCGAAACCCATGCACATCGTGAGCGCCTGCTTGCCGTGCGCACCGGCACGGCGGAAGAGCGCGTCCAGGTTGAACGCCACCCGCGGCAGGTAGCCGAAGTCCTCGAGCAGGGTGAAGAGGGGGAAGAAGATCGCCATCGGCGGCAGCATGACGCTCACCACCCAGGCCGTGGCGAGGTACACACCGTCGAAGAGGAGGCCGTTCAGCCAGACCGGGAATCCCACCGAGGTTCCGGCCTGCTTGAGCCAGGGCTGCAGGTGGTCGATCAGCCCGTTGGCCAGCAGCGCCGAGGGGACGTTGGCGCCGGCGATGGTGAGCCAGAAGACCACCGCAAGCATGAGCAGCATCACCGGGAAGCCGAAGAGGCGACTGGTCAGCAGCTGGTCGAGGCGGCGGTCGAAATCGAACCGTGCCTTCCGGATCCCCTGCAGCTCCACCCGCCCCGCGATCCCCTCCGCCGCCTGGTACACCCCCTCCGCGAGGCTGTCCTCGAAGCTGGGCTGCAGCTGCCAGCGGAGCCGGTTCACGGTGTCCAGCAGAGCAGCGGTGAACTCGGGGCCCGCCGCGCGGATGCCGTTGGTGCCCTCATCGCCGAGCACCCCCTCGCGGACGGCGGCCTCGATACGCTGATCGCCCTGCAGCAGCCGGAGCGCCACCCAGCGGGCGTTCGGCAGGCGGGGAAAGGCCCGCTCCACCGCCGGCTGCATCTCGCGCAGGGCGCGATCCACCTCCGGCGGATACGCCTCCATGCGGTAGGGCGCCGTGGCGCGGCTGCCGCCCGCCACCGCCAGAATCGCATCGAGCAGCTCCGGCACGCCCTCGCCCCGGCGCGCGGCGGCGGCGACCACCGGCACACCCAGCTCCCGCTCCAGCTTGGCTGGATCGACCGCGATGCCGTGCCGGCGCGCCTCGTCCATCAGGTTGAGGCAGATCACCGCGCGGCCGGTGATCTCGAGGATCTGCAGGGCGAGAGGGAGGTTGCGCTCGAGCCGGGTGGCATCGAGCACCACCACGGTGACGTCGGGACCGCCGAAGAGCAGGAAGTCGCGCGCGACCTCTTCGTCGGTGCTACCCGCCTGGAGGGAGTAGGCCCCCGGCAGGTCCACGAGCCGGATCCGCTTGCCGCCGTGCTGGAACACCCCCTCGGCGCGCGCCACGGTCTTCCCGGGCCAGTTGCCGGTGTGCTGGCGGAGGCCGGTGAGCGCATTGAATACCGTGCTCTTGCCGGTGTTGGGGTTGCCGGCCAGCGCCACCAGGAAGTCGTGCCGGCCGGCGCGACTCTGGAGCTGAACCAGCTCCGGCGCCTTCGGGGCGCGAGACAGCGACGTGGCGGTCAACTCAGGAGGCCGCCCGGGTGATGACGGGCTCGACCTGGATCAGATCCGCCTGCACCCGCCGCAGCGCGATGAGCGCCCCACGGATCCGGTATGCCACCGGATCGCCCCCCGGGCTCGCGTACTCCACGGTGACCACGGTGCCCGGCACCACGCCGAGGTCGAGCAGCCGGCGCCGCGGTGGGCCCTGGCAGGCGGCGGCGATGCGCACCACTTGCGCCGATTCGCCGGGGCGGAGCGCGGCGAGGGTACCGTGGCTCAGCTCGTCGAGCGATTCGTCACCGGAGAGCGGTTCGGCGCTGATCTGGTCGGCCACGACCCGCGGGACGGTGTGCTCCTGCCCGTCGAACCGGAAGTGGACCTCCTGAGGCCCGCTGGAGAGAAGCCGCATCCGGACACCGGGACGCAGGCCGAGCGCAAGCAGACGCTCGAATGGCTCGCGGGGCTCGTCCTCGAGATGCACCACCGCGACGGCCTGCCCGTCGGGGAAGGCGGAGAGGGTGCGATCCGCGCGGATCGGCAGCTCACCGGTACTGGTGGGGATCGGGTCGCCGTGCGGGTCGTAGCGCGGATGGCCCATCGTAGCCGACAGCCGCTCGGTCTCCGCCGGGGTGAGCCGGTGTTCCCGGCGCTCGGCCTCCTCATGCCATTCGGCGGGCGCCACCCCGGTCTTGTCCGCGAGGTAACGTTCCAGGAGTCGGTGGGTACGGACCATGCGGAGCGCGTATTCCCGCCCGGCCGGGGTGAGCGAGAGACGACCGCCGTCGCTCTGCACCAGGCCCTGATTCACCAGGCGCTCCACCAGGCGCATGGCACGCGCGCGCCCCACCTCCAGTGCGCCGGCGAGGCTGTCTATCGACGCCGGACGGGCGCCCTCCTCCATCTGCCGGATCTGCTTGAGGGCATCCTCCCGCCAGACCCGTTCGGTCATGCGTGAGATCCGGACGGCCCGTGCAACCAGACCACGCCGAGGCCAGGTGACGAGCGCGGTCAGCCCCGCCACGAGGGCGAAGACGGATAGCGCCACTGCGGGAGCGACGGACTGGGCCTGCAGAACCACGAAATCACCCCTGGGATCGTATATACCAATAATTGGTTTAGGACGTACGAAATGTCAACAGCAGGCGCTCGACAGGGCGGCTCGGGCATGAACTGCTCGAGGAGCCGGACATCGTGATGTGGCGAGGACTTAGAGCAGTTCGAGCAGCGAGGTAAGGATACGCTCGGTCAGGCCCCAGACCAGGTCGCGCGGGCCCAAGTGGTAGACCGGGAAGAGCCGCTCCTCGCCGCGGACCCGGAAGGAGCTGTTGCGGTAGATGGCCGGATCCCGGAGCTCGCCCAGGGGGACCCAGAAGGCGTCCGCCACCTCGCGGTTGGGAGCGAGATCCGGCCGCTCGGCGATGCCGAAGACGAACGGGCGCACGACAATGACCCGGGGCACCGGCTTGCCGGGCCAGACGTCATCAAGGGTGCCGAGGAGCTGTTCTCGGGAAAGGGTGCAGCCAACCTCCTCAACCGTCTCCCGCATGGCGGTGACGCACAGGTCGGCATCCGTCGGGTCGAGACGGCCACCGGGCAGTCCGATGTGCCCAGACCAGGGGTCGTCCTCGCGCTCGGCGCGGCGGATCAGGAGGATACTGTCGGGGCTGGGCGCGAGGATGACGGCGACGGCGGCCATCTGCGGGTCCGTGACGGCGTCCGCCTCCGGCTCCACCTGGAACGGCCGGCGCGCGCCCAGGCGCTCGAGCAGGGTCGCATGCAGCGAGCTCAATGGCAGCCGCACCCACCTCCGCCGCAGCCGCCACCGCTCTTCGGCGGGCCGAGGTTGGTGTAGTCGGCGAAGCCGGTGCCACCGGCGGGACGCGCGGGGAGGGACATGCGCCGCTCGATCTTCCGGCTTTCGCAGGATGGGCAGGCGATCCTGGTCTCGCCGCGGACGAAGAGCTCGAAGTCCGCGTTACAGGAGGGGCAGTGGTATTCGTAGATGGGCATGGGGACAATATAAGTAGGCGCGACCGGCTGGTCGCGCCAACGGATCCGACCGAGCCGCTACAGATACCGCCCCAGCCATTTCAGAGTTTCGTCGAGGGCCTGGGCCAGATCCGGGGTCATACCGGCAAAGGGGTGCACGGCACCGAGGGTGTGCCCCGCCCCTTCGATGATGATCAGCCGCGGAGGATTGAGGTGCGAAGCGGCGGCGCTGAGCACCCGAGCCTCCGCCAGCGGCACCGAGGGATCGGCCGCGCCGTGGAGCAGCAACCAGGGGATCGTCAGCCGTCCGGCGGCGGCGGCGATGTCGAGGCGCTCGCGATTGGCCAGGACATCGTCGAGCACGTCGACGTAGAGGGGGAGGACGTCACCGGTGCGGACGTTGGTGATGTCGAGCTTCCCGGCGGCACGCCATTCGTCGGCCTTGTCAGGCCAGCGGTCGACCGTCGAGATGGCGGCCCAGGTCACGAGCGCGTGCACCCGTGGGTCGCGGCCGGCGGTGAGGATGGCCATGCCGCCGCCGCGGGAGTGCCCCACCAGTCCCACCCTCGAGGTCGGCACCATCCCCAGCTGGCCGTGCTCGAGGGCATCGAGCACCCGGTGGATATCTTCCAGCTCCGTCGAGAAGGTGTTGTGACCGAAGCGCTCGGGGTGGACGAAGCGCCCGTTGCCGTCCACCCCGGCGCCGCTGACGTTGATCGAGACCGCACTGAAGCCGGCGCGCGCGACCCGTTCGGCGAGCACCGGGAACATTCCCCACTCCTTGAACCCCTTGAAGCCGGGCAGGATGAGCACCGCCGGCCGAGCCGAGCGGCGCTCGCTGGTGCGGATGTCCACGGCGATGGGTCCGAGGACTCCAGGCAGGTGGTGCTGGGTGAGGGTCGGCGTCGCCATCAGGTCACGGCGGCGTCGAGGATGTCGAGTTCGCCGGCACCGGCATCGAGCCGCGCGCGAGCCCCGATCGGCAGCGTCCACTGATCGTCGACATGGCCGAAGGGAAAGCCGTAGGCGACCGGAACGCCGAGTGGCGCAAAGTAGGTCGTGAGCACTTCGTCGAAGCCGAGGGCTCCACCGTCGCCGGCACCACGTTTCATGTCGGTGAACTGGCCGAGCATCACTCCCGCGATGCGGTCGAAGGCGCCGATCATGCGAAGCTGGGCGAGCATCCGGTCGACGCGATAGAGATCCTCGCCGATCTCCTCGAGGAAGAGGATGGCCCCATCGAGCACCGGGAAGTGGCGGGTCCCGGCGAGTGCAGTCAGCAGGGTCAGATTGCCGCCGACGAGCGGGCCTTCGGCGACGCCGGGTCGAACCGCGCGGATCCGCGGGCTCCGGGGAACCAGCACGCCCGCGGGCGGTTGCAGTCGCCCCAGCCGGCCCGCGGGTTCGGGTGTTGCGAGCGCGGCCTCGAAGTGGGTGCGGCTGAAGGCGGTAAGCGGTGCCCGGCTCATCGGGCCGTGGAAGGTCACCACGCCGGTCGCGCGGTGGAGCGCGAGCAGGAGCGCGGTGATGTCCGAGTACCCGATGACCGCCTTGGGATGGCGGGTCAGCGCCTCCAGATCCACATAGGGGAGGATCCGGGTCAGGCCGTAACCGCCGCGCAGACACCAGACCGCATCGATGGCGGGATCGCGGAGGGCCTGGTTGAGGTCGGCGAGCCGCGCCTGGTCGGTGCCGGCGAGATAGCCGTACCGGTCGAGGACGTGCGCGCCGGGCACCGCCTCGTAGCCGAGTGCCTGACACAGTTCCACACCGCGTTGCACGTCATCCCGCTCGCCGAGCGGACCCGCGGGCGCCACCAGCGCCACGCGCGACCCGCGTGCCAGCCGCGGTGGGCGAATCATCGTCTTTGACCCCATCAGCACCCCCGGTGTAGATTCTCGCCCCGACGGGACGGATGTCGCATGACTGGCCAGTCCGGTTGCCCTGGCCCGCAGGTCTGCCCCGAAGTCGTCCGACCCCGACAGCCCTCTCCCGATCGGATCTCCGGCTTCTCTCGCCCTGGAGTGTCACGATTGCGCGCATCGCAACCGACGCTGCTCACCGTTGGCCGGGCCATGGCCGACCATCGCGATGTCATGATCAAGGACTGGGCGGAGTGGCTGACCGTCCGCGTGGCCACCGCCTCGGCCATCCCTTCCACCACGCTGGAACGGGAGCTCCGCCTGCTCTTCGACATCCTGATCGAGGGAGTCGGTCCGATGCGCCGCTCGGTCAACGAAGTCTGGCATCACGCCTGCGAGCACTACGGCCGCTTCGGCGCGGCGCGGGGACTCGCGGCCGGGGAGATCGTGGAAGAACTCCAGTACCTCCGGGAACTCATCACCCGCCGTATCGGTCCGGTCCTCACCGGGCTCCGCCAGCGTCAGGCCATGGCCATCATTCTCCGCCTGAATTCCACTCTGGACAAGGGGATCGCCGTCGCGGTGGTCGGCTACACCGATGCGCTGGTCGCCACGCTGTTCGCGCAGAACGGCGTCCCCGCCCCGGACAGCGCGCTCGACACCCACGACATCGAGCGGCAGCTCGAGCAGATCGAGGGCGAACTGGCGGCGGTGGTCCGGAATCGCTGACGGCGACCGGCAACGCGGGAGGTCGCCCTGATCGTCGAATCAGCGGACCACGTGGTATCGGTCCCGCTTGCTCCCACCCTGCTCTACGCACTCCCCTGGCTGGTGCCGTATCTGGCCCTCATCCGGCTCGCGAAGAGAGACCCGAATCTCAACCGGACGGCGCCGGTCACCGGCCCCGCGGTGAGTGTGATCATCCCCGCCCGGAACGAAGCCGCCGCGATCGAGCGGGTGGTCCGCTCCATCCTGGCCTCGACCTATCCCGCCCTTGAAGTCCTCGTGGTGGACGACCGCTCCACCGATGACACCGCGGCGATCGCCGAGCGGATCGCCGCCACCGATCGCCGGCTCCGAGTCATCCGCGGCGACGCACTGCCGGAGGGATGGTACGGTAAACCATGGGCCTGCTACCAGGGGTATCGCGCCGCCGGCGGGGAGATCCTGCTCTTCACCGACGCCGACACCAGGCATGAGCCGGAGCTGATCGCCCGCGCCCTCGGCGCCGGGGCGGCGGCGAAGGCCGATCTGGTGACGGTGGCGCCGCACCAGGAGTGCGGGTCGTTCTGGGAACGCCTCATCATGCCCCAGATCTGGATCCTGCTCGGGCTCCGCTACCAGCCTGACTCGGTCAATCACGCCCGCCACGCCCGTGATGTCATCGCCAACGGCCAGTTCATCATGGTCCGCCGCGAGTCGTACGAGGCGGTTGGCACCCACGCGACGGTGCGGATGGAGGTCGTGGAGGACCTCGCCCTGGCACAGGCCTTCTGGCGGGCGGGCAAGGTGATTCGCTTTGCCTTTGCCGAGACGCTGATGACGACGCGGATGTACAGCAATCTCCGGGAGATCATCGAGGGCTGGTCGAAAAACGTCTATCTCGGCGGCCGCCGCTCCTATCCGGACGAGCCGATTCAGCGCGCCCTGGTTCCGGTCACCCTCAGCCTCGCCATGTTGTTCTGGCTGCTGCCGCCACTGGCGCTGGTGCTGCAGGTCCCCACCGCGCTCCTGCCCGCCGCGCGGATCGCGGTTGCCGCCTCGCTCGGCTTCTGGTCGCTGGTCTCGCTGGGGATGCAGGTCCCGGTGTGGTACGGCCTCGGCTATCCGGTCGGGGCGCTCATGGCGTTCTACATCATTCTGCGCTCAACGGTGCGCGGCCGGACCCGGGTCGACTGGAAGGGGAGAACCTACGGAGCTGGCGTGAATCGGGGATGAGCGCAGTGGCGGGTGGTGAACGCCCTATGACCGATCGCCGCGCAACAACCTGACGGCGGTCACCGCCTGCCACACTGCCATGAGCCCGACCGCCGTGAGCATCAGCGGGTGACCAGGCGGGGCGAAGAGGTCCCCGATGAGTCCGGCGCCGCAGGCGAGCCAGGCGAGCGCCACCAGCGCCCGGGGCTCGCGCGGGCGGGCGGCGGTGGTGACCGCGATCATGCCCGCCGCAATCGCCACGAGGAATCCCGCCAGCCGTCCGCACATCACCGCAAAGCCGTGCAGCGCCTGATAGACGTCGAGGACATCTCCGCCCGCTGCATGCAGCGCGGCAAAGCGGGTCCCCGCCCCCGCCATGAAGGCGATGTTCACGCCGTTCATCGCCTGCCCGATCCCGAACACCACGAAGGCCACGCCGAGTGCGCGCCGCTCCTCTGCATGGGCGCGGAGCCACCGCGCCCAGATCCCGGCGATGATCAGCCCCGTCGCGTAGAGCAGGCCGAGATGAATCCAGTACCAGTGGGGGGTGGCGGTGATGCGCTGGAGATCGCCCACCGCCGTGAGAGGCAGGACGGGATGCACCGCCGCGCAGAGGATGAGGAGCAGGCTGCCAGCGAAGAGCGCGAGGGCGAGCAGGCGGGGCATCGGCTACTTGGGGACCCGGTCGATGACCTCACGCACCCGGTGGGTGAGGTCGGCGAGCGTCCACGGCTTCTGGAGCAGCGCGAGTTCGGTGTCCGGCATGTCCCCGTGCATGATCTCATGCGCGGCGTAGCCGCTCGTAAAGAGGAAACGCACCGCGAACCCCTCCTGGCGAAGGGTGCGGTAGAGCGCGATGCCGCCGAGCTTCGGCATCACCACGTCAGTGATGATGAGGTCGATGTCCGCGGCGCGTTTCCGATAGAGCTCGAGTGCTTCGACGCCATCCGAGGCCGTGATCACGCGGTAGCCCACTTTCTCCAGCGCGCGTTGCGCCACGCGGCGCAGGCCATCCTCGTCCTCAACCAGCAGGATGCACTCCTGCCCGCCGCGCAGCCCGGTCGGGGACGGGGCGAGTTCGGTGAGGGGCTGGTCTTCGCGGGCCAGCGGGAAAAAGATCCGCACTTCGGTGCCACGCCCGATTTCGGTCTCGAGTTCAATGAACCCGCCGTGCTGCTGAGTCAGCCCGTAGATCATCGCCATGCCGAGCCCGCTGCCTTCGCCGGGGGGCTTGGTGGTGAAAAAGGGCTCGAACACCCGCCCCTTCACCCGCACGTCCATGCCGGCGCCGTTGTCACGGACGCTGAGGCAGGCATAGGAGCCCGGCAACGATCCCGTCGGCGGCCGGGCAACGTCAACGCGGCGGGCCGAAAGCTGCAGGATGCCACCGCGGGGCATGGCATCCCGCGCGTTGGTCGAGAGGTTGAGCAGGATCTGCTCGATCGCGCCGGCATCGGCGAGCACCTTGACCGGCACCGGTTCCCGCGTGAACTGGACCTCGATATGCGCCGGGAGCAGCCGGCGGAGCGTGCCCCGGACCTCCTCGACCACCCGGCCGAGGTCCAGTACCTGATAGGTGAGGGGGGCGTGCCGGCTGAAGGAGAGCAGCTTGCGGATCATCTGGGCGCCGCGGCGCGCGGCGGCCTGCAG
>DAINRP010000051.1:0-14960 GCA_036741755.1 Gemmatimonadales bacterium
GCCCACCACCGCCGAGCATGTCGCGCATGGACTCGGCGACCAGGTACCGATGATCCTGGATGGAGGCCCCACGACGGTTGGCATCGAGTCGACCGTCGTCGATCTCTCCGGCCTGCACCCGGTTCTGCTCAGGCCCGGAATGATCAGTCGGTCCGCGCTGGAAGAGGTCATCGGCCCCGTCTCGCTGCCCGAGGAAGCGACTAACCCAGAGGCGCCCCGTCCCTCTCCCGGAATGCTCGACCGACATTACGCACCCAGGGCCCGGCTGGTCCTGCTGGACGCGGCGGGCCGGGGCCAGGTGCAGCTGGGCCCTGCTGACCGCCTCGGCGCGCTCATGCGATCGGCCCCGCCGCCCACGGGGTGCACGACGACCATCACGCTGCCGGACGATCCTGATGCCTACGCACGGGGACTCTACGGAGCCCTGCATCAGCTCGATGCCGCCGGCGTAACCCTTATCCTCGTGGAACCGCCCCCAGCGGCGCCGGCCTGGGATGCCATTCGCGACCGCCTTCAGCGCGCGGCCCGGCGCTAACCCCGGACCCCATACGACCCATGACCGACTCTCCGCCGAACCTCCCACCCAGGTCCGAACCTTCCGCCCTCGTGCGCGTCCTCGGGCTCAGCCGGTACATGATCATCGTCGCCGTCCTGGCCACCCTCGTGGCCGCCACCACTCTCCTTGTCTACGGCGCGGCGGAAACCGTCGGCGTGGTGGCCAGCCTGTTTGATCCCGCGGCCGGGGCGCCGAAAGGGGCGAAGGGACTGATCCTGACCTTCATCGAGCTGACCGATCTCTTTCTGCTGGCGACGGTGCTGTACGTCATCGCGATCGGGCTGTTCGAGTTGTTCGTCGATGACCGCGTGGCGTTGCCTCACTGGCTGGAAATCCACGACCTCAACGACCTGAAAGAGAAGCTGATCGGCGTGATCATCGTGGTGATGGCCGTAGTCTTCCTGGGCCAGGTGGTCACCTGGGATGGGGAACGGCAGCTGCTCGGCTACGGTGCGGGGATCGCCCTGGTCATCGTGGCGCTCACCTACTTCCTCAGCCAGAAGCCGAAGAAGGGGAACTAGCCTCTGAAGGCTGAATGACCGACGGCCCGGCATCGCGCCGGGCCGCTATCGTTTGTGAGGCGGTGCCGGCTCAGTGACTGTCGCCATCGCCGTCCTTCTCGCCGCCCGTTGCCGCAGTTCCCGAGAACGCCGGACTTGCCCCAGGCGCCGGGCCGCTGGCGACGGGCGGAATGGCCGACCGGCTCCCGTCGTCCGGGTGGTGTCGATGCGGGTGGTGATGTCCGTGGCCCACCTTCACGTCCGACTGCGGCCTGGCGAGCGCGCCCTCGGCCGAAGACGCATCCCCCGACTGCACCGCGTTCACCAGCGACTGAAAGTCCGACTGCAGCGCCGCTCTGCGCCCGGTGGCGGTGATGCTCGCGTCGAAGAGCTCGGGGCGGTCGGCTTGGACGGTCTCCAGCGCTCGCCGTGCCGCGGTCATGTCGCCGCTCTTCACCGCCTGGAACAGGGTGTTCAGATCGCCCCTGAACTGATCACGCGAGACCGGCAGCGTCGGCGCCGGATTGGTGGTCTCCGACGGCGCAGAGGTCGCGCTCTGCGAGGCCGAGATGGAGACCGAGTAGAACGAGATCCGGTACGCGTAGGTGAATGCGCCCTGGACGACACCAGAAATGGACATGCGGACCTCTCGGGGGCGTGCGCAACGGCGTGCCGGATGCGCTGAGGAATCGTGTCTCGGGAGGTATCAGACTGGCGGGCGGAGACTTGAGCGGCGGAGGGGCCAGGTAGCCCCGTCAGGCGGATCAGGGAGCTGTGTTGCCTCCCGGGCCAGGGCCCTGCGGAGTCCGCGGCGGTCCGTCCCTTGGAGATACCAGCGGCACCCGCCGATCGAACGCCGTCGGCAGCTGGGAGAGGCCGGGACGGCAGGCCGGCCCCGACTCGGCCAACCAGCGCGAGGTCGTATCGGTCAGATCCACACGCCCCCGGACGTGAAACGCGACCGGGCGATCGCCCATCGGCGTATGCAGCGTGCTGCTGCTATTCAACTCGAAGGGAGCCCGGGTGGCTTGGGCGGCGAAGTTCTCGTTCTGCAGCGGCAGCGTCACCGTGAAGCTGCTGGTGTCCCGCGTGGCAAGCAGGATCGGCTGCTCCCTTGCGCCCTGACCGATCGTGCGGCCGCTCACCGCGAGTTGCGCCGTGAAGCCATCACTCAGCAGGTCGTAGTCGTTGCGGTTGCAGCCGATGAACACCAGATCGAGGGAATCGGCGGGCACCACCCCCGCACTCCCGCGACGCACCGTGACAGAGCGGAGCGCAAAGGAAGGGTCATCGTACAGCCACTGACCCATGGCGGTACAGGACAGCACTGCCGGCAACAGCGCGGCAAGAGCAAGGATCGGTCGGCGCACTCTGGCTTTGCAGGAGGTGGACCCCGGAACGTATCGGGCGGGCCCATCGGCCGAAAGCCCTCAACCGGCATCGGTGAGGACCGGAAGGCTCCGGTCGAGTGTCCGGTATTGAATCGCCTCACCGAGATGGGGGACGCCGACATCCTCTTCCCCGGCAAGATCGGCGACCGTGCGTGCCACCTTCAGAACTCGATGAAAAGCCCGGGCCGAGAGACCGAGCCGAGACATCGCAGAACGGAGTAGTTCCTCCGAAGCCCGATCGAGACGACAGAACCGTCTCAGTTCGCGCGGACCCATATGGGCATTGGCGTGAATCGACCCCTGCCCCGCGAACCGCGCGCGCTGACGTTCCCGCGCCCGCTGCACGCGCGCGCGGATCTCGGCGCTCGGCTCCTCCGGGCGGTCCCCCGAAAGATCGCCAGGGTGGACCGCCGGCACGCGAAGATGCAGATCAATTCGATCGAGCAGCGGGCCCGATATCCGTGAGAGGTACCGCTGGACCGTGGCCGCGTCGCAGATGCACTGGCGCAGCGAGTCACCCTGGTGGCCGCAGGGGCAGGGATTCATGGCCGCCACGAGGGTAAACCGCGCCGGATATGTCAGGCTGATCGCGGCGCGGCTCAGGGTTACGTGGCCATCCTCCAGCGGCTGCCGCAGGACCTCGAGGACATTCCGGCGGAACTCCGGCAACTCGTCGAGAAACAGCACACCGTCGTGCGCCAGACTCACCTCGCCCGGCCTGGGCGTGGACCCGCCGCCGATCAGTCCCGCATCACTGATGGTGTGGTGTGGAGCGCGGAAGGAGCGGACGGTCAGCAGCGACCGGCCCGGCGCCAGCAGGCCGGCCACACTGTGGATCCGGGTTGTCTCGAGTGCTTCGTCGAGTGTCAGCGATGGCAGGATGGTGGGGAGCCGCCGGGCGAGCATCGTCTTGCCCGATCCGGGGGGCCCGATGAGCAGGATGTTGTGGCTTCCCGCCGCCGCGACCTCGAGGGCCCGCTTCGCGGCCGGCTGACCGCGCACATCGGAGAAATCCACCGGCTCGGGCACCGACTGCGCCAGCAAGGACTCCGCATCGCACCGACGCACCTCCAGCGCGCACTCCTCGGTAAGGTGCCGCGTCACCTGCGCGAGGCTCGAGGCGCCAAACACCGTCAGTCCCTCTACCACGGAGGCCTCAGCCGCATTCCCCTCAGGCACAATCAGGCCGACCATGCCGGCCCGGCGGGCCGCGAGCGCCACGGAGATGGCACCGCGAACTGGCCGAAGGTCGCCCTCGAGACCCAGCTCACCGAGCAGAAGCAGGCCCTCGAGGGCGGTCGGGGGTATCTGCCCGCTCGCCGCGAGAATCGCGATCGCTATCGGGAGGTCGAAGCCGGAGCCGTCTTTCTTGATGTCCGCCGGGGCGAGATTGATCGTGATGCGTTTGAGCGGCGCGGTGAAGCCCGCGTTGGTGATCGCCGCATGCACCCGCTCGCGTCCTTCCTTAACAGCCCCCTGCGGGAGGCCAACCGTGTTGAACGCGGGCAGGCCGTTGGCCAAGTCAGCCTCGACATCCACGAGGTAGGCATCGATTCCCAGCACCGCGGCCGAGCGTACGCGGGCGAGCATGTGGTCTCCAGGTCGGGACCACCCAGAGTGCCGGTAAGCGTGGTGAGGAGCCGTATCCGAATGTGCGGCCTTGGCGCCGGATTACGCACCGGGAAGCGACAACGGGCGCGCCACCGGCGCGCCCGCTGACCTGCGCCGCGCCGAGGAGGCGCGAGCGACACTCGATTGCTTAATGGGGCCAGCCGTCGGGCCGGGCGTCGAGCAGAAGGATGATTGGCGCCGTGAGATCGCCTGCGAAGACACTGGTCTCCAGCGGCTGGGTGCGGTCCAGATCGTCCCGACTTGCCCCGATGCAGCAGGTGAATCCGACCCGCAGCACCGGCTGATCGAGCAGCGCCAGCGGAATGACCCGGGGAGGACCGTAACTCAGACCCTCCCGGATCGTTGCCGGCACCCTGCCCGAGATGTAGACCGGGAGCTCCACCAGCGATTGTAGCATCCGGTAGGTCAGGACTGTGGACTCGCCGCCACTGGTCGCGATTCCGAATACCGGAGCCCCAAATCGCCCGGTGCGCGGGAAGACAGCTACCCCATACTGGAACGGCCCCCCGTTATCCCTTGCATTGGCAAGGGTTTCCCGAAGCAGGTCGTGGACGGCCAGCAGGTCCTGGGGAATCGGTTCTGGGTTCATGGGCGGCACCCTGGGGACGGCGCTCGGAATGAGTTCGGGAGTACCCACCCTGAAAATGCATGAGTTGGGCCGAACGCAGGCGCCGTCCGTGGCACCCTGGGATTGCAGCTTGGCTGGCCCGGTTCGGACCGCCCCTAGAATGGCGCCGGGGTCCTGATCTCGCAACTCCATCAATCCCAGCGGATGGCCACCGACGTGCCGGCATCGACGGCACTCGTCACTGCGACCGTCGCTCCCCAGCCTTCGACGAGTCGCCTCACGATCGCGAGGCCAAGCCCGGAGCCCGACGTGGTGGTTGAGAAACGGGGCTCGAAGATCCGTGGCAGCAGCTCCGCCGCGATGCCGTGCCCGTCGTCCTCGACCGAGAACCCGCTGCTGTCCACCCGGATACGAACCCGCCGAGCCCCTGCGTTCCGGGCATTCTCGAGCAGGTTTCCGAGGACTTCCTTGACCTCATCCAGACGCGCCGGCACCCGGATCAGTTCCCCTCCTTCCACCTCGACGACCGCGCTGTCCGCCGTGAGGCGGTACAGCCCCGCGACTTCCCGGGCGACGGCGGCAATGTCCACCTGCTCCAGCGGTGCCTTCAGGTGACCGGGAAGGCCGAACCGGCTGAAGGCACGGGCGATGGTATCGAGACGGTCGATCTCCGAGAGGATGCGGGTCGAAGTCTCCTCTAGCACCTGGTCGAACTGCGCCGGTCGTTCGCGCTGGACCCGCCGGAGGTGCTGCATGCCAAGCCGGATCGGTGTGAGCGGGTTCTTGATCTCGTGCGCGACCTGGCGCGCCATCTCACCCCATGCGAGGACCCGTGCGGCCTGGGTGACATCGGTGAGATCATCCAGCGCCAGGACCGAACCGCCCGGAGCCCGTCCGAGTCGCGCGAGCTGCACCCGATAGGTGCGATCGCCCACCTCCACCTCGCTCGACTGATCGACGTCCCTGCTCGCCAGGAAGTCGTCGACCAC
Organism: Gemmatimonadales bacterium; assembly: GCA_036741755.1. GTDB lineage: Bacteria > Gemmatimonadota > Gemmatimonadetes > Gemmatimonadales > GWC2-71-9 > JADJOM01. The sequence goes on from DAINRP010000051.1 coordinate 5,637, forward strand.
CGCGACAAGCGGCGCCCAACTGTCCCCCAATGCTGCTGCGAATCGGCCTCCCTCTTCGAGCGGGACGGCGAGAAGCTGGCGGGCCCGCCCGTTGGCCAGCAGGACCGCCCCGTTCGCGTCCAGCGCGACCACGGCGGTCGCCACATTCGCGAGCACGGCGGCCGTCCGCTGGCGGGCGCTGTCGAGCGCAGCCTGACTGGCGCGCACGTCCTCTGCCATCCGCGTGAAGGCGCTGAAGACCTGTTCGAATTCCGCTGGCGGTGCCTGCACCGCGGGCATCGGCAGTCCCTGGCCCAGCGCCGCCGCCGAACGCTGCAGATCAGCGACCGGGCGGGAGAGGGCGCGAGCGGCAATCTGCGCGCCCAGCATCGCCGCCCCCAGTCCTCCGAGCGTGGCGAGCAGTAGCAGGAAGGTGAGTTCCCGCTGATCCTGGCTCCGGCTCCAGTCGTAGGCGAGCTGCGGGGTCGCGAGAATGCCGACACCGCCCGGCGGTCCCGACTGCGCCACCCGGTACCCCACTCGTACCGGGGCGACGTAGGTCGTGGCGGGACGGGTCAGTTCGAGTTCGTCGCCGAGCGCCATGCGCGGGTAGACCTTCGCGTCCAGCAGCGGCTCGACCAGCCCGAGATCCTCGAGCAGCGGCGCGCTGGCGGCGACGAGCCGCCCTCCACTATAGAGGACGAGATCGGCGTCGAGCCGATTGGAGAGGTCCGCCAGTCCCTCGGACAGATAGTCCGCCGGTTCCTGCAGCAGACTGCCCGCGGTGAGCACCGCGTCGCGAAGCACCGCGGTGATCAGCAGGTCGCGGGTACGATTGGCCTCGGCCGTCAGCCGTCCCAGCCCCCAGATGGTGAAGCCGACCGCGGGAATCACGAAGAAGAGCGCGAGTGTCACCGCGAGCCGTACCTGGAACGACCGCGCAAGCCGACGGAGACTCAGCCGCTGACGGACCGTCGGCAGCCGCACGGTCGCCAGCAGCCAGAGCAGCGCCAGGATCAGAGCGTCGATCGACACCAGCAGCGCGCCACGGACAAGCAGCAGCGGCAGCGGACGGAGCATCACCTCGGCATGGACATGCCGGCTCCCATCCGACAGATCGATCAGGCGGTCGGTCCGGACTTCGGCGCCGGAGCGCCACCACCGCTGACTCGGCTCGGTAATCAGCCCGCGCGTGAATGGCGGAGAGAGCGAGAGGTCATAAAGTGGAGGCCCCTCGGATGGCGGCCGTAGCAGGCGCGCCAGGCGCGTCGGGGCGAGCAGCCGGGTCCGGGGTCCGACCGCCGTAGTAAGTACCCTCCCGCTGGGCAGGTGCTGCAGCAGCAGATAATGCCGCCCCGGGACGCGCGTCAGTGACACCACCTTTCGGCCCGCGGACGAATCGAACCCCTTCACCAGAGCCGCCACGAGCTGGGTGGGAAGATCGAGCGAGTCGAGCGAGAGCTCGGCCTGTCGGGTACCGTCCCGCTCCCACAGGGCCAGGCGTACGGGGAACTCCTGCCCGGCGAGATCGGAGGCCCGCCATAGCAGGTACATCCCCGACGCCGCCGTCGGCTCGGCCCCCGTCTGCACCTGATCGCTGAGTCGCTCGAGCAGCGGCTGGGCGAGCGGATCCTCGATATCACCGAGGCGGGCGAGGTCGCGCTGCGCGGCCACGACGCGGCCATTGATCTCTGCCCCCCAGGTGACCAGCGCCGCTGCGGTGCCCGCAACAATGGCGGTGCCCACAATCGCCGCCCAGCGCGGCGCCGGACGCGCCACCAGCAGCAGCGCTGGCGCCCAGAGAAAGGTGTACCACTCCGGCCAACCGACCTTGGGCTGCCACACCAGTACTCCCACCACCGCGGCAGCGAGTGCGATCGCCACGCCGACCCCGACACCCCAGACGCTGCCGGCGCGGTCATCCTCGCCGCGAAAGAGCGCGGCGGCGAGCAGGATGAAGGCTGACGTGGCCACGGTCAGCGTCACCTGCCACGTCACCCAGAGAGAGGTCGTGACTCCACTGATCGGAGGAGTGATACCGCGGCCGAGATCGTTGACGAAGTAGGGGGCGCCGATCAGGAGGGCGATGCCAAGCGGCAGCGACCACCATCGGCGTGCGGGCCGCTGGCCCCACAGCCAGATCGCGAAGAGCTGGAGTGCGATCCCGGTGACGAGCAGGTTGCCGGCCGAACCCGACAAGGGGCGCAGATAGCCACGAAAGAACGTGGCGGGAGAAAAGAGGTCGCCGAAGCCAATGCTCGCCCCGAGAGGGGACCGCACGGCGCACCACACTGCTCCACCCGCGAGAATCAGCCGTTCCGCCGGCGAGCGCGCGGCGAGCAGGCCAACGGCCAGAACGAGGAGAATGCCCCACCCCACCCAGGCACTCGCCTGATCGGTGACTGCATCGAGGGCAATGCTCTGGCTCGGCGGGACCGGCTGCAGACTGAAGAGCAGTCGCTCCTCGGCGGTTGTCGGCTCGGTATAGTCGAAGATGTCGCCGCCCCGCTGAGCCGTGCCGGGCGGGAAGACCCGAAGCTGCACCCCAGCGGAGGCACCGAACTGGGCCGCCAGGCTGCGCTCCGGGTTTGGGACCGCGGAGTCGGCCCATACCAGCACACTGGCCACGGCCACTCGTCCCGAGGGACTGTGCCGCCGGCTCTCGATTGTGGCGTAGAACCGGCTGAAGCGAGCGGTGATGGAATCGCCATCCGCTTCGGGGACCAGGCGGTGCCGGCCGGCCCACGCCCAGGGCATGCCAGCCGGATCAAGTATGGCGATGGCCGTTTCCACCCCGCCGCGCGGCAGGGCCCGATCCAGCTCTCCGAACGCCGCGGCCCGGTCGCCGTCGGCCCACTTGACGGCGAACTCAGCCTGTTTGTCGGCACGCTTCAGGCTGGCATGCAGTTCCCCCTGCAACCTCTGAAAGGCAGCGGCCACCCTCCGTTCCCGTTCGGCCGGCCACTGGTCCTCTACCCGGGAGACCCAGCGTTCCGCCGCGGCCAGTGTGGCCGCCAGCACGATCACGGCGGCAACGACCACTCGACCATGCCCCCCCGCGCGCACGCCCGCCACAAGCGCAATCAGGGCCAGAATGCCGAGCAGGAAGACCCAGCCATCCGCAGGATTGCGCAGCCACTCGGTCGCAGGCACCAGGGCCGCCAGCGCGAGCCAATGGGCTCGGCGATCGAGTCGGGGAGACCAGGTCGTCATCGGTCCCAACTTAGCCACTATATTGCTTCCTGCCATGAACCTGCGATCCCTATCTCTGCCCATCGAGCGCCTGGCGCTCCTGGGGTTGGCTCTGTCGGCCAGCCCGGCCGAGGCACAGGTGGCGGACCAGGGCACGATGGTCATTCGTGCGGGCGGCCGGGAGATCGGAGTGGAGACGTTTCAGGTGACCCCGTCGCCGACCGGAGTTCGGGTGCTGGCCAAGGCGGTCTACCTCAGCCCGAAGCCCGGGATCAGGCTGGACGCGAGCCTCGAGCGCAGCGGCGAAAGCGACGGCGCCTTCCAGCTTGGACGCAAGGCCGGTGTGACCAGTGCCGAGATCTATGCGGTCCTGAAACGGAACCGGCTCACGATCCGGCGCGTCGAACGCGGTGCGGAGCAAGCCAGCGAATCTCCGGGCGGGCCTGGCCTCGTGCTCCTGGCGGACAGCGTATTCGCGCTCTATCTGCAGATCGTCCCCCTCGCCACCGATGACGGACGTACGCTGACCGCCGTCCTCCCCCAATCAGCACGCCGAGTCTCCTTCACCGCTCAACGGCTTCCCGCCCCGGAACCCGGGGGCTCCCTCATCCGTTTCAGTGGCGGGCTCGAGGGGGTGCTCGAGTTGGGGAGCAGCGGTGAATTCGTCCGGCTCTCCCTGCCGGGCTTGGGGTTGGAAGCGACCCGGAAACGGGACTGAGGCGTCACAAACTGAAACTCCCGGCTTACCCCCACCGTAAGCCCCGGCAAGCCGTACCTCCTTACACATCACAGGACCGTTCGATGCGACGCTGCTGGCTGCTCGTTTCCGCCATGGCCATCCCCGTGCTGGCCGCGGCCCAGACCCCCGCTGCCTCGACACCCACCGCCACGCTGAGCCTGAACGAGGCGTTGCAGCAGGCCAAGAACAACAACCCGCTCTATCGCCAGCGCCTCAACGGCGCAGCCACCGCCCGGGCCACCGTCCGGAACGCCTACGGTCAGTTGCTGCCCAGCGCGTCGGTCTCGGCGGGCATGGACTACACCGGCGCGGGTCGGGCCAACTTCGGACAGGGCTTCACTCAGCAGACCTCGGCGATCGTCGGTTCCAACTGGAATGCCGGCCTGAGCTGGCAGCTGGATGGTGCCCGGCTGGTCGCTCCGCGAGAGACCAAGGCCAACCAGCGGGCCACCGAATCCGACATCGTCAATGAGGAAAGCAGCCTCAAATTCGCGGTCACCCAGCAGTACTTGACGTCGCTGCAGGCGACCGCACAGGTCGTGGTGGCGCGCCAGCAGGTCGAGCGCAATCAGAACTTTCTCGACCTCGCCAATGCGAAATATCGGGTCGGACAGGGCACCCTGATCGAAGTGCGCCAGGCGGAAGTGCAGAAGGCCCAGTCGGACGTCGCCCTGTTGCGGAATCTGCAGGCGGAAAGCGAGGCGAAGATCGAGCTGTTCCGGCGCATCGGCGTCGCGCCACCGGTCTCGATTGAAATGATCGCGCTGAGCGACTCGTTCCCGGTGCAGGAGCCGGCCTTCCAGCTGGACCAGCTCATTTCTCTCGCGGAGGAGCAGAACCCGTCGCTCAAGGCACTGGAAGCGCGGCGGCGTGCGGCCGCGGTGGGCGTGACCTCCGCCAAGACGGCGTTCCTGCCGAGCCTTTCAATGCGGGCCGGCTGGGGCGGGTTCACCCAGCAGCAGACCAGCAGCGGGCTGCTCCTCAACCAGACGCTGGCCGGGGCCATTGGCGGCGCGCAGAACTGTATTTTCCAGGACTCGCTTCAGGCGCTGCTGCCTGGCCACACCGTGCAGGGTGCCGCGGGCTGCTACGCCGCCGCGGGCCTGACGCCGACGGGGACCCAGCTCACCAGCCAGGCACGGCGCCAGGTGCTGGACGCCAACAACACCTTCCCGTTCAACTTCACCAAGCAGCCCTTCGGGGCGAGCCTGACGATTTCCCTGCCGATCTTCACCGGCTTCGGGCGGACGCTCCGGCTGCAGCAGGCCCGGGAGCAGGAGCAGAACGCTGAGGAGAGTCTCCGGGCGCAGGCGCTGCAGGTGCACGCGGACGTCAACAGCCGGTTTCTCGCGCTGGCAACCGACTACAAGGCGATTTCGGTCCAGGCCTCAAGCCGCGATGCGGCTCGCGATCAGCTGCGTCTGGCCCAGGACCGCTACCGTCTCGGCAGTGGCACCGCACTGGAAGTGTCCGATGCACAGAACTCGGTGCAGCGCGCCGAGGGGGATTACGTCAACGCGATCTATGACTACCACAAGGCTCTTGCGGCGCTTGAAGCCGCGGTGGGCCGCCCGCTCCGCCAATAAGAGGAACGACACATGTCGCGTCGCATGAAGCTCGGATTGTTCGCCGGCCTGATTGTGGTGGCGGTCGGGGCAGTGCTCGCCCTGGGTGCTGCCAAGGGGAAGAACAAGGCCGTCGAGGTCCGCATGGAGCAGGTGTCGACCCGGGACCTCGTCTCGGTCGTCACGGCCAGCGGCAAGATCGAGCCTGACACCAAGGTGGACGTGCTCTCCGACATCCAGGGCCGGATCACCAAGATCGGGGTCAAGGAAGGCGATGTCGTCCGCAAGGGCGATTTCCTCCTGCAGATCGACGCGGCGATCTACCAGGCCGCGGTGAGCCGGGCCCAGGCCCTCGTCGCCTCCGCGCAGAGCGACTACCTCCGTTCGAAGGCCAATCAGGACCAGGCCAAGCGGGCCCTCGATCGCGCGCTGGAGCTGCAGAAAGCCAACTCCAGCCTAATCACGGTGGAGTCGGTGGAACAGGCGCAGACGAGCTATGCGGTCGCGCGGGCCAACACCGAGGCCAGTCAGGCAGGTCTGGCGCAGGCCCGCGCCGGCCTGGCCGAGGCGAACGACAATCTGCGCAAGACGAAGATCGTCGCGCCGATCGGCGGGCGCATCACCCGCCTCGCGGTCGAGGAGGGCGAGGTCGCCGTGCCGGGAACCTTCTCCCGTGATGTCGGCCTGCTCATGACCGTCGCCGATCTCTCGGTGATCCTGGCGAAGGTCCAGGTCGATGAGACCGACGTGGTGCGTCTGGCGGACGGCGATTCAGTGGAGGTGTCGATCGACGCCTTCCCCGATACCACGTTCATGGGCCGGGTCACCAAGATCAGCAACAGCGCGCAGCTCACCGCGACCTCGACCGCGTCGGGCTCCAACGACCGCGCGGTAGACTTCGACGTGGAGATCACGCTGAAGAATCCCCCGAAGGACATCCGGCCCGACCTCTCCTGCACCGCCCGGATCGTCACCGACGTGCGGAAGGGCGTGCTGTCGGTGCCGATCATCGCCCTGACTGTCCGCGAGAACGAGAAGGTGCCGAACGAGGCCAAGCCGGAGTCGAGCGACACCACGGCGAAGAGGGAGAAGAAGAAGGAGGCCGAGGGCGTCTTCGTGGTGAACAACGGCATCGCCTCCTTCCGGCCGGTGAAGGTCGGCATCGCGGGTGACGAGTACTTCGAGGTGGTCGAGGGCGTGAAGGCGGGCGAGACGATCGTCGCGGGCACCTACCAGGCGATTCGCGACCTCAAGGACAGCACCAAGGTGAAGTCCGCCGCCACTGACAGCGCCAAGGGCAAGAAGTCATGAGCGACCGCATCATTCACGTCGAGGATCTGCAGCGCGAGTACCAGATGGGCGCCGAAAAGGTGCTCGCGCTGCGCGGGCTCACCCTCACGATCCGCCGCAATGAGTACGTCGCGATCATGGGGCCCTCGGGATCCGGCAAGTCGACCTTCATGAACCTGATCGGCTGCCTCGACACACCGTCGGGCGGCGCCTACTGGCTCAACGGCCAGGAGGTCTCCCGGCTCTCGGACGACGCGTTGGCCCGGGTGCGCAACAAGGAAATCGGCTTCGTGTTCCAGACCTTCAACCTCCTGCCCCGCGCTTCCGCGCTGCACAACGTGGAGCTGCCGCTGGTGTATGCCGGCGTCGCGAGCCGCGAGCGCCGGGAACGGGCGGTCGAAGCCCTCACCCGGGTCGGGCTCGAGCAGCGCATGAGTCATCGCCCGAACGAGCTTTCGGGCGGGCAGCGGCAGCGGGTGGCGATCGCACGGGCGCTGGTGAACCGCCCCTCGCTCCTGCTCGCCGACGAGCCGACCGGCAACCTCGACAGCACGACCAGCGAGGAGATCATGCGGGTCTTTGCCGAACTGCATGCGCGGGGACAGACGATCGTCGTCGTGACCCACGAACCCTCCATCGCGGCCCATGCGGAGCGGGTGGTCGTGCTGCGCGACGGACGGCTGGACAGCGACACCACGACTGGAAAGGCCGCGGCCTGAGATGCCGATCTTCGAGGCGGTGCGGATGGCGCTTCGCACCATCGTCTCGCAGAAGCTCAAAAGCTTCTTCTCGCTGATCGGGGTCCTGATCGGCGTGACTTTCCTGATCGCGGTCGTGTCGATCGTGCAGGGGATGAACGTGTACATGGAGGATCAGTTCGCCAACCGGCTGATCGGCCTGAACACCTTCACCCTGCGCCGTTTCCCGAACTTCAATTCGGGCAACATCACCGACGACATGTGGCGCGCCTGGATGCGCCGGCCCCGGATCACCTATTCGGACGCCGACTATGTCGTGGAGCGCCTGCAGACCCCCGTCGTCGCGGCCAAGTTCTGCTCCGACCGCATGGTTCTCAGCTACAACGGGAAGCAGGCGAAGGACATCGAACTGATCGGCACCGAGCCGACCTATTTCGAGATCAAGAACCTCGACATCGCCAGCGGACGGATCTTCACCGTGCAGGAGCAGCGGGTGGGAGCCCCCGTAGTGGTCCTCGGCAGCGAAATCGGCGAAAAGCTCTTCGCCGGCCTCGACCCCATCGGCCGCGACGTGATCATTCGGGGCCTGCCCTACCGGGTCATCGGGGTCGCCGCGCGACGCGGCACGATCTTCGGCCTGTCGCTCGACAAGTTCGCCGTCATGCCCTTCCGGGCGCCGGCCCGGCGCTACATCTGCCCCCTCAACGTCCTCGACGAGCTGGAGATCAAGGCGCCAAACCCGACGCTCATGTTCGCCGCGATGGCGGAGACCGAAGCCCTGATGCGCACCAAGCGGGGGCTCAAGCCGACCGAGGAGAACAACTTCGGGCTGCAGAGCGCGGAGGGAGCGCTGGAGGGCTGGAAGAAGATCTCGCGCATTCTCTTCCTGGCGCTGCCCGGCCTGGTGGCGATCTCGCTGGTCGTCGGCGGCATCGTGATCATGAACATCATGCTGATGGCCGTCGCCGAGCGGACCCGCGAAATCGGTATTCGCAAAGCGCTGGGGGCCAAGCGGCGCGACATCCTGGCGCAGTTCGTCATCGAGAGTGCCACGCTCTCCACGGTCGGCGCCGGGCTCGGCGTGGGGACTGGCATCGGCCTGGCATTCGCGGTGCGCGCGCTGACGCCGCTCCCGGCTGCCGTGGCGCCCTGGTCTATCTTCGTGGGTGTGGCCCTGGGGATGAGCGTGGGCATCATCGCCGGGGTCTACCCCGCCACCCGCGCCTCCAAGCTCGATCCCATCACCGCCCTCCGGGCCGAGTGACCATGCAGGAGCCCGCATGCAGATAAGCCGGATCTTCGAGGGCGTCGGCATCGCGCTCGACTCGCTCCGCTCCAACAAGGTGCGCGCGGCGCTCACGATTCTGGGCGTCGCCATCGGCGTCATGGTGGTCATCGCCATGGCCTCGATGGTGACCGGGATCAATCGCGGCGTGGAGAAGGAGCTGGAAAGCCTCGGGCCAAAGACCTTCATGGTCAACCGGTTCTTCCAGGGCGGGCTCAACATTTCCGATGGCTCGGACGAACTTTCGCCCTGGCGGCGCAACCCCTGGCTCACCGTCGAAGAAGCCCGCCTGATCCGAACCCTCCCCGCGATCCGCGAGGTGGCATGGCGGGAGGGCACCAACGGGCCTGTCTCCTATGGCGACCAGAAGCTGTCCAGCGTCCAGGTGACCGGGTTCAGCGCGTCGTGGACCGCCGTGCAGGGCGGCGCGATGGCGGCGGGGCGCAACTTCACCGACCTGGAGGAGGCGGCAGGGTCGGCGGTCGCGGTGCTGAACGAAAAGCTCAGCCAGGACCTCTTCCCCAGCGTCGATCCGATCGGCAAGCGGGTCAAGGTCTTCGGCCAGCCGTTCTCGGT
>DAINRP010000052.1:0-13138 GCA_036741755.1 Gemmatimonadales bacterium
CAAAGGCCGCGAGGGCGGACACCACGGCAGCATAGTCCTGGGTGTTCCAGGGCGATAGCGCCCCGGCGCGGGACTGCTGCACCAGCGTCTCCACCAGCGGGCCGAGGAGCGCATTGGCAGAGTCGACGGCGAGAGTCGCCGTGAGCAGCCGGCCGATGGGACGCACCCGCGAGGTGAAGTAGTGGTCGAAGCTGTACGCCTGCGCCGTCATTGTGGCACGGCGACCCTCGACCTTCACCGTATTCCAGATCGGCAGCAGCAGACCGCGCGCGGCGCGGAACGCCTTGCGGCGCGCCAGCACCTCCGCAAGGCGCACCCGGTCTTCCCATGCCAGCTGCGCGGCGTTCCGCAGCAGCTCGTTCTCCGCCGCGACATGCGGCTGCCCCAGCCGGCTGAGGAAATCAGCGGCCGCCACCTTGTCGCTGAGACTCGCCTGCATCCGGTCGTACCAGCCGATGACCGGCGCCCGGATCGGCTGTGGATCGTCGAGGGAAGTGCGAAGGTAGCGGCCCAGCCGCGCCAGCACGCTGTCATCGACCGTGATCCCCGCGGCCCGCGCTTCGACCAGCGTCATCCCCGCGTACGCGGACAGCCAGGGAGTCGTCCAATCCTCACTGCTCCAGTAGCCGATGCCGCCATCCGGCCGCTGCCGGCGGCTCAGCAGGCTCACGGCAAGCTGGATATCACCCTTGGGATCTCCCTTGAGCAGGGTGATCCCCTTGAGCCCCTTCTGCGCACGATAGAGCGCGATCAGCGGCTGGGCCGCGCTCGACGCCTGTTCCGTGCAGTAGTACGGGTAGACCCGCAGTTGATACGTGAGGCCCTTGATCACGCTGAGTGGCGAGCTGCCGAGCGTGAGCTGGAGGCGCGAGCGATCCGCATCGATATCACTTGGCAGCGCGAACTCCGCAGTAGCCGTGTCCACCAGTACCCCGGCGATGGTCCAGGCCCGGGGCCGGAACGCCGGCTTGATCGCCAGGCGCTGCTGCACTGCGTCGGCATCGCCGGCGCCGGTGACCTTGAACCTGAAGGTGGCGCTGTCGGCGCTGCCAAACGGCCCGCTGCCCGGGTGGCGGAAATCGAAGCGGATCTCGCGACCGCGCCCGGCCTCGAGCGTCGCGGTCCGCGTGGCATCACCGGCAATCTGTGTTCCCTTCGACTCGGCGCTCACCGTCACGGCAGGCGTGCCGCCGGCACGCTGATTCACCACCACGCCGGCCGCGAACCGGTCGCCTTCCCGCAGGAAGCGGGGCAGCGCGGGACGCGCCAGCAACGGACGCGTCACCAGCAGCGGCGACTCACCCTGGCCGTACCGGTCTCCCGCCGTCACTGCGACGGCCATGAGACGGAATGTGGTCAGGTTGTCCGGCAACTTCGCCGTCGCCGTCGCGACACCGGCCGAGTCGGTGACCACACTCCCGAGGAAGAACGCCGTCGTCTTGAAGCGGGACCGCAGGATGTCGCTCTCACCGCGGCCGCCGCCGCCCCCGGGCGCGCGGCCGCCCTTCTCTCCCTCGGGGACCTGCGGCGCCACCGTGGTCATGTTGCTGGCGAGCCTCAAGCCGAGGCCCCGGGCGGCGTAGAGCAGGTCGATGGGATCGGGCGTCTTGTAGCCGGTCAGGGAGAGCACCCCCTCATCGACCGCCCAGAGCGTCACCTCGCTCCGCTGCCCCGCGCCCTTCTGATCCCTCACACTGAGGCTCACCCGGGCGGTATCGCCGGGGCGGTACTCCTTGAGTTTCGGCGCGACCCCAACCGTGAGCCGCTTGACCTCCGGGGTGACCCGGAGCTCGACGTAGCCGACCCGGATCGTCGGTCGGCCGGGATCGTCGAGGGGGCCCGGCGCCGCACTGCGACCGCGCGCGACGAGCACCGACACGAATGCGTTAGGCGCCCAGGCTTCGGTCACGGGAAACCTGATGGTGGTCGACCCGGACGCGAGCTTGAGCCGCTGCTGCTCGATCAGGCCCTCACGCTCGATGGTGACCCAGGCCTCCGCATCCGTAAACGGAGAGGCGAAGAGCACCGTCGCGGTGTCCCCCACGCTGTAGCGGGTCTTGTCGGGCACCAGATCCATCTTGAACTGGCTCTCGTCATTCCACGGCACGAAGTCCTTGCCAGTGGCCCAGCGGTACAGGCTGGTGCTCACCGGCCGGTGCGCCTCATCCTCCGCCGCGAAGGTCAGGACGTACGTCCCGCCGGACGGCGGCGTGAAGCGGCACTCGGCCGGCGCGGAAGCGGTCGTCGTAGCCTGACAATGACCCACCGTGTCCGAAACCCACTCGCCGTACACCTCGCTGTACCCGCCGCGGGTACGGTGCACCCGGTGCCACTCCCGCCGCACAATGGTCCCGCGCACCCTGGCGCCCGCGAGCCGGCGCCCGTCGGGGCGCGCGGCGATGAGGCCCACCGATTGCGGCTGTCCCGCGGTCCAGAAGTAGGACTGTCCCAGCGGCTTTGCCCCGATATAGAAGGAAGAGGCGTGCACTTTCACGGTCGCCCTCGCCCCCACCGACTGACGGTTGACGTCGGTCACCGAGGCCTCGATCGTGGCGATGGCCGGCCGTCCCTTGGTGGCCGGACCGAGCGCCACCCGCACCACCTGGCGGCCCAGCGCGTCCAGCGTGTCCGTCCCCTCACCGAGCGTCTCCGTCGAGCGATCGTCCGCCGTCTCCTCCCACCACCAGCCGTTCTCGCCGAAGTAGAAGCCGTCGCTGTTCGGAATCTCGAGCTGCCAGAAGTCGATCGGCGTCTGCCGTGCGGTCCACGTCATTGCCGCGCGCGCCATCGGGGCGCCGAAGAGGTAGCGCGCCTCGATCAACGCGACCGCGGAATCACCGGGGAACCGCGGGGCGCTGTCGGTCGTGGCCTCGACCAGGAACTCCGGCGGACGATACTCGGCCACGCGGAATTGGGCGCTCGCGAGCCCGAGCCACTCCCCGGCCCGGCGCTGCTGGACTTCGACCGAATAGGTCCCCAGCGCGAGGTCGCTCGGCAGGGTGATACTCTGGTCGCTGGTACCGAAGGCCGACGGCGCGACCGTCACCGTCTTGAGGGTGCCGCCTTCGCGGTCGTGGAAGACCCAGCGCACGCTGTCGGTCCTGGGCGGCACGACCAGCCGGCCGAGGTCGCCGGCGCGGACGATCGCCTTGGCGTAGAGCGGCTCGCCGGGGCGATAGATGCCGCGCTCGGTGAACACGGCGGCCGCCAGCGAATACCGGTCGGTCCCGTAAGCGGAGCGCACGTTGAACCGCCACGGACTCAGATCGGCGTCATAGCTGCTGATACTGGTCAGCGCCTTGTCGTTCCCGACACTGGCGATGACGTAGCCCTCGAAACCGGACCCCTGGGCCGCCGCGCTGTCGACGGTGTAGTTGCCGAGCAGGGCCACCCCGTCGGCACCGGTCCGGGCCGAGGCGCGCGGCTTCCCGCGGGTGTCGTAGAGGGTGATCAGCGCGCCACCGCGCGGCTTGCCGTCGCTCGCGCCCGTCACCCAGACGGCGCCGCTCGCGAGCCCGATCCGCGCGTGCACCGCGAGATCGGTCACCTGGGCCACGGCGAAGGGCTGATTCTCCTGCCACGCCGCCGGAAGCGACGGGCTGGTCACCCGGACCAGTTGCAGCAGCGGGGCACTGGCGCGCTGCATGTTGTACAGCGGCAGCTTCACGCCGAAGATCCGGACTTTGTCGGCTGCACCGGTGACCGCCACCTTGGTGGACACCGCACCCTTGAGCACCCGGGTCAGCGCGCTGTCGTCCCGGTTCCAGCGGCTATACTGGAGCATTGCGGGGATAAGGGCCGCCGGCACCGGCGCGATGGTCACCGTCAGGGTATCCACGTTCACATGCTTCACCGCGAGCGTCCGGAAGGACCCGCGCTCGATCGTCATGTTCCCGTAGGCGTGTTCTACGAGTGGCGCGAACCCGGTCGTGCGGAACCCTGCCGCGGGATTTCCCGCCAGCCGCTGCCCGAAGATGTCGCGCAGATTGCTGTCCGCGACGACCGCGTAGCCGGTCCTGGGGGTCAGCTCGGTTTCCAGGTACCAGTTGTCCGATTCCTCCGAGGTGTCCGCGACGCTGAACTCGACGGCCGGCAGCAGTGTGAGGTGGCGCTCGACCTCCGCGCCTCTTACGGGCGTCGAGAACGACACCCGGATGCCGCCGGTGGGGCAGCTCTCGCCGCCGGAGCACTCCGCGCCCTTCAGGGTGAAGCCGCCATAAGTGGAGAATCCCCACTTGGAGAACGGCCTGGTGCCCTCGGGATCGATGACGGTGGGAACGACCAGGTCGCCGGTACAGTCGAGCGGCAGCTTCCGCTCGGGCGTGAGTTCCAGCACCCGGCGCAGCGGATCGGCCGTCCGGTCCCGCTCCCAGCCCCCCGCTTCCTGATACTGCCACGGGTCCCCGTCCTTGATGGCCCGCTGCCCGGTGACGTTGAGCTTGATGATTCCCGGCGTCCGGCACTTCTGGTCGAAGTCGATATAGGCCAGACCACGCAGGCTGCTGCGGTCCAGCGGCGCGCTGACCACGATCTCGAACGTCGCATCGGGCCCGAGGAACTTCGGGTGCTCCTCGGTGCTCACCGGAAGTCCGGTGAGTACCTGCGGGCCCATCACCGAGAAGCTGTAGTGGTACGGTTCCTTGAGGCGGCTGCCGTCCATGGCCTCGAAGCTGTTCGCGATCGTGACGGTGTACGTCTTCCCGGGTTCGAGCGGAGCCGCGGGCAGATAGCGGAGAGTCACGGGGTCCCGCCACTCGGCGCGCCCCGGCACCGTGGGCTCGATCCGGAAGAGTGGCGCCGGGTCCACGCTGCGATCGAGGGAGCCGGCGACCGGCCGGTCGAAGATGACCTGGATCGGGGCATTCAGCGGCGCGTCGCCACTGGGAGACGCGGCAAGGACCTGCAGAACCGCGGGGGGTTCGGCAGCGACGGCCGCGGCGGCTACCACGGCGAGTACCCGAACTGACAGCATGGGGAACGACTCCTGGAGGGACGATCAGAAGGGAAGATCGTCGGGCCTCCGGAGCCGGTCAATCGCTCTCCGATCACTTGTTGAGCACCGCGGTCGTTCGCGGCCTCAACGGCGGGGCAGGCCGCGCATCGCCGGTCGGACCGGAACCCCGGGGCGACCGCTGCACGCGGGCGGCAGCAGATCGCCCCGGGCCTCGACCAGGCCCCGGCTGGTCAGCGTCAGCGCGCAGGCGCTCGACAGAAATGTCAGGCGAAGCGGGCCGGATCGATGCCGTATTTCTTGAGCTTGTACCGGATGATCCGATCGGTGCTCGCCAGCAGCCGGGTCGCATCGGCGACCGATCCCCGGGTGGTCTTCAGCGCGTCCTGCAGCAGGTCGCTCTCCAGGCGTTCCACCGCCGACTTGAGGGGGCCCGACGCCTCGCCCGATACTTCCGGCGTCTGGAGGGTGGGCGGAAGGTGACGGCCGTGGATGGCCGGCCCGTCGCAGACGACCACCGCGCGCTCGATGACGTTTTCGAGTTCGCGCACATTGCCGGGCCAGTGATACCGAAGCAGCATGTCGATCGCTGGGGTCGTCAGCCGGAGCACCTGCTTCCGCGCGGCCCGGGCGTACTTCTCCACGAAATGGTCGGCCAGGAGGAGGATGTCGGTCTTCCGGTCACGCAGCGGCGGCAGGAAGATCGGAAAGACGTTCAGCCGGTAGTAGAGATCTTCGCGAAAGTGTCGCTCGGTGATCGCCAGCTCCAGATCGCGGTTGGTCGCCGCGATGACCCGCACGTCCACCCGGACCGATTCGGCGCCGCCCACCCGCTCGAACTCCCGCTCCTGCAGCACCCGGAGCAGCTTGGCCTGCGTGGCGGGCGACAGTTCACCGATCTCGTCGAGGAAGATCGTGCCTCCATGAGCGAGCTCGAACCGCCCCTTCTTTCGGGCCAGCGCACCGGTAAAGGCGCCGCGCTCATGCCCGAACAGTTCCGATTCCATGAGCGTCTCGGGCAGGGCCGCGCAGTTCACCTTCACGAAAGGCCCCCCGGTGCAGGGGCTGTTGTAGTGCAGCGCGTGGGCGATGAGTTCCTTGCCGGTGCCCGAATCTCCCCGGATCAGCACCGTCGTTCCGGTGCCGGCGACCTGGGACACCTGGCGCATGACGTCGCGCATCGGACCGCTGGTCCCGATCAGGTGCGAGAAGTCGTACCGCTCCTGCAGCTCCCGCCGGAGAGTCCGGTTCTCTTCCTCGAGCGGTCGCTGGGTGCGGAGCGCGAGCGCCACCAGCGCGCTCACCACGTGCAGGAACTTGAGAAGATGTCCGGTATCCCGGCCGGCCCGCGAGGGGAGATCGATGGAGATCGCGCCGACGGGCCGGTGGTCGATAACGATCGGCACGCAGACGAAGCTCACCGCGCCCTCCGGTCCCCCGGAACGCCGGAAGGTCCGATGCAGGAAGCGCGGCTCCCGCTCCACATCCGGCACGACCATCGGCTTTCCGGAGGCGACCACCGCGCCCGTGATGCCCTCCCCCACCCGGTAGCGGGCCAGGCGCCCCGACTCCGGCAGCCCGAGCGCCGCCTCGATGTAGAGTTCGTTGGTCCCCTCATCCAGCAGGGTCAGCGAGCCCCTGAGTGCGCCCGGATAGCGGCGGAGGAGCTGCACGGCGCCACCCAGTCCCTCGTGAAGCGTCGTCGCGCTGGCCAGGGCTTCGCTGATGTCGTACAGCGTCCCCAGTTCCGCGACCGGTGAATCCTCCACGGGCCCGTCGGGCACCTGCAGTCGGATGGCGGAGGAAGTTTCCATCGGGTCCTCATAAAGTCTGAACACGAGAAAGGCCCGCTCCGTAGGAGCGGGCCCGGGGACAAACAATGCAGCTACGCGCGGGCCGCGCTCCGGGTCAGCAGAACCGATTGTTCCAGCAATTGGAATGATTGGGGCGACGAGGCGCGGCGTGAATCAGCATGAGGACAACCATAGGCCCTTCGGGGACTATCGTCAACGCACTCGGCGTAACGGCCCTGCAACTATCGGCTGAGTCTATCGCCTGACCCCCGCCCGCGTCCCCGCGCCGCCGTCAGCGGCCGGCTCCATTGGGGATACGATCCGGGGACGGCCGAAGCTCCGTCCGGTGATGATCAGGACCACTGACGCGACGATGACCAGCGAGGCCAGCAGCGACCGGCTGCCGAGGACCTCCCCGCCGAGTGTCCAGCCGAGGAAGACCGCGACCATGGGGTTCACATACCCCGCCGTGGCTACTTTGTTAGGCGTACTGACCTTCAACAGCCAGGCGAAGGCAGTGAAGGTCACGAGCGAACCGAACACCACAAGATATAGGAAGGCCAGGAATGACTTCAGTGTGATTCCGGAGAGATCCACGCGGCCCGGGTCTCCCGCAACCCCGCTCGCCGCCAGGAGCAGCACGCCACCGGCCAGCATCTCCATCCCGGAGACCTGCTGGGTATTGGCGGGGAGATCAGCGTGACGGCTGACCACCGAGGCCAGCGCCCAGGCAAGAGTGGAGGACACGAGGAGCAGGACGCCCGCCGGGTCGGCGTGTTCGCTGCTCGTCCCGCCAGGTAGCACCAGCAGGGCAACTCCCACGAAGCCGAGCATGACGCCGAGCAGCACGACCGCAGGCGGCCGCCTCCCCCCGGGCCGCAGCCACTCCAGCAGAGCGGTCCAGACCGAGACGGTGGACATGATCAGGGCCGTCAGTCCGGAGGAGAGATGCTGTTCCACCCACACCACCGCGCCGTTGCCGATCAGGAAGAAGAGCGCCCCCAGCACGAAGGCCCAGCCCCACTGGGCGGCGCGCGGCCGCTCGGCCCCGCGCCACCTCGCCCACCCGTACATCAGCAGCCCGGCCACCACGAAGCGCCCGCCGGCCATGAGCAGCGGGGGAATGCTCCGGATCGCAAAGGCGATCGCGAGGTAGGTGGACCCCCAGACCAGGTAGACCGCGGCGAACGCCGCGATCAACTGGAGGCGGTTGCGGCGCGCGATCTCAGGAGTCACCGGCCGCTCCGTCCGCCAGCCCCAGTGGGAGTTCGGCGGCCTCTTTCACCGTCGACAGCACAATCGTGGTCCGGGTGCTGCGGACGCCCTTGAGGCGCCCGAACCGTTCACGAAGCAATCGGCTGAGGGCTTCGGTGTCAGGCACGCGCACCTTGACCAGATAGCAGTCTTCCCCGGCCACATGGTGCACTTCGAGCACCTCGGGCTGGCGGGAGAGTGCCAGCCCAATCGTGGCTGAGCCTACCCGCTCCTCGGTGCTGACGTTGACGAACGCGGTGAGTCCGAGGCCGACGGCGACGGGATTGATCCGCGCCGTATAGCCCTGGATGACGCCCCGCTGCTCGAGTTTGCGGATGCGGTCGAGAATGGCGGATGGCGCCATCCCCAGCTGCCGGGCGATATCGGCGTTGCTGATGCGGGCGTTGGCCTGCAGGAGTTCCAGAATGGTGCGGTCGGTGGCATCGAGCATCGGGCGATCCCTCTCCGGAGCCACGTTTATTCGGTACTAGACAAGATACTCAGAATATTCTTCTGTCCGCAACCGTTCCTGGCGACCATATGCCGGGGCTCATCCCGGACCCGCTTCGGCCGATACTAGAGAGCGATGAGCACCTCGACCACGCCTCCAGATTCCCCGGACCCCCGGCTCCCCGGCTCCCGACGCACCGGTGTCGCGGGCGGTCTTGCTGCGCTCGAATCGGTCCTGCGCAGTCTCAACGACCCCGCCCTCACGGAAGAGGCGATCGACTCGGCCCGCCGGATCCTCCGCTCCCTCATCGACGGTGGCGCGCTCGAATCCCACCCGGCACTGCTCACCGCTGCCCGGCAACTGCTTGGAGAACCGGCCACGGGACTGGTGGCCGGCCTGGAGCGCTTCATGGCGATGCTGACGCGGGCCGCCCGGGCACAGACCTCCAGGGTCAACGACACGGTCCTCGTGATCGAGGACGATCCGCTCTACGCCAAGCGCATCGAGTCCGCCCTGTCGGCCGCGGGATACCGGGTACGGATCGCTCCCACGGCCGCCGAGGCCCGGCGCCACATCGGCACCGAGCAGATCAGCCTGCTGGTCCTCGATCTGATCCTGCCTGACGGCGACGGCCGGAGCGTTCTTCTCGATCTCCGGTCGGACCCGCGTACGGCGGCGCTCCCGATCTTCGTCGTCTCGGCGCGTCTCGGCACCCAAACCAAGGCGGAGTGCTTTGCCCTGGGCGCGGACGCCTACTTCGACAAACCGCTCGATATCGAGGCCTTCACCGTGGCCGTCGGCGCCCGGCTCGAACGCCACGCCGACCAGGCGCTGACGGCGCGGCGTGATCCGGTCACCGGACTCCCCAATCGCGCGGCCTTCCTCGAAGCTGTGGCACGCTTGCGGGCAACCTCGCCCGCCGGCACCGGGTTCTCCCTCGCGGTGCTCGACCTCGATCACTTCCGCTGGATCGAAGAGACCTGGGGCCGGCAGTTCAGCGAAAACGTCCTGCGCCGCGCCGGCGTGCGCCTCGCCATGGCGCTGCGTCAGGCAGCCATCTTCGCGCGCTGGGACGGGGCCGAATTCATCGCGCTATTCGCGAAACGCAGTGCGGCTGAGGCTGGCACCGCCCTCGATCAGGCGCTCGCGGTCCTGCGGCGCGTGGACTTCCGCCCCGGCCAGGAGCCGCCGCTCACGGTCACCTTCTCCGCGGGCGTGGTCGACATCGAGGAGGGCCAGGATATCGAGGATGCGATTGCGGAGGGCGACCGCCTGCGGTACGTCGCGAAGGCCTCGGGCCGCAACCGGGTCGTCACCCCGGGCAATCACGAGGCGGTGCCTGTGCGCCGCATCCTGCTCGCCGAGGATGATCCCAACGTGGCGAAGCTCGTGAGTCGCCACCTCCAGCATGCCGGATTCGAGGTCGTGGTCTACCCCGACGGCGAACAGGCGCTGGCGAACGCGCCCACCTCGGGTGCGGCGCTGATCATCAGCGACATCGAGATGCCGAATCTCGACGGACTCAGCTTTCTGCGCGCACTCCGGGAACATCCGGAAATGCGCCATGTGCCCGTGATGATGCTGACCGCGATGGGCGACGAGGACTACATCGTGCGTGCCTTCGAGCTGGGCGCGGACGACTACGTTCTCAAGCCCTTCTCCATGCGCGAAGTGACCGCCCGGGTACGTCGCCTGCTCCGCCGCCCGTCAGTCACCGGGGTCCCCGTCAGCGCCTGAGCGGATAGCTTGGCAGGTCGCGGCCCGGCTATCGAGTCCCGGCTGCGCGGGCTACCTTCTCGCCATGTCTGCCCCCGTGACGTACCGCAGGACCCTCGGCCTCTTCTCTGGCACGATGGCCGTCGTGGGCGGCATCATCGGCTCGGGCATCTTCAACAACCCGGCGATTGTCGCGCAGCGGGTTGGCACCGCCGAGCTCACCCTCGGTGTCTGGGTGCTCGGTGGTGCGGTCGCACTGATCGGCGCCTTCTGCTTCGGCGAGCTGGGCCAGCGCCGGCCTCAGGCAGGCGGCAGCTACGTGTACCTGCGTGAAGCCCTCGGCCCATTGCCGGCGTTCCTCTACGCCTGGGCCCTGCTGCTGGTGATGGCCACTGGCGCCATCGCCGCGGTGGCCGTCACCTTCGCGAATTACGCCTTGAGCCTTGCCGGCATGGCCGGCGGCGATGGCCGCTGGCTCGCTGGCGCCGCGATCGTCCTGCTGTCCGCGATCAACTACATCGGCATCCGTCCCGGCGCCATCACCACCAATATCTTCACGCTCCTCAAGCTTGCCGCACTCGTCTTCCTGATTGTTGTTGGGCTCGGCCCGATGTCCGGTGCCACCGCCAGCAGCAGTCCGGGAGTCGCCGTAAGCGGTTCGCCCATCCTCGCCGTGGCGGCGGCGCTGGTCCCGGTGCTCTTCGCCTACGGCGGCTGGCAGCAGACCAACTTCATCGCGGAGGAAATCATCGAGCCGCGGCGCAACCTGCCGAGGGCGCTGGTGCTGGGCGTGCTCATCGTCGTTGTGGTCTACCTGCTGGCGAACGTGACCTATCTCCGCATGCTTGGCCCGGCGGGACTCGCCGCGAGCACCGCACCGGCCGCCGACGCCCTGCGACTCCGGCTGGGAGCAGCGGGCGCCACGCTGATCGGCGCCGGCATCACTGCCTCGACCTTCGGCTTTCTCAACCTTGTCATCATGGTCTCACCGCGCGTCTACCAGACCATGGCAGCCGATGGCCTCTTCTTCCCGGCCTTCGCCAGGCTGCATCCCGGCTTCCGCACACCGGGAACTGCGATTCTGGTCCAGGGCGCCTGGGCGGTCGTGCTCCTGCTGACCGGGCAGTACGGCCAGCTGCTCGACTACGTGGTCTTCTGCGACTGGATCTTCTTCGGGCTTGCTGTCGTTTCGCTGTTCGTGTTGCGGCGGAAGGACGCGGCGAATGGCATGGGCGAGCCCGCGGGTGCGTTCCGGGTACCGGGATGGCCGGTCACCCCGCTGCTCTTCATCGCTGCGGCGCTCTACGTCGTGGCGGGCTCGATCAGCTCCAATCCCAGGAACGCCCTGCTCGGCTGCGGGATCCTGCTCCTCGGCGTACCAGTGTTCCACTACTGGCGGGGTCGCAAGGCCGGAGCCTGACAAGCAACCGTCGATGGCGCTCAGCTCACCCCGAGCCAGTAGCTCAACTTCACTGCCAGGAATTGCTCTCCCCGCGTCCGCAGCGCGTCCCAGAGATCGCCGGGGACCGCGCGGGTGCCTCGCTGGTCGCTGACCCCGCGATTCTGCTGCCACACAAGAAACAGCGTGCTCCCCGCGCGCCATTCCCAGCGGAACACCAGGTTGCTCCTGAACGAGAGCACGTTGAAGTCCGGGTTGGCCACGGTCAGGGAATCGGCTCCGCCCCGGTCGGTGATGAGATAGCCGCCGTCGGACTGGCGCGCGATCGTCGTGCCATCGGTGCCGTAGCGCCGCAGGCGGGTACTGCGTGACGCCGGCAGTTCCCCCAGACCGCGGTAGACACCGCTTGCCGCGAACGGCTCGACGTAGCCTTCGAGGGTGAGATCGGGACTCAGTGCGTAGTTGATCCGGAGCTGGGCAGAGAGCGTTGTCTGCTCAATGGTGGCGAAGAGGTAGCGGGTCCCGTACGTGGCCGGACTCCCCCCGGCGAGAGCGGTGAGGTACTGCTGGGTGTTCACCCCTCGCTGGTAGGCCGGGAAGAGCGACAACTGCATGCGGGGCGTTGGGCGGGCGGACACACCGGCACGGGCCACCGCATTCCATCCGCCGAAGGCGTCCCATTCCAGCGCGCCATCCGTCGTCAACTGGACCGTACGCGCCTCACCGCTGTAGAAGCGCCAGTCGCCGCCCCATCCGCGCGGGGCGCCCATCAGCGGTCCGCCGCGCGTGAGAAGGTCACTCTGATAGGCGGGGCGGTAGAAGATCGAGACGTTGGAATTCTGGAATCCCTTCCAGGTCTGATTGAAGGCCAGCGAGAATCGCGTGTACTGCCGCTCCCCGCCATAGTTGTAGTTCGCGCTGCCGTTGAACCGGACCGACCACCGGTGGAACAGCACCCCCGGGGCCGTCTCCCGGTAGGTGAGGCCGCCGAACAGATCGATATCGTCCGATCCGCTGAGCCGGCCCGCGTCATTCAGCTCGAATCCCGGCGACTCGACGCTCACTTGCGCGCTGTAGAGCCAGTGGCGCCCGCCGTTCCGCGCAAAGTAGCTCGCGGCGCTGTAGCCCGTCATCGACCGGCGCCGGGGATCGACATGGAGATAGCGCTGGTCCGGTCGCTGATAGTACCGCTGGCTGGCCGTCTGCAGCCCGACGAGGCGCGCTGAGTCACCCGCCACGTAGCTGAACCCGGCAAAGCCACCGAACTCGTAGGTCCCGCCCTGGAATCGCAGCGTCCAGTCCACGCCGCCGCTGTAGGCGCGCCGGCTGTACACCGCAGCGAGCGGGCTCCCGGGCGCCACATCGCGCTCGACACCGGTCAGCATCAGGCCGATCGTAGAGGTCGAGGCGCCGAATTCCTGCTGCGCCCGCGTCACGAGATAGCCGCTGAGCGGTGCGACCGGGATCCGGCGCACTCCGCCCCCGGCGAGGTCCTCGACCCGGGCGTCCTCCGCGTTAGTCACGGCGGCGAGCCCGCCGATCGCGAGACCCGAGCCGAGCCGTCCGGTGACCTT
>DAINRP010000052.1:13238-14775 GCA_036741755.1 Gemmatimonadales bacterium
GCGCGGCCCCGCCAGGCGCTGCCATCACGGAACGGGTCGCGGGGATCGATCCCGTTGGTGAACCGGGCGTCGCCCGCGACGTATGGCAGCAGTTCGAGCCGTCGGGAGGGCGCGATCCCCTCGATCCCGCTGAGGGTACCGAACCGGGAGATGAAGCCGGTCTCGCTCTTCGGCACCACGACCCAGTACACATCCTGATTGCGTGCGGGCATCCAGCGATTGATGTTGAGACCCCAGCGCTGCACACCACCGTGACTGAAGCGAAGCTGGGAGAACGGGATGCGCATCTCCGCGTACCAGCCCGCCGAATCGCGCGTCACCTCAGCCTGCCAGACCGGATCGAACCCGGAATCGCGCTGCCCCTCGCTGTCGCTTGGGTGATACCAGTCCGAACGGACACCGCCACTGCTGAGCAGGAAGGCGTAGCCGGTTCTGTGGTCCAGATAGGTGTCGAGGATGACGATGAGGTGTTCGCCGTTCCCGGTCTGGTCCCGGCGGGTGACCGGAGCCCGCACATCCCAGGGCTTCACACCAAAGAGCCGGGCACCGACGTACAGCGCCTCGCCATCATAGAGGAACGCCACTTCGGTCAACTGCTCCGGCTCGGCCCCTTCGACCGGGTCCTTCTGCACGAAGTCGCGCAGCCACAGGGCATCGGCCCAGGCGGGATCATCGAGACGCCCATCGACCCGCGGCGCCTCGCCACGCAGGCGGCGGGCCGTCGCCTCTTTGGAGGAGGGCCCCAACGTCTGAGCCTGGCCCGCGACATCCGCCGCGACCAGGCTCAAGAACATGATGACCAGGGGGAGTTTCACGCCGCCCCGGACGGGCGCGGCGCGCACGGAGATTCAGCTCGTCTTGCGAATCGTGATCCCACCATTGACCGTCGTCAGCTTGAGGTCGCGGCCGCCATCGCCGATCTGCCCGCGCAGCGATTGCGGGGACATGCGGCCCCGCATTGTAATCGGGAAGTCGCTGTCAATCGACCCGTTCACCGTGGTGGCCTCCAGATCCGCGCTGGCGCTCCCGGGCAGGCTCACCGTGATGCTGCCGTTGACCGTGGTGAAATCCACCCGGTCCTTCCAGTCGGCACGCCCGAGCCGGGCCTTGATCGACCCGTTGACCGTGGTGGCGTGCGCCACGCCTCCCGCCTCGACATCGACATCCCCGTTCACCGTCGTGAGCTCGGCGTCCCCCGGCAGGTCCCGCGCGGTGACATCACCGTTCACGGTGGCGGCGTCGAATTCGACACCCGCCGGCACCTTCACCTCGAAGGTCACCTCGACGTCGTTGTCCCCGGTGTCGTTCTGGTTGCCGCTGCGGCGGCAATCGTTCGGCCGCGAGGAGCGCCGGGACGGATAGACGGCGCAGATCAACACCCCCTCCGCGTCCTCGACCACCTTGATCTCCACATCCTCGGGATTGCTGCGACGCGCCCGCTTGCTCGCGGTGACCTCCGCCTCGCTCCCCGAGGCGCGGGTGGCGTGGATGGCGCCGTTGATCCCACGGATCTCGAGACGCTTGCCCGAGGCAATGG
>DAINRP010000053.1:0-14764 GCA_036741755.1 Gemmatimonadales bacterium
AGGATCTCGTCCCAGCCGACCATCCGCTTGTGGTGCCGGGTCAGGATCTGCGAGAGCCGCTGATTGAAGTAGGTCTGTAGCGCGTCGTTGTCCTTGAAGCCCTTCTCCCGCTTGAAGCGCAGGATGCGCGGGTTGTGGTTCCACTGCGTGGGAGCCACCTCGTCGCCGCCGATGTGCCAGTACGGGTCGGGGAAGAGCGGCGCCATTTCCGCGACGAAGCCCTCGATGAACTGGTAGGTCTCCTCCCGGGTGGGGTCGAAGGCGGCCTCGAACACGCCGAACTCCCGGATGATCTCATAGGGCCCCGGCGCGCTGGCGTACTGCGGGTACCCGACGAACCACGAGGTGGAGTGGCCCGGCATGTCGAACTCGGGCACGACCCGGATGCCACGGTCGCGCGCGTAGGCGACGATCGTGCGAATCTGCTCCTGGGTGTAATACTGGCCGTCCGAACCGAGCTGCTGAAGCTTGGGATAGCGGCGGCTCTCGACCCGGAAGCCCTGGTCCTCCGAGAGGTGCCAGTGCAGCACGTTGAGCTTGACCATCGCCATGCCGTCGAGGGTACGGAGGATGACCTCCGGCGGCATGAAGTGGCGTCCTGCATCGATGAGCAGGCCGCGCCAGGGGAAACGCGGCTGATCGCTGATCGTGACGGCGCGGAGGTAGAAGCCGAGGGAATCGCCGTCCACCAGCTGCTGCAGTGTCTCGAGGCCGCGGAGGGCGCCGACGACGGTAGGCGCGGTGAGCGACACCCCGGCTGGACGGACTTCGAGGGCGTACGACTCGTCTTCTGCCGGGGTCTGGATCGCTTCGCCCGCGCGAGTCACCCGCACCACGAGGGTAGCGTTCTCGCCGGCGCCGATGGTCTTTCCGACCGGCTGGCCGATCCGGTCTTCGACACGCACCAGCGCTCGGAGGATCCCCGCACGCAGCCGATCGTCGGCGAACTGTGGCGTCGAGATGCGGAACGTGCTGTCCAGCCTGAGCCGGCCCTCGGCCGCTTCCAGGTGGGACGGAAGTGGCATCAGGGCGGGCAGGGCCTGGGCCGGGAGCGCCCCGGCCCGGAAGAGAAGGGCAAGGGCGACGATCGCCGGCACCCCTATCAGAGCTGGCCCAGCACGCACTTCTTCGCCAGCGCCCGGTACTGCGCCTTGGTGAACGGGATGGGGTTGCTGCCCGCCGTGGGGTCCTTGATGGCCATTGCCGCCACTTCGCTGAGCCGCGCCGTGTCGATGCCTATCTCGGCGAGGGTGTGGGGAATGCCGATCTCCTGGCGCAGGGCCAGAATCCACTTGAGGAAGCCGCTGAATCCGCCCTTGATGCCGAGGTACGCCGCGGCGCGCTTGATGGCGGGCTCGATCGCGCGCCGGTTCGCCTTCACCACATAGGGCATGACGATGCCGTTGAGCAGGCCGTGGTGCGCGTCGTACAGCCCCCCGAAGGGGTGCGACAGTGCGTGAATGGCGCCGAGCCCTCGCTGGAATGCGACGGCGCCCATGGCCGAAGCAACCAGCATGTTCCCGCGTGCATCGAGGTCGGCGCCGTGGGTCACGGCCTGCGGGAGATTCTCCTTGATCAGCCGCATGCCTTCGAGGGCCACCCCCGCCGAGAGCGGATGATAGGCCGGCGCGCAATAGGCCTCGAGATTGTGGGCCATCGCGTCCATGCCGGTCGCCGCCGTCAGTTTCGGCGGCAGCCCGACCGTGAGTTCGGGGTCGAGGATCGCCACCTTGGGCATGATCGCCGGGTGGAAGATGATCTTCTTCTCGTGGGTGACCGGATGGGTGACGACGCCGGCGCGGCCCACTTCGGAGCCGGTGCCTGCGGTGGTCGGCACCGCGATGATGGGCGAGATCCTGGAGGCGTCGGCCCGGGTCCACCAGTCGTCCACGTCCTCGAGCTCGAAGACGGAGATGTGCTGGCCGTGCATCAGCGCGACCATCTTGCCGATGTCGAGCGCCGAGCCGCCGCCGAAGGCCACCACGCCATCGTGCTGGCCGGCCGTGAAGGCTTTCACGCCCTCGATGACGTTGGCCTCGACCGGATTGGGTCGCACATCGGAGAAGACCTTGATGTCGAGGCCGGCCCGCCTCACGTCTTCCACGACCGCCTGGACCATCGGCATCGCCGCAAGGCCCGGATCGGTGACGAACAGCGGCCGCATGATGCCGGACGCCCTGCAGTGATCGGCGAGTTCCTTGATGCGGCCCGCACCGAACTTGATGGCCGTCGGATAATTCAGATTGCGATTGGGGATCGTCATGTCCGGGTCCGGAAGTGGTAGCTCTTGGGTCGGGTCAATGCGTCGTATCCGAGCAGCGACAGCGTGGCGCCGCGGCCGGTATCCTTGACGCCGGTCCACGTCAGCGCCGGATCAAGATAGTCGCAGCGGTTCATGAAGACGGTGCCGGTCGCGATCTCGTCGCCGATCTTCCGGGCCGCGTCGACGTCCTCCGTCCAGATCGCGGCCGTCAATCCGTAGGGCGAATCGTTCATGAGGCCGATCGCCTCGGCGTCGTCGGACACCTTCATGATGCCGACCACGGGGCCGAAGCTCTCCTCCACCATCACGCTCATCCGGTGGTTGACGGCGGTGAGTACCTGTGGGGCCATGTAGGGTGTGCCCGTCTTGTCCATCGCGAACGACTTGGGATCGATATGGGCCTTCGCGCCGGCGCGGAGGGCGGACCGGATCTGCTTGCGCACGAAATCCGCGGCATCGGCCTTTACCATCGGGCCGAGCGTGGTTGCCTCATCGAGCGGTGAGCCGAGCACATACTTCTTGGTGAGCTCGACGTACCCGTCGATGAAGTCGCCCCACACCTTCTTGTGGACGTAGATGCGCTCGATGCCGCAGCAGCTCTGGCCGGAATTGAAGAAGGCTCCGTCCACCAGGTTCTCGATGGCGTGAGCCATGTTGGCATCCGGCCTCACGTAGGCCGGATCCTTGCCGCCCAGCTCGAGTCCCACATTGATGAACCGGCCGGCGGCCGCCTGCTCGATCGCCTGCCCGCCCGCCACCGATCCGGTAAAACACACCATGTTCACCTGGCCGCCCGAAATGATGTCGGCGGCCTGCTGGTGGTTGACTACCAGGTGCTGGAACACGCCCTTCGGCAGGCCCGCCTTGTCGAATGCCTGCTGGAAGCGCTCGGCTACAAGCAGGGTCGAGGCCGCATGTTTCAGCACGACCGCATTGCCCGCCATCAGCGCCGGGATGACCGAATTGACCGCGGTGAGGTAGGGATAATTCCACGGCGCGATGGTCAGCACCACGCCGAGCGGCTCGCGCCTGATGTAGCGCACGAAGCCCTCTTTCGGTCCGGGGTCGATGTCCGCGAGCGCCTGCCCGGCGATGGCGATCATGTAGCGGGCGCGCTCCTCGAAACCGCGCAGTTCGCCGGCGCCATAGCGCACCGGCCGGCCCATCTGCCAGGCGAGTTCCGGCACGATCTCCGCCTTCATGGCGAGCATCGCATCGACGGCGGCGGTGCAGTAGGCGGCACGCTCCGCGATCGGCAGCCGCTTCCACTTGTCCTGCGCCGCGTGCGCCGCCTGGAACATGGCGGCGATCTGCTTCTTGGTGGCGACCGGCCGGCTGACATAGACCCGGCCGTCCACCGGGGAGATGCACTTGATCGATTCAGTCATGGCTCGCCTCAGTAGCGCTCGAAGCCGCGCTTCAGCTCCAGATCGGTGATGCGCCGGTCGAATTCGAACTGCTCCCATTTCGCCGTATGCACGTAGTGGTCGATGACGTCGTCCCCCATTGCGCCGCGCAGCAGCCTGGAGCCGTCGAGCAGTGCGGTCGCCTCCCGCAGGGTCTTGGGAATCTCGCGGAGCTTCTTCGCGGGATCGTAGGCATCACCCGAGAAGGCCGGCTCGAGCGGCAGTTTCTTCTCGATCCCGTCGAGACCCGCGGCGAGCAGCGCGGCGAAGGCGAGGTAGGGATTCAGGTCCGCGCCGCCAACCCGGCATTCCACGCGAATGGCCTTGCTGTCGGCACCGCACAGCCGATACCCGGCCGTCCGGTTGTCGAAGCTCCAGATGGCGCGCGTCGGCGCGAAGGTGCCCGCCATGAAGCGCTTGTAGGAGTTGACGTACGGCGCGAGGAAGTAGGTGATCTCGCCGGCGTGCTGCAACTGGCCGGCGAGATAGTGCTTCATTGTCTTCGACATGCCATGCTCACCCGCCTTGTCGAAGAACCGCGGCGACTTTCCGTCCGCCGACCACAGCGACTGGTGGATGTGCGAGGAACTGCCGGCCATGCCGTAGTCCCACTTGGCCATGAAGGTGATGGCTTTGCCGAGGCCGTAGGCGATTTCCTTGCAGCCGTTCTTGATGATCGCGTGCCGGTCGGCCATGTCCAGCGCGTCGGAGTACTGGACGTTGATCTCTTCCTGGCCCGGGCCCCATTCGCCCTTGGAGTTCTCGACCGGGATGCCGGCGCCGTGGAGGCCGTTGCGGATGGCGCGCATGACGACTTCTTCCTTGGTCGTCTGCAGGATATGGTAGTCCTGGATGTAGTATCCGCTGGTCTTGAGGTTCCGGTAGCCCTTCTGGTTGGCGATCTCGTAGCTGTCGTCGAACAGGAAGAACTCCAGTTCGGAGGCCATGTAGGCCTTGAGCTTCATGGCCTCCAGGCGCCGCAGCTGCTTCTTCAGGATGGCGCGCGGTGAGTGCGGCACGTCTTCATGGGTGTGATGATCGAGCACGTCGCAGAGGACGAGGGCGGTGCCGGGCAGCCACGGAATGCGCCGCAGGGTCGCCATGTCGGGTTTCAGCACGAAGTCGCCGTATCCCTTTTCCCAGCCCGTCGCCTTGTACCCGGGGACCGGCTCCATCTCGATGTCGAGGCCGAGCAGGTAATTGCAGCCGTGGGTTTCCTCATACGCGCCATCGGCGAAGAACTGCGCGTGGAAGCGCTTGCCGATGAGCCGGCCCTGCAGGTCCACCATGGCGGCGACGACCGTGTCGATCGTGCCCGCGCCGATCTCCTTTTTCAACTCGTCGAGCGTCAGCATTCCGATGGCCATCATGGCTCTCCCTGGCTACGTCGTGGCTGCGTGGTTGAGCGGTACCGACAGGAGCTGCGCCCACTCGGCTTGTCCCGGTGCGGTGGAAATGAAATCGTTGCGGATCTCGAGCATGGCATGTTGCAGGCTGCGGGGTGCCGCATGAAGATTGAGCGTGTGCAGCACCCCGTCCTCCGGGCCATAGGGCTCGTTGAGGCGCGCATCCACCCCAGGAAACCGGTCAATGAGCCGGGCCGAAAGCCGGGTGTCCCGGTCGTGCAGGATGCCGAGCTCCACGGCGCGTGATTTGCCCTTGTAGACGGGCGTGAAGCTGTGAATCGATACTACCAGCGATCCGACGCCGTCCGCGGCCCGGCGGTCAAGCACCTCAGCCACCGAACCGTGAAACGGCCGGTAGATTTCGCTGATGCGCGCCCATCTTTCGGCGGGGGACAGATTCCGGTTGCCGGGAATATTGGTGGTCTCGCTGACCTCCGGCATCGCCTCGGCCGAATCGGGCGGACGGTTGCAGTCGTAGGCGAGCCGCGAATAGCGTTGCAGCACGAGGGGCGCATCGAGCAGCCGCGAAAGCTGGCGGGCGACGTTTTCGGCTCCGATGTCCCACGCGATATGGCGCTCCAGCTCGGACGCCGCCAGCCCGAGGGTCCCAAGCACCTTCGGTAACCGGTTCGACGCGTGCTCGCAGATGAGCAAAAAGGGAGAGCGGCCGCCGCCGTTCAGCAGCACGACCGGACCTGCTTCACCGGCCAGCAGGGTCGTCTCCATGCGTTCGCTCACTCGCGGCGGGATACCGACGGGACAGGGTCTCACACGGAACGTCCCAAGCTATCGGGCGCCACGGAGAGGCGCTAGGTGTGCTTGATGAAGGGTTCGTCAATCGTCAAAGGAGTCGCGGATGCAAGGGCTGAGGGGCTTCTTCGCTGACGCCGCTGGGTGGGCACGGGGCCGGTGGTGGCAGTGGAGAGTCCCGCTGCTGCTCTATCTCGCCTGGGACGGCCGCCGCCACTTTGTTGATCCGGAGGCGGGAGGGCTGTTCGGCGGGATCACCTTCGGGGCCCACGAGTTTGGTCACCTGCTCTTCGCCTTCTTCGGCGAGTTCATGGCCGTCGCCGGCGGGAGCCTCAATCAGCTGCTGATTCCCGTGGCTGCCGGTTTCGTCTTCTATCATTATCGCGACTTCTTCGGGATTGCCGGGGCCGGGGCCTGGCTTGGCTCGAGTCTCCTCGACCTCGCGCGGTACATCGGGGACGCGCGTGCGTTCGATCTCGATCTGGTCGGCTTCGGCGAGGACTCGGTGCATGACTGGGCCTGGCTGCTCGGCCGCTTCAACGCGCTTCAATACGACACCCGGATCGCGAGCCTCACGCGTGGGTCTGCCGTGCTGGTGCTCCTGCTTTCGCTGGGCTTCGGCGCCTGGCTTTGCCTGCAGATGCGCCGCCGGCCGGCGGGGGACGCCCCAGAGCCTGGCTGAGGGATCCGCTGTCGACCCGCCGGCGCGCTCTTGACGAACCTGCGACGCGCTGTAGATCGGAGCAGACCTCTCCCCCTCACCAGGAGCCGACGCATGCCGTCTCTGATGCAGCTGTGGGCACCCATTCTACTCGCCGCTCTGCTGGTGCAGGTGACGAGTACACTCATCCACATGGTGCTCAAGTGGCACAACAGCGACTACCGCAAACTTCCCAACGAGGACCAGGTGCGCGCGGCGATCCGTGCCGGCAGCCCGTCACCGGGGCAGTACATCCTCCCCCACTGTCTTGATCCGAAAGAGATGGCCAAGCCGGAGGTGGCACAGAAGTGGATCGAAGGCCCGGTGGGCCTGATGTACGTGATGAAGAATGGCGCGCCGAGCATCGGCCCGCAGATCGGTGCGTGGGCGGTGTTCAATCTGGTGATCGCATTCTTCGTCGCCTACGTCAGTTCGCGGACGCTGCCACTCGGTACCGACTATCTCAAGGTTTTCCAGGTCGCCGGCACGATCAGCTTCCTCGCGTACGCCGGCGGGCAGGTTCCGGCCACGATCTGGTACGGCAAGCCGTGGAGTGTCGCCATGAAGGACATCGCCGACAGCCTCCTTTACGGGCTGATGACCGCCGGCGCCTTCGGCTGGCTCTGGCCCAGGGGTTGAACGTTCTCGCGCCGTCTTCATCCCTCCTTCATTCCCGGGCGCGCACCGTGGTGCGCGCCCGCTTATTTTCCGGCGCGTTCGCGTTTCACCTCACCCTGAACCACCGTCATCCCATGCGTATTCTCCGTGCCGCCCTGCTCACGCTCCTCCTCCTCGTTCCGGCCGCCCTCCGCGCCCAGGATGTCCTGGAAGGCGAGTATCCCGGACTCGAGACCGGGAAGATGTGGACCTTCGACGTGCCGCCCCGTGAGTACTGGGCGAAGCGCTACAACTTCTCACCCGCCGACGGCTGGCTCGAGCACGTGCGGCTGTCCGCGCTGCGTTACGGCAACGGCTGCACCGCGTCGTTCGTGTCCGGCGACGGCCTGGTCATGACGAATCACCATTGCGCCCGGGCCTGCATAGAATCATCCACCAAGGCGGGGGAGGACTTCCTCACCAACGGCTTCTATGCCGCCAGACGGGAGGACGAACGCGCCTGCCAGGGCCTCTTCCTCGACCAGTTGCAGCAGATCACCGACGTCACCGACCGGGTGGGCCGGTCCGCGTCGCCGACGGCCGACGCGAAGACCGCCGCGACCCAGCGGGCGAAGGTCATCAAGGCGATCGAGGACGAATGCGGGGCCACGGAACCGGAGGCTGCCTGTCAGGTGGTGACGATGTACCGTGGCGGGCAGTACAAGCTCTATCGCTTCCATCGGTACAAGGATGTGCGGCTGGTGTTCGCTCCGGAGGGTCAGATCGCCTTCTTCGGCGGGGACCCGGACAACTTCACCTATCCGCGCTGGAATCTGGACATGAGCTTCGTGCGGGCCTACGTCGATGGCAAGCCCGCCGCCACCCCGCACCACTTCGTCTGGAGCCGCAGCGGCACAACTGAGGGCGACCTCACTTTCGTTGTCGGCAATCCGGGATCCACCGGGCGCCTCAACACGATGGCTCAGCTGGAGTTCCTCCGGGACGTGCAGTATCCCGCCCAGCTCGATGCGCTGCACCGGCAGATCGAGACCTTCCACGCACTCTCCGCCGATACCGCGCGCGGCAAGGCGCTGCGCAACCAGATCTTCGGCCTCGAGAACTCGCGGAAGGCGATTCTCGGCTACCAGGCCGGCCTGCTCGATCCCCGGCTGATGGCGCACAAGAAGGACTGGGAGCGTGGTTTCCGGGCCAGGGTGGATGCCAGCCCCGATCTCAAGCGCCAATACGGTAAGGCGTGGACGACGATCAGCGATGTCAGCGCCCGCCGGAAGATGATCGATGTGCGGCGCCGCTATTACGGCAGCGGGGCCTATGGCTCACGGCTGCTGAGCCTCGCCATGGGCACGGTGCGCTACCCGGTCGAGACGGCCAAGCCCGATTCGTCGCGGCTCCCGCCCTACCAGGACGCGAACAAGGCGAACCTGGAGCGGGTCCTCTTCTCCGATCAGCCGATCGACCTGGTGCAGGAGAAGGCGCTCCTCACTGCCTACCTCACGGCGATGCAGCGTGAACTGCCCGCCGGAGACCCGGTCGTCCGTCAGGCGCTCCAGGGGCGCACACCTGCCGCCGCCGCCAGCGCCATGGTGGACGCCGCGACGATCACGTCGGTAGACACCCGGAAGTCGCTCGCCCAGGGTGGGGCCGTGACCACGACCCCCTCCTCCGACCCGTTCATCCAGCTGGCCCGGGTGATCGATCCCCTCGACCGGGCCATGATCCGCGAGGTCAACGACCTGAACGATCGCGAGGCGCAGGCGAACGAGCAGGTCGCCCGCGCCCTGCTTGCGGTATTTGGAAACCAGGTCGCGCCGGACGCCACATTCAGCCTCCGCATCTCGGATGGCGAGGTGCGCCGCTACCCGATGAATGGCAGCATCGCGGCCCCGTACACGACGTTCAACGGGCTGTACGAGCGGGCCTCCGTCTTCGGCGGTCAGCCGCCATTCGATCTGCCTCCGCGCTGGAAGGAGCGGCGCGACTCGCTTGCTCCGGACACCCCGTTCAATGTCGCGTCAACCAACGACATCATCGGCGGCAACTCCGGCAGCCCGGTCATCAACCGGGATGCCGAGGTAGTGGGGCTGATCTTCGACGGTAATATCGAGATGCTGCCGAACCGGTTCCTCTTCACGGAGCGGGTCGCGCGGTCAGTCTGGGTGGATTCCCGGGCGATCGTGCACGCGCTCCGCCGGGTCTACGATGCCCACGCCCTGGCCGATGAGCTCGAGTCCCGTCCCGGCGGCCAGCCGGCGATGTAACCCTGAAGGCTTCCAGCAGCCAGGATGGCCGGTACGGATTCCCGTGCCGGCCATCTCATTGTGGGACTCCCCTCTGGCTCGCGGGGGTAGATGCCGAAGATTGAGGGAATGGGAATCACGCCGAGGAACCGCTTTGCCGCCCTGACGCCCTGGCGCGCGCTGCTCTTTCTGGCCGCGCTCCTGGGCGCCGCCCTGGTGCGCGAGGGAGCGAGTCCCACGATCACCCAGTCCATCATCTGGCTG
This sequence comes from Gemmatimonadales bacterium, assembly GCA_036741755.1. Classification (GTDB taxonomy): domain Bacteria; phylum Gemmatimonadota; class Gemmatimonadetes; order Gemmatimonadales; family GWC2-71-9; genus JADJOM01. Next base: position 9,645 of record DAINRP010000053.1, read on the forward strand.
CCCACCGGGGTGGCGGTGGCCGGGCTCTGGATTCTCGGGCTGGAGGCCTGGTGGGTCGTTGCACTGGCCACGATTCTGCAGCGCCTGATGATCGGGTACGACGTCAGCGTCATCCTCCCCGCGGCGCTCGGGAGCACCGCGGAGGCGGTCCTTGGCGCGCTCGTGCTCCGGCAGTTCGGCGTGCTGCCGACCTTCGCCCGGCTGCGGGACGCGGCGGGCCTGATTGCGGCGGCGATTGTCGCTCCGATGGCCAGCATTCTCTTCAGCTGGATCGGTCGGAGTATCCCGGGGCCAGCCCAGCAGATGGCGTTCAATTCCGGCTGGGATGGCTGGTGGCGGATGAACGCGCTGGCGCTGCTCGTCGTCGTGCCGCTCATCGGCACCTGGCTCGATTGCCGGCTCTCGTCGTTCCGGATCTGGATCCTGCTCGAAGCGCTGGCGATCGTCGCGGCCATGACGGGCCTCGTCTGGCTGGTGATGACCGTCGCCGATCCCGGCCCGCTCGGGATGGTCCTGCTGTATCTGACGCTGCCGGTGGCGATGTACGCCGCCGTCCGCTTCGGCCCGCGGGGAGCGGCGTCTACCGCCGCACTCGCGGCAGTGCTGGTGGCCTACGGATCGACGCATGGGGTGGGACCGTTCCTGGAGTCGCAGGTGCAGCACCCGCTCGACGCCCTCCAGGCGTTCGAACTCTCCCTCGTGGCCATACCGCTGGTACTGGGCGCGCTGCTGGGGGAACGGCGGGCCGCCTTTGTCCAGGGCCTGCGGAGCGACACGCTGCGGGAGGCGTTCCAGCAGATCCTCCCCGACATCACCTACGTCCTGAACGCCGAGGGTGTCTACCTCGACATGTTCGTCCCCGCCGGTGCAATCGTCACGATTCCGCGGGAGGAGCTGATTGGGCGGACTCTCGAGGAGGTGGTCCCCGAATCGGCTCCGCAGATGCGCGAGCTGATCCATCGCGCCATTGCCGGCGCGCCTGCGCTGCCGATCGAGTATACCGTCCACGGCCGGGTCAGGGAGGCGCGATACGTGCGCCTTGGTGACCGCGAGGTGCTGGCGCTGGTACGCGACATCACCGACCGAAAGCGCACAGAAATGATGATGGAGTGGCAGGCGAACGTGCTCGAGTCGATCGCGACCGGGCGCCAGACCTCCGAGGTGCTCGATGCACTGGTCCGCGGCCTGGAGGCCCAGCTCGCGGGCGGCCTCTGCTCGGTCCTGATCCTCGAAGGCAGCCACTTCCACGTGGCGGCCGCGCCATCGCTCCCGGACGCCTACAACGCGGCCATCGAAGGCCTCGAGATCGGGCCCGCCGTTGGCTCCTGCGGCACGGCGGCCTTCCGCAACGAGCGCGTCATCGTCGCCGACATCGCGACCGATCCGCTGTGGACCGAGTTCCGCGCCCTGGCCGCGACCCACGGGCTCCGGGCCTGCTGGTCGCAGCCCATTCGTTCCGGATCAGGCGACGTGCTCGGCACCTTCGCCGTCTATTACCGGGAGCCCCGATCGCCCTCCGAGGCCGAACTTGCCATCGTGGAACGCGCCGGCGCGCTCGCGGGGATCGCGATCGAGCGAGAGCGACGGGAGGACCTGCTCGCTTCGATCAACCGCAACGTGAACGAAGGGCTGTTTCGCAGCACCCCGACGCGCGGGCTGCTCTACGTCAACGTCGCCTTCGCCCGCATGTTCGGTTACGACTCACCAGAGGCGATGCTGCAGTTGTCGTCGGCGCGGCTCTACGCCGCCCCGGAACGGCGTGCGGTGCTCCTGCGGGTGATCGCGATCGCGGATACTTCGACAAGGAAGTTCCTTCTGGGCGCTGGTCAGCAGCACCGGGGTGAAGGGCGTGGACGGCAACATCCAGTACTATGACGGCGCCGTCTCGGATATCACGGAGCGCAAGCGGCTCGAGGAACAGCTCCGTCAGGCGCAGAAGATGGAGGCCGTCGGCAAGCTCGCCGGCGAGGTCGCGCATGACTTCAACAACCTGCTGACCGCGATCAGCGGCTACGCCGAGGCTCTGACCGACTATCTGCCTTCCAGCAGCCCGGCCCATGAGGACGCGGAGGAGATCACCCGGGCGGCGCAACGGGCCGCGGCCCTGACCCGGCAGCTGCTCGCTTACAGCCGCCAGCAGATCCTCGCGCCGCAGGTGCTGGAGTTGCCACTGGTGGTGGACCGGCTCGGCGCGATGCTTCGGCGGCTCATCGGGGAAGACGTCCGGCTGGTGATCCAGCACTCGCCCGGCGAGAGCTTCGTCCGGGTCGATCGAGGCCAGATCGAGCAGGTGCTGCTGAACCTCGTGGTCAACGCGCGCGATGCGATGCCGGACGGGGGCACGATCACGATCTCCACCGCGCCCGTCGAAGTCGACCAGGCACTCGACGGTGCTCCCCGGGATGTTGCACCCGGCCCACACGTCTGCCTGACCGTGGCGGACACCGGCACCGGCATGGACGAGGCCACCCGCCGCCGCGCCTTCGATCCCTTCTTCACCACCAAGGCGCAGGGCAAGGGGACGGGGCTGGGTCTTTCCACGGTTTACGGGATCGTCCGACAGAGCGAGGGCGGAGTCCTCCTTGAGAGCACTCCCGGTTCGGGCACAACTGTGCGAGTATACTTGCCGAGGGTCCACGAGCAGCCGGGGGACCTGCTGCCCGACTCTCGCGAGAAGCCGGCGCCGGAGACCGGCGGCGTCATCCTGGTGGTCGAAGACGAGGAACTGGTGCGTGACCTCGTCTGCCGGACCCTGCGGCGGGCCGGATACAGCGTGCTGGTCGCGGAAGACGGAGAAGCAGCGCTTCGGGTCAGCGGCGGCTTCCCCAGCGCGATCGATCTGATGGTCAGCGACGTGATCATGCCCCGGATGGGCGGACGGGAGCTGGCCGACCGCATCACCGCGTCGCGGCCCGGGCTCCCCATCCTGTTCGTCTCCGGCTACGCCAACGAAGCGACCGGCGCCTCCGGGATTCTCGCACGCGGCGCGGAGTACCTGCAGAAGCCGTTCACTCCCTCGATGCTGCTGGAACGCGTCCGGGAGATGCTGATGACCAACCGCGCCCGGAGCTGAGTCCGGGGCGACTGCTCCGGACCAGAGAAGAGGATCCCGTGCGTACCACCGTCCCCGTCAGGCCCGTCGCTCGTGCCACGATCGCGCTCTTCCTCGGCGTTGCCCTTTCCACCTGCGCCCGCAATCCCGTCACCGGCAAGAACGAGCTCTCGCTCGTCTCGGAGAGTCAGGAGATCGCGATGGGGCGGCAGTATGCCGGCCAGGTGTCGCAGGAGATGGGCGTCTATCCCGACTCCGGCGTGCAGACCTACGTCAGCCGACTCGGCAAGGAACTCGCGGCCGGGACCGAGCGCCCGAATCTGCCGTGGACCTTCACCGTCATGGATGATCCCACCGTCAACGCCTTCGCGCTGCCTGGGGGATTCATCTTCGTGACCCGCGGCATCCTGACGCACATGAACTCCGAGGCGGAACTGGCCACGGTGCTGGGCCACGAGATCGGACACGTGACCGCCAAGCACTCGGTCCAGCAGATGAGCCGGCAGCAGGTCGCGCAGATCGGGATGGTGGCGGGAGCCATCGCCAGCGACAAGATCGCCCAGAACCTCGGCCTCATCAGTCAGGCGGTCGGCGTGCTCTTCCTCAAGTACAGCCGGGACGACGAATCGCAGGCCGACGGGCTCGGTTTCCGCTACTCGCTCAACGACGGGTACGACGTCCGGAAGATGGTGGACATGTTCGCCGTCCTGCAGCGCATCAGCGCGCAGGCGGGCCAGCGCATCCCGGAGTGGCAGTCGACGCACCCCGATCCGGGCAATCGCATCGAGGCCACCAAGGCCCGGCTCGCCCGGGTCACCGCGCCGCTCGACGGCACGAAGGTGAACCGGGATCAGTTCCTGCGGACGATCGACGGCATGGTCTTCGGCGACAACCCGCGGCAGGGATACTTCAAGGGTGCCCAGTTCCTGCACCCGGATCTCGCCTTCGTGCTCGATTTCCCGCAGGGATGGAAGACTCTGAACCAGCCATCATCGGTGGTCGGTCAGAGCCCGCAGGGTGACGCGCAGGTGCAGCTCGGCCTCGCGGGTCAGGCGGCGCCCTCGGAGGCGCTGCAGCAGTTCCTGGGGCAGCAGGGGATTACGCCCGGCCGCACCAGCCAGACCACGATCAACGGCAATCAGGCGGCGCTCGCCCCGTTCAGCGCGCAGAACCAGGACGGCAGCACCATCAACGGGCTCGCCGCCTACATCAGCTACGGCGGCACCACCTATCAACTGCTCGGCCTGACGAATCAGGCGCCGCAGGTGTACGACCAGACCTTCCGCGCGTTTGTCGGCAGCTTCCGCCGGCTGACGGATCCGGCCGCGCTGAGCATCAAGCCGAACCGCCTGTCGGTCGTGAAGGTCTCGAAAGCGATGACGCTCTCCGAGTTCAATCGGCAATACCCGTCGGTGATCCCGATCGAGACGCTGGCGCTGATCAACGGGATGGCGGACGGCAATGCGTCGATTGCGGCGGGAGAATCGGTGAAGCGGGTGGTGACGCGGTAGAATTAGGCAGGGCGGCCAAGGCATGCCTTGGCCGCCAGCCGTTGTCACGACACCCGCCGCGTCTTCCGTTTCATGAAGTCCATCAGGATGAACTGGCCCAGCGTCATCGTGCTGGTGAAGTAGGCCTTGCCACGGCAGATCTCCGACACCTTCTTCACGAACTCGATCAGCGAGCGCTCGCGGGCGAGCATGAAGGTGTTGATCATGATGCCGGACCGCCGGCAGTTCGCCACCTCCCGGTAGGTCGCCTCCAGGATCCGCGGGTCGAGGCCGACCGAGTTCACGTAGACCTGGCCATCGGGAAGCGTCATCGCCGAAGGCTTGCCATCAGTGATCATGATGATCTGGCGCATGTCCTTCTTCTGCGCCATCAGGATCCGCCGGGCGAGCGTCAGCCCCTCCGCGGTGTTCGTGTGATAGGGCCCGACCTGCACCGACGGCAGCGCCGCGAGCGGGATCTCCTCGGCGGTGTCGTGGAACAGCACGCACCGGATCGAGTCGCCGGGGAACTGGGTGCGGATCAGGTGGGTGAGTGCGAGCGCCACCTTCTTGGCCGG